>NZ_CP089291.1:3855741-4189390 GCF_022818495.1 Fodinisporobacter ferrooxydans | reverse complement strand
TAGATGCGGACCGTTTGATTACACTATTCTTGATACTCGAACACCGTTCCGGAACGTTGTCGACCGTTTTAAATTCCATTGCGAATTTTGGCGGCAACATTATCACGATCAACCAAGGAGTTCCGATGGGCGAGATCGCACATATTACGGCAACGATCGGAATTGCACAGATGAATATTTCGGTCGATGATTTACTGACCCAACTGTTGCAATTTCCCGGTGTCCGGAAAGCGGAAGTCGTAGGATACAGTTAATTTGTCTTACCGCTCATGTGGCTGTTTTTTTCTTGAACCGGCATTTGTTAGTGAACCGGCATTTGTTCTTGAACTGGTATTTGTTAGTGAACAGTAGATAAATACATGTAGTTGCATGTGTTTGTTAAAATACATGGCTTTATTTTAAGGAGGAACTGGTATGTGGAAAGGAATTATCGATGAGTACCGTGAATTCATGCCGTTTTCAAAGGATGTACAGGCTGTTACCTTGCAGGAAGGCAACACGCCATTGGTATATGCGAACAATTTGTCAGAACGGACAGGATTGCACATATGGCTGAAATTTGAAGGCGCCAATCCGACCGGCTCTTTTAAAGATCGCGGCATGACAGCTGCCATTACGAAAGCAAATGCAGATGGCGCCAATGTGGTGATTTGTGCATCGACCGGGAATACTTCTGCAGCGGCAGCCGCATATGCAGCCCGCTGTGGCATGAAAGCAGTCGTCGTCATTCCGTCCGGGAAAATTGCCATGGGAAAACTGGTGCAGGCAGTGATGTATGGTGCCCAAATTGTCTCGATCGAAGGGAATTTCGACGCTGCCTTGCAAATCGTCCGGGATATTGCCGATCACTATCCGATTACGTTGGTAAACTCGGTAAACCCATATCGGATCGAAGGGCAAAAGACTGCTTCGTTTGAAATTTGCGACGCATTGCAGGCAGCACCGGATATTCTGGCGCTTCCTGTCGGCAATGCCGGGAATATCACGGCATATTGGAAAGGCTTTAAAGAATATTACGAACATGGAAAAAGCGACCGTCTGCCCCGCATGTTCGGATTTGAAGCAGAAGGCTCTGCGGCTATCGTTCGCGGCGAACCGATTCCAAATCCGGAAACATTGGCAACCGCTATTCGAATTGGCAATCCGGCGAGCTGGCAAGGCGCCGTACAAGCGAGAGACGAATCCGGCGGCGTCATTGATTCCGTAACAGACGATCAAATACTGGAAGCGTATCGCTTGATTGGACGGGAAGGGATTTTCTGTGAACCTGCATCTGCCGCTTCTGTTGCCGGTGTTTTAAAAATGTATGAACAAGGGAAGATTGAGCAAGGCAGCCGAATTGTTTGTGTTCTGACAGGAAACGGCTTGAAAGATCCGGATACTGCCATGCGCTTTGCCACAGATGGTTTAATTACCAAATTGCCGGCAGATCGGGATGCCGTCGTAGAAGCGATATATGGCGGCAGCGTGTCGGGTGTGGGACGATGAAAGTTCGCATTCCCGCCACATCGGCAAATATGGGACCTGGATTTGATTCGTTCGGTCTGGCCCTGCAGTTATACAATGAGATTGAAGTAGAGCGTATCGAGCAGGGACTCGTAATTACTGTAGATGGAGAAGGCAGCGAATATGTGCCTTTGGACGAACAAAACATCGTTTTTCAGGCGATTCGCTACGTGTTTGAAAAAGCAGGCGAAGAAGTTCCGCCATTAAACATTCATATTCATAATGAAGTGCCGATTACGCGGGGGCTGGGATCCAGCGCCACGGCAATCGTTGGCGGTGTGCTTGCTGCCAATCGCCTGTTGAACGACCGCTATTCACAGCAGCGGTTGCTCACATTTGCGTCTGATCTGGAAGGCCATCCGGATAATGTCAGCGCGGCGATGCTGGGTGGATTTGTCGTAAGCGGGCAATTTGCAGCCGGTGCCGCCGTCCTGTATAAGCGGTTTGAATTGCCAAAGGAGTTCACTTGTGTTGTAGCTGTTCCCAATTTTCATTTAGCGACTTCCGTGTCCCGGAATGTTCTGCCGGAACAAGTAAAATTTTGCGATGCTGTCGCTAATATCGGTGCGGCTGGATTGTTGGTAGCCGCTGTAGCGAGCGGGGACATGGAATTGCTGCGGGATTCGATGCGGGACTTGATTCACGAACCGTACCGCATGCCGTTGGTGCCAGGCATGGAAAAAGCGGTGCGGCTGGCCAGAGAAGCAGGAGCTTTTGGCGTCGCATTAAGCGGTGCAGGACCGTCTGTCATCGCGTTTTGTGACGAAAACCGCATGGAGCGGATTCGGGCTGCATTGTTTGCGGGACTTGCCGAGGCCGGCACAAATTGTACGACACTCGTGCTAAAACCGGATTGGAATGGGGCAAGTTTCGTGGATGAGGAGAAATATCGACACTCCCCGGCGCAAACGTCCGGCTTTGAGAAGTCCGTTCGCATATCATAGCCTCGCATTTCATAGTACGCAGTTCATTGGTACGGTTTGCGTCGTATCGATTCTTCATTTGCTTACGGTGTACAATGTCAAAGTATGATCAAGGTATGGATTCAGATCCTGAAACTAACAGCAGAAATGCAGAAGGAATCCAATTCCGTAATATCGAATTGTTTTAAGAGTCGGTGAAAAGGGGGAATCGAATTTGCAACATATCGGTTCTGCTTTATCGGATCTTGGCTCGATCGCAAAAAAATTTCGTGGAACGTATACGATAGAAGATTTTTATAAAAACATTCCGGAATTGAAGGAATTGAATCTTTCCAGAGATGCAGTAAGCCGCGGTCAAATTGCCTTGTTGGATTATTTGAAGCAAAAACGGATCTGCAAAGAGTGCAAAGGCTACGAGAATTGCGGGAAAATGGGCGATGCGCAAGGGATGACGGAAGTGCTTGGCGAATACAATGGCGAGTTGATTGTACGGACACACCATTGCCAGCCGTATATGCAGTGGCAAGAACTGCGGAGAGTGGAACGGTTTAAGCAATATTCCGGAAGAGTCTATGGTCTCGAACGGTTTGCATTTTCCAATTTTCCGGCAGAACAGCGCAAAAAATTCCCCAAATTATATACGACCGCTTTGCAATTCAGCGATACGTACCAAGTGGGTGAGGCTTCCAAGGGATTGTATATCTTTGGGCCGCCGGGTGTGGGCAAAACTCATCTGTTATTGGCAATTGTCAACCGGTTGACGGAACGGAGAATTCCTTGTATTTTTATCCGCGCTGAGACGATTTTTGATAAGTTGCGCAGTTTGATCGGTTCCGGACAAGATGTTGAGCCAATTGTTGAAACGTATTGCCAGGTGCCTGTTTTGGCCATTGACGAATTTGCCCAAGAACGGGCCAATGAATTTACAATCGACCGCATTTTTCGCATCATCAATTATCGGTTTAACGCACAACTGCCGACGTTGTTTACCAGCAACTATGAACCGCCGGCGATTTACGGGCGAGTCTCGCCCGAGTTGCAGCAGATGGTAGATGCTTTAAAAAGCCGGATTGTACAGATGAACCGTCATGGCCGACTGGATGGCGAAGATGCGCGCTTGCGGGATATCCAGTTCCTCGATCGATAAGGATAACCAATTGCTCGTTGTAGTAATCAGATACTCGTTGTAGTAACCGGATACTCGATATGGTAACCGGATGTACGTGTAAACCCGGACATCTTATAGTGCGTGTTCAAAACTTATGTGGCCTTTCAGCCACCGCATCACATGAAAATGTTATTTTCGTACAAAAAGTGGTGAAGTCAGTGAGTCTTGCCCGTTTTTTGAACATCCGCTTATAAGATGTTTGGGTTTGCTTATTTTACAGCAAAGGTGTGCGTAAAAAAAACAAACCGATGCTAAACGGCTCGATCCGGATGCGCGGCTGTCTGCGCCAAGCTAGCTCCGCCAACCTGGTTTCCCGTTCCGCCAAATATGCCTGCATTTCATCTTCCTTGGCTTTTTGCAAAAGCCCTTCATAGTAGTCATCCAATTGTTTTTTGTCTTGCCGCAATTGTTCCATGGCTTCTTCTGCCCATGCATGATCTTCTGCATGGATGCGTTTTGCAATATCGTTTTTTAAATCTTCCCATGCCGATTGGCACTGCATTTTCCACAATTCTACATCATCCAGAGCGGATTCGATTGCATACTCCTCATGTTCCTTTGTATCGCGATTTGAACCATTCCCAATCTTTAGCCGATCCGTTGGAGCGTGGCCTGTTGGGCGCAGAGGATTTTGATGCTTGCAGGGCGTCGGCGCTTGCGGGGATGCTTGGTACGTCCGTGCTGCCAGATGCCCCCACACATCAGTCAGGATGACACCTGATTGCATTTCCACAGCATCGCATGTAAATATGTCTCTGCGCCGGTCTGACAGGTATGAGATTTTTATCGTCGCAATCAAATAAGGAATATAGCTGCCGCTGCCTGATTTTTTGCCTGTTTCGAATAAACGGACAATTCGTCCGCGTTTTTTTGCAGATTGAAAAATTTTTAAAAGTTGTTGGCTGCCTAATCCTACATAATGCAATCGTGCAGCATCTTGCGGTTTTTTATCAGGCGAAAAAATCAGATGCAAAATGGTTGGCTCTACATGTTGCCCCATGGCCTCTGCCCATTTCCAGAAAAAGGGCCGTTCAATCAGCTCTTTGTCTACATCTCTTGGCAATTCAACCTGCAAATACTGGGGTTCTTCCCGGTAAATCGAAGCTCCTACCGCTTCGAAATACCGTTTGCAGTATCCTTGTATCTGTGCCTGATTCATGAACTGTCGCACCTCCCAACGAATTAGAATTCAAAAGGTTCCAATTCCTCATGCTGCAAATCCTGTTGTGTCTGTTGAATCATGGACCCTAATTGATCCAATTGCTGCTGCAATTCATCCTTGTCTTTGGCTGTTACGATCCATTCCATCAATTTTTTTTCAAAAGTAGTTTTCATCCGCAGTTTGCCGATAATCAGATCCAGTTCACCGATCACCATTTCAAACATGCGAATTTTCTCTTGCAGCAGATGAACGATATGTTCTTCAATCGTATCTTTCGTGGATAAATTATAGATATGAACATCCCGAGTTTGCCCCAATCGATGTACACGGCCGATCCGTTGTTCCAGCCGCATGGGGTTCCAAGGCAAGTCGAAATTGATGATCTGATTGCAAAATTGCAGGTTGATGCCCTCGCCGCCGGCTTCTGTCGCAATTAATACTCTTGCCTTCTTTTCGAACAATTCCCGCATCCAGTCTTTTTTGCCGCGTTTAAATCCGCCGCGAAAAGGAACACACATGATTCCTTGCTTTTTCAGCATGTACATCAAGAAATCTTGGCTCGCCCGATATTCGGTAAATATGATGACTTTATCGTCGATATCGCGAATTAATTCCATTACTTTTTGAACTTTGGTGTATTGTGGAATGCGCTCAATCAAATGATACATCTCTTGCAATTGCATCTTTACATCCGGATGTGTATCCGGGTCTTTCAGCATCGACTCCAACGTAACGGCAGCCGCATAAGGTGAACTGCAAATCTCCCGCTGTAAAATCATTAACGGCAGAACATTTAATTTGAATTCTTTGCGTTTGTTGTATTCATCTTTGACAAATGCGGATACTGCATCATATAGATTTCGTTCTTCGGGTGACAATTCAACCGGAATGGACGTTACGATCCGCTTGGTAAACTGGATGTTTCCTTCGCTGCGCTTGTTGCGAATCATGACTTCATCGATGACGCTTTTCAGTTCTGTGGAGTTTTTGGGCAATCGCTTTTCTTCTACGTAGTTGTCCATAAAGTGTTCGATATTGCCCAATTGTCCCGGCTTTAACAGTGTGATTAAGTTGTATAGCTCTTTTAAATCGTTTTGAACAGGTGTCGCTGTAAGCAGCAACAAATATTTTTTGCGCAATTGGTTGACCATCTGCCAGTTTTGCGTTTTGTTATTTTTTAATTTGTGTGCTTCATCCACAATCACCATATCCCACTCTTGATCGAGCACGATCTGCCGGTGCGGATCCCGTTTGGTCGTATCGATGGATGCGACGATACAATCGTAAGCGGTCCAGGCCCATTCCTTTTTCTGCGCATACGCAGGGATTTGAAATTTTTGATTCAACTCCCTTGTCCATTGGGATACAAGAGAGGCCGGAACCAGAATTAATACTTTTTTCACAAGTCCGCGAATCATATATTCTTTTATGATCATGCCAGCTTCTATCGTTTTGCCTAATCCCACTTCGTCCGCCAAAATCGCCCGTCCATGCAATTCATTCAAGACGCGTTTGGCCGTTTGGATCTGGTGGTCATACAATACAACATCTTTTAATTGATCAAGACAAAGGAGTTCTTCAAAATTGGGAGCCAAAGTGATTTGTTCAGCTTCGATGGCGAGTTGAAAACATTCCCAATTATCCCAAGCATTTGTGTCAAATCGCTCCATCATTTCTTGTACCAAGAATTCTTCAAATTGGCAAGCAGGAACAAAAGATTTTGAAATTGAAGATACTTGGTGTTGGGATGATGGAAGAGTTGTTGAAGACAACACGGGCAAATCCCCCACAAAAACGAATTTTTGACCTGTTTCAATCGTTTTGGATCGTTTCTTATTTTTCTATCTTGCAATCTGGTAGCGCATAGTATACCCTCTTTGTATGGAATGTTTCATGCTTACACATTTTTAAATGAATATTTGCGGATGATCTTCGTGGGAGAGAGTATCCTATGGATAACGCCGAAGGAGCAAATGGTTCAGACCGAACGGAACATGAATCTCTCAGGCAAAAGTACCGCGAAGGGACGCGACTCTGGAGAGTGCCAATGATTGGCCACCAACGGGGTAACTTCAAATTGGTTTGTACATACTACAAATACGTGTATGATAAACTGCACTGCACGTTTAAACATTCACTTGTATTTGAACACTCATTTGTAATTATGTACAAAATGGAAGGGAACTCTCAGGTAGCAAGGACAGAGGAGACACGGGTTTGCAGGCCTGCGTGTCTCCTTTTTTGTTGTAAATTTTTTGAAATGGATGAGAGTGACCATGAGGAAGTTCGAAATGCGAGAAACTGGGAAAGTGTGAGGAATTGTGAGGAATTGTGAGGAATTGTGAGGAATTGTGAGGAATTGTGAGGAATTGTGAGGAATTGTGAGGAATATGAATTCCGGAAGGATGAGTGTATTATGGACGTTTTAAAACAAACCCCGTTGTTTCCCGTATACCAAGAATATGGCGGAAAAACGATTGATTTTGGCGGTTGGGCATTGCCTGTACAGTACAAAGGAATTTTGGATGAACATGCGGCAGTTCGGACACAAGCGGGTCTATTTGATGTCTCCCATATGGGCGAAATTGTACTATCCGGGCCGGATGCGTTCGCGTCCATTCAAAGGCTCATTACAAATGACATTTCCAGGCTTGAAATCAACCAGGCGATGTATTCGCCGATGTGTTATGAGCATGGCGGCTGTGTGGATGATTTGCTTGTCTATCGCCTTGCCGGGCATGAATACCTGCTTGTCGTCAATGCGGCCAATATCGAAAAGGATTTTGAATGGATTTCCGCTCATGTGCAAGGGGATGTGCATGTGGAGAACAAGTCCGGGGAGATCGCCCAATTGGCGCTGCAGGGACCGAAGAGCGAGCAGATCCTGCGGAAGCTCACCGCTTTCGATTTGTCACAGATTCGCTATTATTGGTTTGCACAAAATGTGGAGGTCGCCGGGATTCAGGCATTGATCTCACGGACCGGCTATACCGGGGAAGACGGGTTTGAACTCTATGTGCAAGCAGATCAGGCGGTTCAATTGTGGAATCGATTGCTGGCAGCAGGCAAGGAAGACGGATTGGTGCCGATAGGTCTGGGCGCCCGTGACACGCTGCGTTTTGAAGCGCGCCTGCCGTTGTACGGACAAGAAATCTCGGCAGATATTTCCCCGCTGGAAGCAGGGCTTGGCATGTTTGTCAAGCTGGATAAAGGAGAATTTATCGGGCGTGCCGCATTGCAAGAGCAGAAAACCAATGGTGTCAAACGCAAACTCGTGGGGTTTGAGATGGTCGAGCGCGGGATTCCCCGCAGCCATTATGAGGTTCAGGTTAATGGCCAAACGATCGGCCAAGTAACGACAGGCACGTTTGCACCCACATTGAAAAAGAACCTGGGTCTGGCCCTTGTCGATGTGGCATATGCCTCGATGGGTCAGGAGTTTGATGTCATCATTCGCAATAAACCGGTGCGGGCGGTCGTCATGAAGACGCCATTTTATAAACGTGCGAAGTAGATGCTTAAAAGTTGATACTTATAAAGCAGATGCGCATGAATTGGTTGGCTATGAAGCAGATGCTTGTAAACACAGCTCACCTTATACATTCAACTTATCTTGTATACACAGCTGATAGTGAAGACACAAGGAGGATTATTCTTGAAATCATTCAGTTATCTCCCACATACAACGGAAGATCGCCAGCAAATGTTGGAATTTTTGGGACTTTCGCAGATCGAAGATGTGTTTGCCGATATCCCGGAAGCGGTCCTATTTAACCGCCTCTATGATTTGCCCAAAGAAATGTCGGAACTGGAAATCAAACGTCATTTGCAAGCACTGGCAAATAAAAATACCAGCCTTGATACAGTTTTATGCTTTCTTGGGGCGGGCGCCTATCATCATTACATTCCGTCGGTTGTCGATGCGATCATCAGCCGGTCGGAGTTTGCGACTGCCTATACGCCGTACCAGCCGGAAATCAGCCAAGGCGTGCTGCAGGCGATTTTCGAATATCAAACGTTAATTTGCGAATTGACAGGCATGGATGTTTCAAACGCCTCGATGTACGATGGGCCGACTGCCTTTGCGGAAGCTGCCATGATGGCTTGTTCGGCAACCCGCCGCTCCAAGGTATTGGTCAGCCGCGCCGTACATCCGGAATATCGCGGCGTGCTTGCCACATATGCGAAGGGGCAAAACGTGGCAGTTGCAGAGCTTCCGTACAAAGACGGCATGACAGATGTGCAGGCGCTCAGCGCAAGTGTCACAGAGGAAATTGCAGCAGTCATGGTCAGCTATCCAAATTTTTTTGGTAGCATCGAAGATCTAAAGGCATTGGCGGAAATCGCGCATGCCAAAAAGGCGCAATTGATCGTCGCCTGCAATCCGTTGGCACTCGGCATCCTGGAATCTCCCGGCGCATGCGGCGCAGACATCGTCGTCGGCGACGGGCAGCCGCTCGGCAACTCTCTATCTTTCGGAGGTCCTTACGTTGGTTTTTTGGCGGCTACGAAAGAGCACGTCAGGCGCGTACCGGGGCGGATTGCCGGGCAGACCAAAGACAGTGAAGGGCGGCGCGGGTTTGTGCTGACACTGCAGGCCCGTGAACAACACATCCGGCGGGAAAAAGCGTCTTCCAATATTTGTTCCAATCAGGCATTGAACGCACTGGCAGCAACTGTATATATGAGTTATATGGGAAAACAAGGATTGCAAGACGTTGCAAACCTGAACATCCAAAAAGCTAATTATGCAAAAAAGCGGCTGTCTGAGGTCGCGGGTGTGGAACTTGTCTTTTCCGCCTACACGTTTAATGAATTTGCGGTTCGCCTGCAAAAGCCCGTGGCAGATGTGAACAAACAGTTGCTGCAAAAGGGAATCATCGGCGGATATGAGTTGGAGCGGAATTATCCGGAACTTGCAAACTGCATGTTGATCGCAGTAACGGAACAATTGACGAAAGACGACATCGATGTGTTCGCAGCACGATTGGGGGAAATTGTATGAACGGGGAAAAACAATTGATTTTTGAAATAAGTGTACCAGGGAGATCTGCATATACGCTGCCGGAATGTGATGTGGAAGCGGAGGGCATCGATGCATTGGTCCCTGCGCATCTGCAGCGGCATGCGCCGGCAGAATTGCCGGAAGTGAGCGAGCTTGATCTCGTTCGCCATTTTACGGAGCTATCCAAACGCAATCACGGGGTGGAGTCCGGTTTTTACCCCCTTGGTTCTTGTACGATGAAATACAACCCAAAGCGCAATGAATGGGCGGCACGCTTGCCCGGGTTCGCCAATATTCACCCGTATCAGCCGGAAGAAACGGTGCAAGGCGCCCTCGAACTGCTATACAACTTGCAAAAGGACTTGGCGGAAATCACCGGCATGGATCAAGTCAGTCTGCAGCCGGCCGCCGGCGCTCATGGAGAATGGACGGGCTTGATGATGATTCGCGCATATCATGAGTCCCGCGGGGAACAAAGGACAAAAGTCATCGTGCCCGATTCCGCCCATGGAACCAACCCGGCCAGCGCAAGTGTGGCTGGATACAGCACGATTACCGTAAAGTCCAACGAGCAAGGCGGCGTGGACCTGGACGCCTTGCGGGCGGTCGTTGGCCCTGATACGGCAGCGCTCATGTTGACAAATCCAAGTACACTCGGGTTGTTTGAAGAAAATATTGTGGAAATTGCGGAAATTGTGCATCAGGCGGGGGGATTGTTGTATTATGACGGAGCCAACGCCAACGCCATTTTAAGTTATGCGCGACCGGGCGATATGGGATTTGACGTGGTGCACTTGAATCTCCATAAAACATTTTCCACTCCGCACGGAGGCGGAGGTCCTGGAGCAGGCCCTGTCGGTGTAAAAAAAGATTTGATTCCATTTCTGCCGACACCGACCGTTGAATATCAAAACGGCACATATGTACTGAACTATGATCATCCGGAATCCATTGGTAAAGTAAAAGGGTTTTACGGTAATTTCGGCATCCTGGTGCGTGCTTATACGTATATCCGCACATTGGGAGCCGAAGGGTTGAAACGGGTATCGGAAGATGCCGTATTGAACGCTAATTACATGATGCGCAAATTGCAGTCTTATTTTGATTTGCCGTATGATACGCTTTGCAAACATGAATTTGTATTGTCTGGACGCAGACAAAAGAAACTTGGCGTCAGGACATTGGATATCGCCAAACGCTTGCTGGATTTTGGTTTTCATCCGCCGACCATTTATTTTCCGTTGAATGTGGAAGAAGCGATCATGATCGAGCCGACGGAGACGGAAAGCAAAGAAACTTTGGATCAATTTATCGATACCATGATTCGAATTGCCAAAGAGGCGGAAACGGAGCCTGAGACGGTGATACAAGCACCGCATCATACCCTCGTGCGGCGCCTGGATGAAACAACAGCTGCCCGTTCGCCGATTTTGCGCTATACAAAGCAATCGTAATTTGAATAGAAATTTGAATGGAATAAGAAAATCTGTGAGAAAGATTTGCTAAGAAACGCACATAGAGGCTGTCCAGGGTGACATTGGATGAACCAGTCCCAAAACTAGAACGAAAAACCTCCAAAACCACAAAGAAAGCGGTGCTGGAGGTTTGTTCTTTATTTTTATTGTGAAAAAAGTAGGGGCTGAAAAACCAAAAATGACTTTTGGGACAGCCTCCCGCAAGCAAAAGATGGTTCCAGACTCTCTACGACAGGATCGATGCATCCTCCCCAAGGTGTAGCACGTCTCCAATCGTTTCGATTTTCCAAAGTTGCCCTTCCCGAATCAGTGTTGTAATACTCGTATTTTCCAGATGTGTGATGCCTGTACCTGCTTTTCCTTCACTTATCATAAAAAGAACAGCATTAATCCAGCCGCCGTGGCTCACGACAGCGACCGATTGTCCGCGATGCCGCTCGGCGATTTCCGCCAATGCCTGCATCGCGCGGAGACGCACATGTTCCAACGTTTCCTGACCTACGTTCGCATGATTTCGCGCTTGGTAATCGGGGAACATTTGATCGATTTCATCTTTCGTCATGCCTTCCAATTGTCCATAATACCGTTCTCGCAACCGTTCATTGATTTTCACACCAAGGCCGTGATGTTTCGCGATATGTTCAGCAGTGTTGCGCGCCCGTTGCAGATCACTGCTATAGCACGCGGAGATTGCTTCCTGCCGCATTCGATTCGCTACTTGCCGTGCTTGTTGCAGCCCGATGTGATTCAGAGGGATGTCAGTATGTCCCTGAATTCTCCGTTGTGAATTCCAATCCGTTTCACCATGACGAATTAACAGGATTCTCGTTTTCATTTGGTTCCCTCCAACTGAGAAATCAGCCCAAAGCCCATAGATAGCACTGGATCCGTTCACTTCGAATGTATGCATTCTTCTGTTGGTGCTGCTTTGGCAACAGAGATATCTGTGAATTGTAAAAAGTATATCATAGGATGTGATTTTAGAGTAGAATATGTAAATAAGCTATCGCAGGTGCAAGTTTTACGGTCAGACTATTCAAAATGGCGTGTTTATGGTACAATGTTTTGGGATTTTTGCCAGAAGACGAGAACGTACTGAAAAAGGGGAGTTCGTGATGGAATGGCGGCTACAGCGTTTGCAGAATGTGCTTAAACAGAAATCCTTTGCTGCGGTACTTGTCATGCAACCGGAAAACCGCCGCTATTTGACAGGTTTCACCGGTTCTTCCGGGATGGCTGTGGTCACGGTCGATGCTGCCTATTTGTTGACGGATTCTCGTTATACGGAGCAAGCAAAGTTCCAATCTCCGCATTTTGCAGTGATCGAGCATGGTCCGGCACAAATGTTTCAAGCAGCATGCCAGGTCCTGCAGCAGCGTTCCGTACGTGCGGCGGCGTTTGAAGAAGATTTTGTTACGTTCGATCAATATCGGCAACTTGTGGAACAATTGCCATCCATTGAGCTTGTCCCGGTCAAAGGATTGGTAGAAACGCTCCGACTCGTCAAAGACGAGCAGGAATTGGAAATCATGCGTACCGCAGCAAACATTGCTGATGCTGCATTTTTACATATCGTGAAATGGATTCGCCCCGGATTATCGGAGCGGGAAGTCGCTTTGGAATTGGAAATTTTCATGCGCAAACAAGGAGCCAGCGGCTGTTCCTTCGAAACGATCGTCGCTTCCGGACCGCGTTCTGCTTTGCCGCACGGGGTAGCTAGCGAGCGGGTCATTCAAAACAACGAATTTGTAACATTGGATTTTGGCGCGGTGTATCAAGGATATTGCTCCGATATTACCCGCACCATATGTATGGGAACTCCTGATCCGAGACACAAAGAGATCTATGGGATCGTATTGGAGGCGCAAATTCAGGCTCTAGCCGCGATCAAACCGGGAATGACCGGTCAAGAAGCAGATGCTATTGCTCGCCGACGAATTGAAGCACATGGTTTTGGGGAATGCTTTGGACATAGCTTGGGACATGGGTTGGGGATGGCTGTCCATGAACAGCCGCGATTGTCCAAAATTTCGGATGACGTGTTGGAGCCGGGGATGGTTGTGACAGTTGAACCGGGGATCTATATTCCGGATTTCGGCGGTGTACGGATCGAAGACGATATTGTCATTACATCGGCCGGAAATGAACGTTTGACACATTCTGCAAAGGAATTGCTGTTGATTCGGTAAATGTTGCTGTTCGGCGTGTTTACTATATAGCTTTGTATACACTTTGTATGCAAGATATGGATTGATTTTGTTTGATGTTTAGGAGGAATGAATATTCATGATTTCGAGCAACGATTTTCGTCCAGGTGTAACGATTGAATATGACGGGCAAATTTTTCGCGTAGTTGAATTTTTGCACGTAAAACCAGGAAAAGGTGCGGCATTTGTTCGTACGAAATTGAAAAATGTAAAGACGGGCGCTGTCAAGGAACAAACCTTCCGCGCGGGTGAAAAAGTGCCCCGTGCCCGCATTGAGACGCGGGAAATGCAATATCTCTACAATGATGGAGATATGTATACGTTTATGGACACAGAGACGTATGAGCAACTGCAAGTTCCGGGTAGCATGCTGGAATATGAATTGAATTTCCTGAAAGAAAATATGAACTGCTATGTCGTGATCTATGAAGGTGCAGCGATCGGAGTCGAAGTGCCGAATACGGTTGTACTCGAAGTGACCGAGACAGAGCCGGGCATTCGCGGCGATACGGCGACAGGCGGCACCAAGCCTGCAACAGTGGAGACAGGATATGTTGTACAAGTTCCGTTCTTTGTCAATACAGGCGATAAGCTTGTCATCGATACACGCAGCGGCGATTATGTTTCCCGCGCATAAGCAAACGATCGGCAAAAAACAGCAGCCGCTTTCCAGCAGCTGCTGTTTTTTCTTTTTGTCTCTTTTTGTCTGTTTGACTGGAAGAAGTTAACTTGCGATTGTTTGTGACTGTGATTTCCATTTTTCTTTTTGTTGGCGTTTGAACCAGAATAAGACTGCGAGCACAATGACAACTGGATATACAATGGCCCAACCGACAAAAGGAAAAATAAAGATCGTCAAGACCAGTGACAACCAGCTGATCGAAGCCCCCCACGGATGACCCCGGAGCAGCCGGGTACCTGCAGCGCACCCGCCAAGATATGTCAAGATAAACGTGGCATTTGGAAATTGGATCAGTGTCGTCAATGGTACCATGCCACTGCCATAGAGAAGCATGACAATGACAAAGCATACCGCCAAAAAGCCGATGCCGCCAACGGGTGTTTGCAAGCGTCCGGATACGCGGGCAAGCAGTTTTGGGGCATGGCCTTTGTTGGCGAGAGCATATGCCAGCCTGGAAGCGGCGCCTACGTACGCAATAATGGTCGCCGTACAGATGAAAATTGCCGTAAAACCTGCAATCAGAGCACCAAAAGCCCCGAAAATATGTTGGATCACCAACACCAGCGATGCATCTGAAGTTCCGCTGCCATAGCTATGTGTTGCAACAGTTGCCAATGCAGTTAAAAAATATAAGATACCTACAACACACGCGGCAACAAATACTCCCTTTACAGCTTCACGCTCCGGGTCAATAAATTCTTCCGACATGTGAGACACTGCTTCCCAACCGATAAAACACCAAAACAAAATAGCGGTGGCTTTCCCGATCGAAATCCATCCATATTGTTCAAAGGGATGAAAATTTGCAAGCGCCATTTCCGGAAATGAACCGGCAATGGCAAGAATAAGCACAGCCAAGATGGCGGTTACGACAACAACTTGAATATTTCCGGCCAATTTCATGCCAATCAGGTTTATTAAAACTCCTATGAACAAAATGAGCGAAGCAATCAGCAGCTTTGCCCCAAATCCCAACCCCATGGCGGTGGTCAAATATCCTGCACCCGTAATGGCTGCGACTGGGGCGCCGATTGGAACAGACATCAGGAAAAACCAGCCCACCATTACGCCCGCTTTCTCGCCGAATGCTTGACTAACAAAATGCGAGACACCGCCGGCATTCGGGAATTTGGCTGCTAACAAGCCCATGGATAAAGCCATCGGCAATACCAAGAGCGTCATGATCCCCCAAGCAATCAATGAGGCGGGACCGGCAATTTCGGCGGCGAGTCCAGGGACCAATAACACTCCGGATCCAAGCACAGCGCCAATATACAAGGCAACTGCCTGCGGCAACCCAATCGTTGCACGGGAAAGTTTTTGATTGTTCATGTTGTTGTCTCTTCTCCTATTCCATATGTTTCTGGAAATATCCTAACAGATGTTGTTTTATTCGTAAAATGGATGATTCTGATCGAGATCATCGGAAAAATTGATACTAAAATTTTTGGACTAGTCCTGTTTTGGCTTTCGTATATATACATTGTCTGAATGTTTGGAGGTGTGGACATGTTTCGCGACTATATATTAACAGGCATGGTAGGTTTGCGATTGTTATCCGGCACAATTGAAATTTGCGCCGCGTTATTGATGTGGTATTTGGGAACGGTAGAAAAAGCGTTTACTGTTAACGCATTTTTGTCACTCGTAGGGCCGCTTGTGCTGGTTTCCGTTACTGCACTTGGTTTGACCGGCATGGCTGATTCCATTTCCATTTGGAAAATATTCATCATACTCTGTGGTGTCGGCCTCATCTTATATGGCGTGCACAGTTAACCATTTTTGTCAGCATATCCCTGATACAAATATGTTTAAACAACAGGATATTGGTCATACTAGTCTATGTACATATACCAAAAATAGGGGGAACGTCTGTGCAAAATTTACGCGAACGTATTGCATATTTGAAAGGATTATCGTCTGGTTTAAACGTTCAGCAGACATCACCCGAAGGTCGTCTGCTGCGGGAGATGATGGAAGTGATCGAGGAACTGGCAAAAGAACTTCAAGTTCTAAACTCCGCACATAGTTTGTTAGAGGATTACGTGGAAACATTGGATGACGACTTGTCCGATTTGGAAGTGGAAGTCTACGAGTCGGATTTTGATGATGATCTGTATGAATACGATGAAGATGCTGATTATTACGAAATGGAATGTCCAAATTGCCATGAAACGGTCGTTATATATGATGATATGATGGATGAGGAGGAAGTTGCAGAAATTGTCTGTCCGGAATGTCAACATACCCTTCTCGTCGCAGATGAATTCTCTGAGCTGCGGGAGTCTTTTGTAGAAGTGGACGATACGGTCACAGTTGAGTGATATGCAAGCAAGATGTCCAACCGTTAATGATTGACAAGTATAGGAAATCTATTGAAAAAGCGCATTTCTATGTACACTCCAAGACCGTTCGCCGATATTAGACTTTGGTGGTCGTTTCAGCCGTACTTGGCGTTGTATCATGTACGACGGAACGACCACCATTTGTCTGATGCCCCTATCATTCCAACCGACTTTACACGAATTCGAATGTTCTGCCTGCATTTAATACCTGCATGAAAACAAATATCCGCATTAAAACAAATGATAGATCGGTATTTGTCTGCGCTTTTGTTCTTCCTTCTGTTGTGTTCGCCTGCGCAGGAAATGAAAGATAAGAACCATGCAAAGTAAAAAAACAATCAAAAATGCAACGATCCATTTGGTGATGACCGCTAGTTCATTCATCGCAAGCCATCCCCTCCTTTTCCTTTGCCACCACATTTCTCCCGTTCCCAACGATGCGTGACTTTACTCCACAACCGGAAAGTATTCTTTATTAATAAATGAAACCATCAGAAAGTTTGCCACGTACAAAATCCCATGTTTTAAAAATGTACAAAGGCTTGTTTGCATATCCTTCAGACTCGTCCCATATATATGGAATATCGGACAACGAAAAGGATGTGACAAGAGATGGCTATTGCAGAAACAAAAACCCAGCGAGCATTGGAGCAACAGATACTGTCAGTTCTTCCACAAAGTTTTCGTGAACGATTTCGTCAGCTGTTTCCGAATATTTCACAGGAATTACAAGAAATTCGCCTTCGTCTTGGGCGACCGCTGCAGTTTCATATCGCCGGAAACGACTATTTCGTTACAGCAAAGGGTCGCCTTACCGAGCAGCAACAGGAAGCGTTGCTTGTACAAGCGGAAGATGTAGAAGCTTGTTTGCAACTGATTACAAAGTCCTCCTTTTACGCCTTGGAAGAAGAGCTGCGGAAAGGATTTATCACCATCGAAGGCGGTCATCGGGTAGGAATTGCCGGGCGAGTCGTTCTGGATGCCAGTGGAAGTATTCAAACGATGCGCGATATTACACACATAAACATTCGAATTGCCAAAGCGATCCATGAAGCATCGCGAGGATTGGAAAACCTGCTTTCCGACACGGTTGCAAAAACGATCTGGAATACGTTGATTATCGCACCGCCGCAATGTGGGAAAACGACCATTCTGCGGGATTTATGCAGACGAATCAGCAATGGAACGTTTCACCGCCTGATTCCCGGCTTAAAAGTCGGTTTGGTCGATGAACGTTCGGAACTCGCCGCCGCCGTTCGCGGGATTCCCCAGCATGACGTCGGGGTGCGAACCGATATTTTGGACGCTTGTCCGAAAGCGCAAGGGATGCAAATGCTGATTCGTTCCATGTCTCCTGATGTGATCATGACAGATGAACTTGGCCGGGATGAAGATGCGTATGCCGTTATGGAAGCGCTCTATGCAGGAGTAAAAGTAGTGTCCACCATTCATGGGATAGGGATAGAGGATGCCAAAAAACGTCATTCCCTCGAGCGGTTATTCCGTGACAAGGCGTTTCAGCGTTTCGTGGTATTGAGCCGGCGGAAAGGGGTTTGTACGATCGAGTCTGTTTTGAATGAAGAAGGTCGGATCCTATCCGAGTGGCGGAGGGATTGCCATGTTTAAAACGATCGGAGCCGTTTGCATCCTTTTGTGGGGAAGCTGGATTGGTTTTGCCATTGCCAAAAAATATCGGGAGCGGCCGAAACAACTGCAACAGCTCTTAATCGCTTTTAAAATACTGGAAACTGAGATTTCCTACCATGCGCAACCGTTGCCAATTGCTTTACAGAATGTCGGGAAGCGGGTGGCTATGCCGATCGCCGTATTATTTTTGGAGACGGCTGAACGGTTATCCAAAAGCGAAGGGCGGCCATTGTCGGAGTATTGGTCGGCAGCGGTCGATGAGATGCTGCAGGAAGCTGCATTATTGGATGCTGACGGAGAACTGTTGCGTCAATTCGGTTTTACTCTTGGTTCATCGGACCGTCAAGATCAAATCCAGCATATCCATGGCGTTTGTGAAATGCTGCGAGTGTCGGAAGAGCAGGCGCGCGAGGAACAAGCTCGCCTGGAGAAAATGTGGAAATACCTCGGTGCAGTTACGGCAGTGATCCTTGTCATTTTATTGTATTAGCATAGCGATTTGCATGACGTTGTCAGTTCGAGAATATCGTCGATGATATGAGCGGGACGAAAGCTGAGGAGGCGGGTTACATGTTAATGGATGTTGGCATGATTTTCAAAATTGCAGGAATTGGGATTGTTGTCGCGATTTTGCACACAGTGCTCAAACAATTGAAACAGGAAGAGTTTGCACATTGGGCGACACTGACTGCCGTTGCAGTGGTGATGTATTTCATTGTCAGTTATCTCGGTCAATTATTTATACAGGTGAAGCAAGTATTTTTCATGCAATAGTCCGGAAAAGAGGTTTCCTTTCAATGGAGATCATACAAATTGTCGGTCTCGGTCTTTCAGCTACCATTTTTATCTTGCTTGTCAGAGAAAGGGCGCCATCCTTTGCCTTTTTATTGGGGCTTGTCGTATGCATTCTGATGTTTTTGTTCGTATTGCAAAAGGTTGGAACCGTCATCGGATTTATTGAAAATTTGGCCAATCAGGCGAACATTGGAAGTATCTATGTGCAGACCATTTTTAAAATCATCGGAATTGCTTATATTGCCGAGTTTGGTGCGCAAATTGCCCGGGATGCCGGACAAGGAGCGATTGCGCAAAAAATTGAACTCGTCGGAAAGATATTGATTCTGGTGTTTGCCATACCGATTTTACAAGTGATCGTCGATACCATTTTGCACTTATTGCCGCAGTGAGGTGAACATATGCATCTGTTCAAATGGCTACGTGTCATTGTTTTGCTTCTGTTGTGCCAAGGAGGAACATTGCTTTTGGGGAATTTGACTGCTTTCGCCGCAAGTGATCCGGGCATTACGGCGCCGCAGGTTCAGGCTGAATACCCGCAAGTAAGCAGTGCAGATCCCGGTCAGAAAAATAATGGCGAAAATCAGGCATCGAATCAGACAAGCCAGCATATAGATACCTCAAAGGTAGACAAGTTCTGGAATGATCTGCATGAGAAGTATGGCGGTTACCTGCCCAATATGCAAAACGGAGATATATTCCATGCCTTTCTGCCAGGCAACAAAGGTTTTGGCATAAAAGGGGTGATCGAGGGGATTGTCCGATTTGTATTCCATGAATTGTGGTCGGACTCCAAGCTGCTTGGGACGATTTTAATTCTTGGACTTTTGGCGGCATTGCTGACAACGATGCAATCGGCGTTTGAATCCAATATGGTCAGCAAGCTATCGTATTATGTTTGCTATATGGTATTGATCGTACTTGCCATTACATCTTTCAATACTGCGATTGGTTACGCCAAACAGGCGATTCAGACAATGGTCGATTTTATGGCGGCGATGATCCCGATGATGCTGACGATGCTGGCATCTGTAGGAAACATTACAACCGTAACCCTGTTTCACCCGTTGATGGCTTTTATTATTAACATTACGAGTGCCGTAGTTTTATATGTCGTATTTCCACTGTTGTTTTTCTCAGCCATTTTAAACATTGTCAGCGGACTTTCCGATTCCTTCAAATTCAGCAATTTGGCCGGACTCATTCGAACTGTTTCACTGACTTTGTTGGGTGTGTTATTCATGTTTTTTCTCGGAATTATTTCCGTTGAGGGAGCGATTGGAACTGTCACTGACAGCTACTCGATCAAAGCGGCAAAATTTTTGGCGAGTAATTTTATTCCTGTCGTCGGCAAAATGTTTTCGGATGCTACAGAGACTGTAATTGGCGCATCGCTTTTGGTGAAAAACGCCGTTGGACTCGGCGGCGTGCTGATTGTTCTGTTTATTTGCGCATTTCCGTCGATTCAAATACTATCTCTGTCGCTTATATACAATTTGGCATCTGCTTTGATTCAACCGCTGGGGAATTCACCGATTGTATCCTGTCTGAGTCAAATTGGCAAAAGCATGTCACTCGTGTTCGCCGCTTTGGCGACTGTCGGATTGATGTTTTTTATCTCGATTACGATGATCATTGCAGCCAGCAATTTGTCTGTCATGATGAGGTAGGTGAAATGCGGTGGATACCATGATGTATCTAGGGCTTTGGTTTAAACGGATGATTCTCGTTTTGCTGCTGTCCGTGTTTTTGGAATTTTTACTCCCGTCAAATCTGATGCAGCGATACGTTCGGCTTGTCATGGGATTCGTATTGATCACGATCATGCTGCTGCCGATCAGCCAATTTTTGCATATCGATATCAATCAGGTCGAACAACAGGTATTGCAAATGGTGCAGGGCGGATCAATGACAAATTCGAGTCTTTCATCCATTCTGCAGCAGGGTGAACAACTCAAGCGGCAAGATGCCAGGCAATCGGTTAGCGATTGGGAGACGCATTTGAATGAATTGATAAAAAATCAGTTGCAGCAGCGGTTTTCGATTCAAGCAGATTCTGTATCCGTGCATGGCGATCCCGGCAACAAGCAAACAGGCGCTGCGATCACAAGCGTGGATATACGGCTCCCGCAGATCGGCAGTGAAAAGAAACCAAACGCAGCAACATCGACAGCGATGCAATCGTCCCTGCACATAGCTCCAGTTCAACCGCTGCCGTCATTGAAAACCGATTCGATACAGAAGGCGGACAGTCTGTCAACAGCGCAAGCAACATTGTCGCCGCAAGAAAAACAGATCAAACAGCAAGTGCAGGAATATTTGCAGCAACAGCTCTCAGTTCCACAGCAACAGATTCATATATCTTTTGATGATTCGATAAGGAGGTGATACGAATGCCATCCTTCCGCGATTTTTCCAAGTTTCCAAAATGGATTTGGATTGTCGGTATTTTCGGGGTTTTTTTGATGCTATTCGGTTCCTTTGGTTCCACTGCCATTACGGATAAACAAATTCGTGGCGCACCGGCGCCTGCACAGGCCAATCCCGGCAATCCGGAAGTGGACAATTTTATGAGTTATGAAGAAACGTATAACAAACAACTGGAAACGATGCTGAACCAGTTGCCTGGCGTGAGTGATGCGCAAGTCATGGTGACAATCGACTCGACTGCAGATGTCATATACGCACAAAATTTGCAATCGACCAAACAAACCACCAATGAATCCGATAAAACAGGTGTGCAGCGAACGGTTACACAAAGCAACCAGAATGGACAGCTGGTAATCGTTCATCAAAATGGCAATGATGTACCCGTCGTCGAAAAGAAAGTCATGCCAAAAATTCGCGGTGTACTGGTAGAAGCCAAAGGTGCCGAAAGCGCCCGCGTCCAGGAAGAAATTAAAAATGCCATTCAGGGAGCATTGGATATTCCGATCTATAAAATCTCTGTATTGCCCAAAAAATAATCAAGGAACAAAGTCGAGGAGGAAGCGAAAATGGTCAAACGTCAAACAGTATGGTTGTCGACAATGATGGTATTATCGCTCATGTTGATCGGGTATTACACGGTAGGAACAAACACCACGGCAACAAACACATCGAATTCGCCAGTGGGTGTGAAGACAACAGGCAGTGAAAAGCCTTCCGTGCAAACGGAATCAGCTGCGCCGGGTTCATCCAAATTAAGCGGCAGTGACTATTTCGCCCAATTGCGAATGGATGCGGCAGCCAGAGAAGCACGGGCAGAAGATCAATTGACGGCGATCAAATTAGATACGAAAGCAACATCCGAACAAGTGGCACAAGCATCGAAAAAACTTGATCAGCTGCAACAATTGCAAGGAAAGCTGGGAACGCTGCAGGATGAGATCAAAGGCCAAGGCTTCAAAGATGTGTTAGTCTCTGAAGATCCGGATACAAGCAAGGTGCAAGTGGTCGTTGAGGCTACCCAACTATCCAATGACCAGGTGGTAAAAATCCTCAATACGGTTCACAATCAATTGCATGTGCCGTCGACCGACATCAGTGTTTCTTTCCATTCATAAGGGCTCGCGGGTTTCATTGGCTGTAAAAATGGCGCATTGGCATTCCAGCCAAGACAGATCCCCTCGTGTGGCTGATCCACGAGCTTGAACTGCACGTATCTCCCGCTTGCAGAAGCGGGAGTGTTTTGTTGCGGTTTGCCGTGAATTTGGCGCGAATTCCCGTTCCTCCTCCTAGCAGCGACAGAAACAGATATGCTATACTAGAACAGATGGGCACTGCTACCATTCTATGAGGAGTGACGTAACATACAATGTTTAAATTAAGTGAAATTCGCGAGTTGATTCGGTTGCTCGATGAAACAAGCGTATCCGAATTATTAGTCGAAAATGACGGTACGAAACTACATATCAAAAAACCGGATGTACAAGCAGCAGCTTCTGTTCAGCCGGTATCTGTCGTACAAGCATCGCCAGCCATTGCAGCACCTTCTGTACAGGCGACATCGGAGGCTCCTGCCAGCGCCAAAGCGGCAGCAGAAGCTCCGCCTGCCGCCGTGGCGGCTGCTGCAAACGTTGCCCAAAAGGAAGATGCAGATTTGCATAGGATTGTTTCGCCGATGGTTGGCACATTCTATGCGGCTCCGGCACCTGACAAGCCGCCGTATGTTTCCGTTGGCAGCAAAGTAACGGAAAAATCGGTTGTTTGCATTCTGGAAGCGATGAAATTAATGAATGAGATCGAAGCGGATGTTCGCGGCGAAATTGTGGAAATCCTTGTGGAAAACGGACAAATGGTCGATTATGGGCAGCCTATGTTCCTCGTCAGAGTAGAAAGATAGGGGGATTTTTGGTGTTCAAAAAAATATTGATTGCCAATCGCGGCGAGATTGCGGTCCGCGTCATTCGTGCATGCCGTGAATTAGGGATTGGTACTGTCGCGATTTATTCCGAAGCGGATAAAGAAGCTTTGCATGTGAAACTGGCGGATGAAGCTTACTGTGTGGGTCCTACACCGGGAAAACAGAGTTATTTGAACATCCCGAACATCATCAGTGTGGCAACGTTGACAGGCGTTGACGCCATTCATCCGGGATATGGGTTTTTGGCTGAGAACAGTGATTTTGCCGATATTTGTCAAGCGTGCAAAATTACGTTTATCGGTCCTTCAGTAGAAGCGATTGAAAAAATGGGCGACAAGTCTGTCGCCAAAGATACGATGAAGCAAGCAAATGTACCTGTGGTGCCAGGGACAGACGGACTTGTGGAAGACATCCAAGATGCCCTTGATGTCGCAAAGACGATTGGCTATCCGGTGATTATCAAGGCAACTGCCGGCGGCGGCGGCAAAGGGATCCGGATCGCACGCACGCCGGAAGAACTGGAAAGTTTGATTCAGATGGCGATGGTCGAAGCAGAAACTGCGTTTGGCAATCCGGGTGTATATATAGAGAAATACATAGAACAAATGCGCCATGTGGAAGTACAGATCATGGCAGACAATCATGGCAATGCGGTGTATTTGGGAGAGCGGGACTGCACCATTCAGAGGCGCCTGCAAAAACTTCTGGAAGAAGCGCCATCTCCTGCGCTGACGCCGGAGGTTCGCAAGCGGATGGGAGAAGCCGCCGTTGCTGCCGCCAAAGCCGTGAACTACTCAGGAGCGGGTACGATCGAATTTATCTATGACAACGGCAATTTCTATTTCATGGAAATGAATACCCGCATTCAGGTGGAGCATCCGGTCACGGAACTGGTCACCGGATTTGATCTGATCAAAGAGCAAATCCGGGTGGCTGCCGGTATGCCGCTATCCTTTACACAGGATGACATCGTCCTTGACGGATGGGCCATGGAATGCCGCATCAACGCCGAAGATCCGGAGAAAAATTTCATGCCCAACCCGGGAACCATCCGCGAATATTTGCCGCCGGGCGGTTTTGGAGTGCGTGTGGACAGCGCGGCATATTCCGGGTATACGGTTACTCCCTTTTATGACTCGATGATTGCCAAGCTAATCGTCTGGGGGAAGGATCGGGAAGAAGCGATCGCGCGAATGGACCGGGCATTGCGGGAATTTCATATCGAGGGAATTAAAACGACGATTCCATTCCATATCAAGCTGCTGCAGCATCCGGCGTTTCGATCCGGAGAATTCAATACGCGTTTCCTGGAACTGCATCAACTGTAATCCAATGCGATCTGCAAATGAGTCGTCCAGTTTTGGACATTGTCTCATTTGACCACCTTTGTTATACTTAGGTAGCAAGTATTACGGATTACCATAAAAAGGAGAGATCCGCAGATGCTAAACGATTTTACAACGACAGAACAAGGGAATATCAAAATTGCGAATGAAGTGATCGAAGTGATCGCAGGTCTTGCAGCTACCGAAGTTCAAGGTGTTGCCGGCATGAGCGGCGGGATCGTCGGTGGAATAGCAGAATTATTGGGCAGGAAAAATTTGTCCAAAGGTGTAAAAGTCGAAGTAGGCCAAAAACAATGCGCAGTTGACGTGTCAATCGTTGCGGAATACGGTGTTCGCATTCCGGAAGTTGCAGGGGACATTCAACAAAATGTCAAGCAAGCCATTGAAAGCATGACAGGCCTGGAAGTTGTGGAAGTCAATGTCCATGTTCTTGGCGTCACTTTCCATAAGCCGGAAGAACGAGAAGAAGAAGTGCCGGCACGAGTCCGGTAAAGGATTGATCGTATGAATATACTGGATCGTATCGTTCTTTGCATGTATGCCATCATCGTTGGACTGGCAAGCGCATTGCTTGCATTCCATGGATATGGCGGAAATTTGCTGTTGCATTTGCTTGCACCGCTGCAAGGAGATATGTGGACATTTGCAAGCGGGATCGTGATGTTTCTGCTCAGTATTCGGTTTCTCTTTATGCGCGGCAAAAAAACGGAGCGTTTTTCATCATTCGTACAACGAACAACGAATGGCGATGTCAATATCAGCTATCAGACCCTTGAGAGTTTAGCGATTCGCGCTGCACAATCCATGCGGGGATTGGCAGAAATGAAAGCATCCATTATTCAGGCAGAAGGCGGAATTGCCATCAAAATACGAGGCCTTGTTCAGCCGGACTTGAACGTTCCGACACTTACCGAACAATTGCAGGAAAAAGTGCGAACATATGTCCAAGACACGACTGGAATCCATGTCCGATCAGTCACGGTTTCGATTCGGGATATTGTAAATGGGCAATCGGTCAAACGCAACAAATCGGAACGGATACGGGTGGAATAATACAATGGATCGTTGGGAACGGGTTGTCGCATTGTGGGAAAAACGGAATTCGCGTACATTGGGACTGCTTTCCGGTATTGTGCTGGGTTTTATCTATCTAATTGCAGGTTTCTGGCATACGATCATGTTTGTGTTGTTTGTGACAGCCGGCTGGTACATTGGCAAAGTTTTGGATGAGCGGGAAGGTTGGTATGATGTGATTGAACGCATCATTCCAAACATCCACCGATTTCGTGAGTAGCCCCACTGTTCAATCAGTGGGGTTTTTTGGGTGTGAAAAGGCAACGGGATGCGGAAAATGGTTTACAAATGGTCCCTTGTGCGCACAATGTGTATGAAAGCAGCAAGGATGTCCAACCATGAATAACTATAGAATGCGATTGGCAGTTTCTATTAGGCTGCGGTTTGTAGTGTCTGTCCGGCTTAAAATAGTACATAGTTCGAATGTTAGGGGAGTTTTTGTATGAGTCGCAGAATTACCCGGGAAAAAGCGTTGCAAACACTTTTTCAAATGGATGTCGCAGATGCGGATAAAACGTTGGCGATGGATTTTGCTCTGGAGCATGAAGGGAGTACAGTTGATCGTCCGTATTTTCAACGGTTGATAGAAGGGATTTTGAAACATAAATCGAAAATTGATTCCATCATAAAAACATACAGCATCGGCTGGGAATTGGATCGAATGGCTGCAGTCGATCGCAATGTATTGCGTTTGGCAACATATGAGTTGTTGTTCGAAACAGATATACCGGAAAACGTAGTATTAAATGAAGCAATTGAAATTGCAAAAACATTCAGTACACAGGAATCCGGTAAATTTGTCAATGGCATTTTAGGCAAAATGATTCAAGATCGCGATTCCTTGCGCTCCAAACTTTCAGGAGCCGATGAGAATGATGGAAAGACATCGGAAGTGGAGTGATATGCTTTGACTTCCAAGTGTGTTTTGGGAATCGATACGAGCAATTACACGACATCCATATGTGTGATTGATGAGCAAGGGGAGATCATCCATGAAGCGCGGCAACTATTAAAGGTGCCGCAAGGACAAAGAGGTTTGCAGCAGTCTGCCGCGCTGTTTCAGCACATTCAAAATTTTCCTGATCTATTCCGCTCCGTACAACCGTTTGGCGACCGCTTGGCGGCAGTTGCAGTCAGTGAAAAACCCCGGCCGCTGTCAGGTTCTTATATGCCTGTGTTTACGGCGGGAATGGCCATTGCCGAGGCGATTGCAGCGACTTGCGGCGTGCCGTTGGTCAAAACAACACATCAGGAAGGGCACATCGCGGCCGGTGAGGGAACGGCCGGTGATGTGCCGACAGACCAATTTCTGGCGATCCACTTGTCTGGCGGGACCACCGACTTGCTGTTGGTGGAACGAACAGATCCAGGGTATCAAATCCGAGAACTGGGCAGCAGCCGCGATTTGCATGCGGGACAGTTTGTCGATCGGGTCGGCGTTGCATTAGGTTTGCCGTTTCCCGCAGGTCCCCATTTGGAAAACCTGGCTCGCGTATGTGACACAGGCGCAAGGAGTCATGGCGAGCAGGCGGATGTGCCAGGATTTTTTTTGTCGGCACCGATAAAAGGATATGAACTTAGTTTTTCCGGCGCGGAGACAAAGGCATTGCGGGCATTTGAGGAAGGGGTGCCTAAGGAACGGATCGCTCGGGCTGTCGAAAGCTGCATTGCCAAAGGCATGGAGAAGCTGCTGGTAAAAGCGAAACAGGAACTTCAATTGACACATGCGTTGCTTGTCGGAGGTGTTGCTGCGAACCGGTGGATTCGGCAACGTCTTGTGCAACGATTGCAGCATCCCGCTGTGGGATTGCGGCTGTTCTTTGCGGAACCGAAATATTCTACCGACAATGCATTCGGAGTTGCTAGAATCGGTTTGAAATGGTACGAGAAGACCATTGGTACAAACCCTATATTATAGTATAATTCAAAATTATAGAGGACGTTCAAAAAGTAGTCAAAACTCCACGGCGGATTGCTTTGCCGAATCCCAAAAAGGCTTACTCATGTACCAAACACGTACACTCCGTCGCCTTTTCGTGCTTCGGCTTCGCACTCCTTGTGTCTTACTTAACCACTTTTTGAACACGCACTTATAGTATCATGAGGTTTGGTTGAAAAGGTTTACAAATTTGCTATCTCAGTGGAAATGGACAAGAGAGGGGTTTTTACCATGGTGCAAGACGACAAAGTGTATGATATTACGATTATCGGCGGCGGCCCTGTCGGTTTGTTTACGGCGTTTTATGCCGGCATACGTGCTGCTTCGACGAAAATCATCGATAGTTTGCCACAACTGGGCGGGCAGCTTTCTGCTTTATACCCGGAAAAATATATCTACGATGTAGCCGGTTTTCCAAAAGTAAAAGCACAAGAGCTGATCGATCAACTCAAAGAGCAAATGTCCCGGTTTTCACCGACGGTTGTGCTTGGAGAACAAGTCATGGATGTGGAAAAGCAAGCAGACGGTCTTTTCCGCCTGACGACGACAGCCGGTGTGCATGTTTCCAAAACAGTTATTTTAACAGGCGGAATCGGCGCATTCACACCGAAGCAACTGCCGGCTGAAAACACGGAGAAATTTGAAAACAACGGCATTTATTATTTTATTGATGATCTGGAAAAATTCCGCGGCAAAAAATGCGTAGTGGTCGGCGGCGGTGACTCAGCCGTTGATTTTGCATTGATGTTGGAGACTGTAGCGGAAAAAGTGACATTGGTGCACAGGCGTGACGGATTCCGGGCACATGAGGAAAGTGTCAGACAATTGCACGATTCCAATGTGGAGATGAAAGTATTTTATGAATTACAAGCATTGCACGGGGAAGAAAAATTGGAACGTGCAACTTTGATTCAAAATAAAACCAAACAATTGGAAGACATCGATGTCGACGTGATTATTGGAGCTCTCGGATTTAGCGCAAGTCTTGGACCGATCCTCGACTGGGGCCTTGAAATCGAAGATAACGCCATTGTCGTCAATACAAAAATGGAAACAAATATTGAAGGAATCTATGCAGCGGGAGACATCGTCACATATCCGGGCAAAATAAAATTGATTGCCACAGGTTTTGGCGAAGCGCCGACAGCTGTGAACAATGCAAAAATGTATATCGATCCCAAGTCAAAATTGCACCCTGGCCATAGCAGCAGCATGAAATTATAATACAAGTGTGTGTTCAAAAAGTGGTTAAGTAAGACACAAGGAGTGCGAAGCCGAAGCACGAAAAGGCGACGGAGTGTACGTGTTTGGTACATGAGTAAGCCTTTTTGGGATTCGGCAAAGCAATCCGCCGTGGAGTTTTGACTACTTTTTGAACATCCTCTACAAGTATGACGCAATGTGGCGTACATGTGTTGAATCGGGGGATCCGTTGAAAAGATCCATTAAAGGAGCGAAAAAGCAATGAGCGATCAAACACTTGATTTGTTGTTGGCTTCCGTCCGTGATTTGACAAAAGCAGTATATGAGATGCGTCAGGAAATGAATGAGATGCGTCAGGAAATGAATGAATTTCGACGGGATTCGGACAAGTTCCGCAAAGAAATCCGGGAAGAAATGCATGCCGAGATTTCCGGCCTGCGGGAAGAAATGCATGCGGAGATTTCCGGCCTGCGGGAAGAAATGCGTGCGGAGATTTCCGGCCTGCGGGAAGAAATGCGTGCGGAGATTTCCGGCCTTCGCGAAGAGATGCATGCCGAGATTTCCGGTCTTCGCGAAGAGATGCATGCCGAGATTTCCGGACTCCGTACAGAAATGAACAACAAGATCGATGCTCTCCATACGGATTTGACGAACTTCCGGCAAGAATTCAAAGAGTTTAAAGAATCGGCAAATGGAAGCTTAATGAAGATCCAAAATGATCAGGACTATATCAAAGTCAAATTATTTGACCAGGAAAAAGAGATACACTATTTACGAAGAGCCCGTTAAGGATTCGTCCACAATCCTGTCCGCCGCCATACGGGAAGATGACACAATCAAAAGTTCACGCTACAATAGTGTGAGCTTTTATTTTATTATACATGCGTAAATATCTATACGGAAATATCTGTGATACGATCTGTGAATGATGCGATCGGAATGCATGCGGCGTGTAAGAACTTTGAAATTTAGAAATAAAAGCACTTCAGATGTAAGCATGTCCATACAATGTGAAACAGAGGTGGTTTTGTTGACAGCGACAGTAATTGATGGAAAAAAAATTGCCCATGCGCTGCGGGAGCGCTTAAAGCAAGAGGTGGCAGAACTTGCCGCGCATCATGTGCAACCGGGCCTGGCAGTGATCCTGGTAGGGGAAGATCCGGCTTCACATAGTTATGTGAGAGGGAAAGAAAAAGCTTGTGAAAGCTTGGGAATATACTCAAAAGTGTATCGATTGCCTGCAAGCGTATCGGAAGCGGAGCTGTTGCATACCATTCACGAATTAAACGAATCTTCCCTGATTCATGGAATTCTTGTTCAATTGCCGCTGCCGTCTCATATTTCGGAATCATCCATATTGCTTGCGATTTCACCGGATAAAGATGTGGACGGATTTCATCTGATGAATGTCGGTAAATTGCAAACCGGATTGCCCACATTCCTGCCTTGTACACCACATGGTGTCATACAATTGCTGCAGTATGAAAACATTCCGATCGAAGGAAAGCACGCGGTGATCGTCGGACGCAGCAATATCGTCGGCAAGCCGTTGGCCGCCTTGTTGCTGCAGCACAATGCGACAGTGACCATCTGTCATTCGAAGACCGTTCATTTAAAGAATTTCACAAAGCAGGCGGACATCCTGATTGCCGCCGTCGGCAAACTGCGAATGATCACGGCCGATATGGTCAAAAGCGGGGCGGCAGTGATCGATGTAGGAATCAATCGCGTGAACGGGCGGTTGGTTGGCGACGTGGATTTTGAGGAAGTGCGGCATGTTGCTTCCGCGATTACTCCAGTCCCGGGCGGAGTCGGGCCGATGACGATTGCCATGCTTTTGTATAATACAGTAGAAGCAGCAAAGAGATTGGAGTCGTAAGATGGTTAGCGGCTTTATGGCAAAAACCAGCATAGAAACGATTCTATCCATCGGCGAACTCAATCTGTATGTAAAGCGGCTCATGCAAACAGATCCTGTTCTTGCAAATGTTTGGGTCCGTGGAGAGATTTCCAATTTTACTCACCACAGCCGCGGGCATATGTACTTTACTTTGAAAGATGATCAAAGCAGGATACGGGCCGTGATGTTTGCAGGCAAAAATCGAAATTTGATGTTTTTGCCGAAAGATGGAACAAAAGTAATTGCAAGAGGTTTTGTCGATGTCTATGAACGGGATGGACAGTATCAATTTTATGTTGAAGAAATGCAGCCGGACGGGATTGGCGCATTGCATCTTGCGTTTCAACAGTTAAAGGAACGGTTGGAAAAGGAAGGCTTATTTGCTCAGGAACGAAAGCGCATGTTGCCTGTGTTTCCAAAAGTGGTCGGAGTGATTACTTCACCGACGGGAGCGGCTGTGCGCGACATTATTACGACGATCCAAAGAAGATGTCCCGCCGTTCATGTACTGTTGCACCCGGTACTTGTCCAAGGAAGGGATGCGGCGCCATCTGTGGCAAAAGCGATTGAGACGATGAATCAACTCGGCGAAGCGGATGTCCTGATCGTCGGGCGGGGCGGCGGTTCCCTCGAAGAACTCTGGGCGTTTAATGAAGAGATCGTTGCACGGGCCATTTATCAATCCCGGATCCCTGTCATATCGGCTGTCGGTCATGAGACAGACTTTACGATTGCGGACTTTGCAGCAGATGTACGTGCAGCCACGCCGACTGCGGCTGCGGAGTTGGCAGTTCCGCATCTGAGCGACCTGCTGCGCCATGTGGATCAACTCCGGGATCGGTTGTCTGCAACATTGCATGGCATGGTCAAGGAAAGACGGAAACACTTTGAGAGGCTTGCCGCTTCCTCCGTGTTTATCCGTCCTGCACACACATTGCTGGAGAAAAAACAATACGTTGACCACCTGGAAAATCAATTGGAACTGGTTTTGACACAACTTGCCAAACGGTTGAATCGAAGATTGTCCGATGCAACGCAAACATTGACGGCATGCGACCCGAAACACCGGATCGCAAAAGCGTCCGGGGAGACCCGGTTGTTGCAACAACGGTTGGTCAAAGCAGTTCAGGAACGGTATCATACGGGTGAACGAAACTTTGAACGGTTATTGGACAAGCTTGAGATGCTCAATCCGCTCCATGCCATGCGGCGGGGATTTTCCCTTACATTTAAAGATCGAAAAGCAACGCAGATGGTAAAATCCTTGCGAGACGTGCAGCCTGGGGATATCGTTCATGTTCGGCTGCAGGATGGCATGCTGGATTGTCAAGTATGGGGGATGGAGGAAATCGATGATGACGAAACATCTGGAAAAAACGGAGAATATGGCGGGCAATCAAGATCCCAATCAAGGCCAACATCAAGATCCGGAAACAACGTTTGAAACTGCATTAAACCGATTGGAACAAATTGTGCGCCAGTTGGAAAGCGGCGAATTGCCTTTGGATCAAGCCATTGCGCAATTTCAGGAAGGCATGCAATTAGCAAAAGTGTGCCGGGATCGATTGGATCAGGCAGAACAAAAAATAGAAATGTTGGTGCAAGAAGCCGGAAGTTTTCAAAAACGGCCATTTCAGCCAGAGGAGTAAGTGATGTCAGAGATTGATGTAACTTTGTATTTTAAAGAGAAAGCAAAGGAAATTGAACAGGCCCTTGATACCTATCTGTCGCAAATGGAAATGTACCCGGAAGTTATTTATGAATCCATGCGGTACAGTTTGTTTGCCGGCGGCAAACGCTTGCGCCCTATTCTCGCGATTGCTGTTGCGGAAACGCTTGGCGTTTCCGCAATGTCGGCCATGCCTTTTGCCTGCGCCCTGGAAATGATTCATACGTATTCCCTGATTCATGATGATTTGCCTTGTATGGACGATGATGACTATCGGCGGGGCAAATTGACCAATCATAAAGTATTCGGCGACGGCATTGCCGTTTTGGCCGGAGACGCATTGCTGACATATGCGTTCGAATTAATGGCGCAATCGGTCCCCGCGGGGCTGGAAGGAATCGGCTTGCAGATGATCCGCGAGCTGGGCCAGGCTGCCGGCGTTCATGGCATGATCGGCGGTCAGGTGGCGGATATCATCAATGAAGGAAAGACGGCAAATGAGCGTTCCCTTGCATTTATTCATGCACATAAAACAGGTGCGCTGCTCACGGCATCTGTGCGCATGGGAGCCATTTTGGCAAAAGCGGACGCACATACTCTCGCAGCCTTGACGATCTATGCGAAAAACATTGGCCTTGCTTTCCAAATTGTCGATGACATACTTGATGTGGTCGGTGAAGAGGAGAAATTGGGGAAAACGGTCGGTGCGGATGCAAATTTGGAAAAGATGACATATCCATCCCTGTATGGAATTGAACAATCCAGACAAATGGTGTATCAATTGACAACGGATGCGATCGGACAGCTGCAGCAAATCGATTGCGACACGTCTCTCTTGCAAGCGATTGCCGTTTACCTGGTAGCGCGCGATCATTAAATCAAACAGCTTTAAATCCAATTATCAAGCAACCAATTCTAAATCAAACAGCAACTTCCAGTGTAAATCCCTCTCCTTCGGTTCATGATAAAACTGCAGGAGGGGGATTTTAAATATGACAATAGCCACGAAGATGCAGCAAACGATTGCTTCCGCAGAAAGCGTATGTGCCAGTCTGAAACAATTTTCGCTTGATACGGATGACAAACAAGCAAAACAAATGTACAACCAACTCGCCCAGACGATGGACAATTGTGTCATGACTTTAAAGTCGCGTTTTAATTACATGCAGCAACAGGAACCCCAATACCGGCAATCATAAGCAAAGGATGTTTGAGATGTGTTGAGAGCTTGTTGAAAGAACCGTATGGTCGCTCAACAGGCTCTTATCCGTTGAAAGGGGAACAACGTATGACCTTTGGAGCAAGTATCCTGATGATCCTTGTAAAAGCAGTTATCATCTTTGCCGTTGGATTTCTTACATTTCGAATCATGGGAAAACGGGCAGTTGCTGAAATGTCGGCGTTTGACATGGTTATGGTTGTGGTTCTTGGAACCATTTATGCAGCACCACTTTCCACAACGAGTATCCTGTCAACGGTGATTGCCGGACTCTCGCTGACAGGTACGTATCTTTTATTTTCCTACCTCATGCTCAATAATAAAATTCGGCGAACCGTAATGGCACAGCCGACCGTCTTGATACACAAGGGCAATATTAATGAAAACGGCATGAAACAAGCGAGAATTACAATACCTGAACTGCTTTCCGAATTGCGGACACACGGGTTGACAGCCGTGAGCGATGTGGAATTTGCCATTATGGAGGAAGTGGGAAAAATCAGCGTTATTCCCAAATCGTCCGAGCGTCCGGTACGCCCTTCTGATTTGATGCTTGCGACAAAACCGGAAGAATTACGAACACCTGTCATTGTCGAAGGGGAAATCATGGACGACAATTTGGTCCTTGCAGGATATTCCCGCAATTGGCTCGATCAGCAATTGAAAATGCAGGGCTTGGGAATCGATCAACTGGATTGCATCACATTGGCGGAAGTCGATGGAATCGGTACATTAAAAATTGACCGCAATGAAATGACATTAGGAATCGATCCCGGCGGGCAGCAATTTACCAGTGCAAAACAAGCGCAGCAAGGGACAATGAAACCGCCGCAACCACCGCAAATGGAAAGCCAAGTGACAAAAGACGCGTTACGAAATATGGAAAAAACATCAAACGAACCCAAAAAACAACCGCTGCAGCATAAATATTAACAGCATGAATCCTGAAATGTAGGGAAAACAATACTCTTGCACCACTCCAGATTCTAAGTTGGCAACACTGCGGGTGGTGTTGTTTTCTTTCGGGCGTGTCGTGTTATTGTATAAATACGTATGTACCTGATATAATGGCGTTGCAATCTGTCTTTGCAAAGGATTACAATAGACAGGTATGGAGAGCGAACAAGCAATGGATGAAAGAGGCGGTTTACGTGCTGCTAGAACGGGTAAATACTCCCGCTGATATAAAGCAATTCTCCCTTCCGGATTTGCATCGGCTGGCAGAAGAAATACGGCAATTTATTATCGACAGTGTGACAAAAACAGGCGGACATTTCGCGCCCAATTTGGGCGTTGTCGAATTGACGATCGCGTTGCATTATATTTTTGATTCGCCCTCTGACAAGATCATTTGGGATGTAGGTCATCAATCCTATGTACATAAGATATTGACCGGGCGCAAAGAAGGATTTCAGCATTTGCGCATGTACAAAGGAATGTCCGGGTTTCCCAAACGTTCGGAAAGTGAACATGATATGTTTGATACCGGGCATGCCAGCACGTCGATTTCTGCCGCTTTGGGAATGGCGATCGGGCGCGACTTGAAAGGCGAAAAAAATCAGGTGATCGCGGTCATCGGCGATGGTGCGATGACGGGCGGCATGGCGTTTGAAGCGTTGAATCACGCTGGCCATATCAAAAAGGATATGCTGGTCATTTTAAATGACAATGAAATGTCAATTTCCCCGAATGTCGGGGCGATCTCGAACTACCTGATGAAATTGCGGACAGATCCGTACTATTCCAGGGCGAAAGCGGACATTCAACATTTGTTGAATAAAATTCCGACAATCGGCGATAAAGTATTGAAAACATTGGAGCGCGTCAAAGACAGTCTGAAATATCTGATGGTTAGCGGCATGCTGTTTGAGGAAATCGGTTTCACCTATCTCGGACCGATTGATGGGCATGATCTGCCGTCGCTGATCGAATCCCTCAAACAGGCAAAACAGACGAAAGGTCCTGTATTGTTGCATGTGCTTACAAAAAAGGGCAAGGGATATGCCAGCGCGGAAGATGCGCCGGAAAAATTTCACGCAGTCAGCCCGCCAAAAGGCCCGACAGCCGTGAAATCACCGGCTCCAAGCTACGCAAGCATATTTGCAAATACGATGATCAGGCTGGCTGAGACGGATGAACGAGTCGTCGCCGTTACGCCTGCGATGTTGAGCGGCTCCGGCCTCAATGCCTTCTATAAGCAATTTCCCGACCGTTGCTACGATGTGGGAATCGCCGAACAACATGCGGCTACTTTGTGCGCAGGATTGGCTTGCAGCGGATTAAAGCCGGTATTGGCGATCTATTCCACATTTTTGCAGCGGGCATACGACCAAATGATTCATGACATTTGCATTCAAAATTTGCCGGTGGTATTTGCGGTGGATCGAGCCGGTCTTGTCGGTCCGGATGGAGAAACACACCAGGGAGCGTTTGATATCGCCTATATGCGTGCGATTCCCAATATCCAGATCATGATGCCGAAAGATGAAAATGAACTGCAGCACATGCTGTATACGGCTTTGCGGCAAAGTGGGCCTGTCGCCGTCCGTTACCCGCGCGCAGACGGCTTGGGCGTGCGGTTGGATCAGGAATTGAAAGAAATCCCAATGGGCAAAGCGGAAATCATCCGCGACGGAAAAGAATTGGCATTGCTGGCGTTGGGACCGATGGTGGAGTTGGCAAAACAGACGGCAGAACGGCTGGAAGCGGAAGGCATTCACCCGATGGTTGTCAATATGCGATTTGTAAAACCACTGGATCGGGAATTGCTGCTGGATTTGGCCAAGCGCAGAATGGGAATTGTCACATTGGAGGAAGCGTCGGTAGCAGGCGGTATGGGAAGCGCGGTTTTGGAATTTTATGCGCAACAGGGCATTACCGATATGAATGTGCATTTGCTGGGGCTTCCGGATCAATTTATTGAACATGGGTCGCGGGATGCATTGTTGGATTCTATCGGATTGAATGTGGACGGAATTGCAGAAGTTGTAAAAATGCAATGGCCCAAACGAAAAAAACGCGCATAGGAAAACGGGAATAGACAGAAACCCTCGATCCCTTTTACGATCGGGGGCTTTTGCTATCCGTCCGCAAAATAGCGAAAGAAAAGGAGATCTTCAGTGGCAGGAAGCAAGGAACGGCTTGATATTGTATTGGTCAATCGCGGATTTTATCCCAGTCGGGAACGGGCAAAAGCTGCAATCATGGCAGGACTGGTCGTTGTAAACGGTGAACGGATCGACAAAGCAGGCACAAAAGTTTTGCAAACGGCAGACATTGTCCTCAAAGGCGAAGTCCATCCGTATGTCAGCCGCGGCGGGCGCAAGCTGGAGCAAGCTCTCCGTTACTTTGGATTCGACATGTCGGAGAAAATCGTGATCGACATCGGCGTATCGACAGGCGGCTTTACCGATTGCGCCTTGCAACATGGCGCAGCACATGTGTATGCAGTCGATGTGGGCTATGGACAACTGGCTTGGTCGTTGCGGCAAGATCCGCGTGTGACCGTGATGGAACGAACCAATTTCCGGCATTTGAAATTGTCTGATCTCTCTGGGACAAGGCCGAATACAGCAGTTATGGACGTGTCTTTTATTTCCATCCGGTTATTAATGCCGATTATTTTTGACATATTAGAACCAGATGGCGTCCTTCTGACCCTGATCAAGCCACAGTTTGAAGCCGGTCGGGAAAAAGTTGGGAAACACGGCATTGTACGTGAAGCACAGACACATAAAGAAGTATTGCAAACGATCCTGCTCGCTGCAAAGCAGAATCATTTTACTGTCGAGGGGCTGACATTTTCGCCGATCACCGGCGGTGATGGAAATATTGAATTTCTGGCAAAACTTGTGAAGCAAGATCCGCCTGCAGGAGATTCGCCGGAGACACGGCGTTTGGAACAACAGCCGCCAACTTCTGATGATCTCCCGGAATGGATCGACCGTGTCGTCGAAGAGGCTCATCAAGCACTGGCAAAAAAGAATGAAGAAGAGTCATAAAAAGCGGCAGGAAATATTCACCTTACCTCGAAAAACAAAAGAATGAGGATAGAGGGCGGTGACAAGAATGATACAGACCCGCGATATTATGATCAGTATCATTCTGATTGTTGGATCCATTTACATCCTGTATCGCATGCTGGCAAAGAAAGCGGCTCGCGTGCGCAGGCTTGCAAAAAAACAAGGGAACAAAGCGGTGCCTGCCAAACGGTCAACAGAATTGGAAGCTCTTTTGGCATCACATGGTTATGAATCTATCCAACCGGCAGAACGCCATTTGGTAAACATTCAATACGGAGATAAGGAAATAAGCAGTTCGTTTCAAATCGATGGACTCGCCGAAAAAGCAGACAAGCTCTATGTTGTCAAAAAACGCTTGCAAAAGCCGGGGAATTCGCGATTGAACGGAGTTTCCATTCGGCAGGAACTATTCCCGCTGTTTTTGCTTTACCAGGCAGACGGTGTGTTGTTCGTAAATATAGAAACCGGACATTTGACGAAGGTGTCCTTTGATTTTGAACATCCTCTGATCGATCGCAAGAAAAGAGTCTGGAAAAAAAGCCTGGGATGGTTTTTGACCGGCTTGGTTTTGGGGATTTCTCTGGTCTTGTCAAAGAAATCCTAAAACGTAATTTGTTTGCATGTGTCGGCATTTTCAAAGGGATTTGCAAAAACAGGTGTTTCGAAGGTCGGAAAGGTCGTGGTGGCTTTGACTCGGATTGGTTTAATCGTCAATCGCTCCAAACCAAGAGCATTTGAGATTTCACGAGAAATCATTCAGATCATCGAGGGAAATGGCGAAAAAGTGTATGTGGAGGCTGAAACGGCAAAAGCTCTGGGCAGGTCGGATATTCAGTTGCCCGTTCATGAATTCGCCCATTCCGTCGATCTTGTGTTTGTTTTAGGCGGAGACGGTACGCTGCTAGGTGTCGCAAGACAGTTGGCGCATGCAAAATTGCCAGTTCTCGGAATCAATCTCGGGCATTTGGGATTTTTGGCGGAAGCGGAACCGAAAGATTTACATAAAGCAATCGAACGCATCATACGCAGGGATTATTCCTTGGAAGAACGCTTGATGCTCGAAGTGGAAGTGGTTCGGGAAGGAAAATCGATCGGTACATGGATTGGCTTAAACGATGTAGGGATTGCCAAACGCTCGTTCGGGCGGATGGTAAACGTACGGGTGTTCGTCGACTCGATGTACGTGGACGAATATAGCGGAGACGGAGTGATCGTTTCATCGCCAACCGGCTCGACGGCTTATTCCTTGTCATGTGGCGGTCCTATCGTCAGTCCCCAAATGAATGCGATTGTGGTTACGCCGATCAGCCCGCACACTCTCGTTTCCCGTCCGTTTTTAGTTTCAGGGGAACAGACGGTAAAAGTGGAAGTATGCAGTACGCATAACGATATTGGCCTAACGGTTGACGGTCAGGTCAATGTTCCAATCCAATGCAATGATGTGATACTGGTGCGCAAATCCACTTGCTCGACGTTGCTTGTAAAATGGCAGGAACGTGGGTTCTTCAATGTTTTGCGCACCAAACTTCATATGAATCCAATGAGTGAGCAGAGATGTGAGGGAAATGAATGAAGGGGCATAGACTTCTGAAAATCCGGGAATTGATCACACAACATGCAATCGAGACGCAAGAAGAATTGGTAGATATGTTGAGTGAGTTAGGGTTTACTGTGACACAGGCTACAGTTTCCAGAGATATCAAAGAACTCCATTTGGTCAAAGTGCCGATGGACGATGGGAGATACAAGTATTCGCTGCCTGCGGAACCCAAATATAACCCGGAATTAAAGCTGAAACGATTGCTGATGGACGCATTTGTTACGATTGACCGGGCAAACAACTTAATCGTGATCCGCATGCTGCCAGGAAACGCACAAGCGGTCGGTGCATTGTTGGATGCCATGGACTGGGATATCATGGGTACCATTGCCGGAGACGATACGATTTTATTAATTTGCAAAACGAATGAAATGGCGGAAGACATTACAGAACGTATTTTAAATTATCTATAACATGCGTATCAAAAGGAGTGATACGTTAGATGCTGCAAGAATTATATGTTCGAAATTTTGCCTTGATTGAAGAAGTTCGTATCCGCTTTTCCAGTGGACTCAATATTCTGACGGGTGAAACAGGTGCCGGGAAGTCGATTGTGCTCGACGCCATCGGTATGATCATGGGTGGACGGGCCTCTGCCGATTTTGTTCGCACCGGCTGTGACAAAGCGATTGTGGAAGCTTCTTTTGATGTGGAGAAAGAAATGGTTTCTTCCATCGCAGCGATCTGTGAACAATACGGCATCGACTGGGATTTCTCGCAAAGTTTTATCCTGGTACGCGAAATCTCCGCCAGTGGAAAAACCACCAGCCGCTGCAATGGACGATTGGTAACAACGCAAGCGCTTCGACAGCTTACGGAATCTTTGATTCATGTCCATGGTCAACACGAACACCAAACCCTTCAACATGGGGAAGAACAATTGACCGTGATTGATCAATTTGGCGGTGAATCGCTGGAACCGTTGATTGACAAGATGAAGCAGCTATATGATACATATGCGAGTGTAAAGACCGCTTATGAAAAAGCAAAAATGGGCGAAAAAGAGCGGCAGCAGCGAATCGATATGCTTTCGTTTCAAGTAAATGAAATTGAAAGCATTGGCATCAAATCTGGCGAAGAAGAGCAATTGGAAACGGAGAAAAAACGCTTGGCGTCTGCCGAACGGTTGTATTCCGCCGCTTCCAATACATATGACCTATTGTACAGCGGTGCAAGCGGCGGCAGGCAAAAATCTCTGTTGGAGCTCATTCATCAAACGGTGCAAACGATGCAAAATGTCAAGCATTTGGATGAACCATTGGAGACAGTCGGCGAACTTTTGCAGTCGGCAGAATTGCAGTTGGAAGAAGCCACTTTTCAATTGCGGGAATATCGGGATAAAATCGAGTTTAATCCAAGCCGGCTGGATGTGATCGAAGACCGACTGGCAGCATATCATCGGCTTCAAAAGAAATACGGCGCAAATGCGGAGGAAATCCTTGCGTATTTGGAAACGATTCGGGCAGAATACAATCAACTTCTTCATCATGATCAAACACTTGCAGAATTTGAAATCAAGATTCGAGAGATGGAAAAGAGCGTTGCACATGCAGCCAAACAATTATCGGAACAGCGGAAACGCTTCGCATCCCAATTGGAAAAGCGCATGGAAACGGAACTGCAGGCACTTATGATGCCGCGCACACAATTTTCGATTCGGATTGAAGAAGTTTTGGATAAACGGGGTATCCTAATAGAAGAGAGAAATGTTCGTGTCTCTTCATCAGGTATAGACCACGTAGAATTTTTGTTTTCCCCGAATCCGGGAGAACCTTTGCGTGCTTTGTCCAAAATTGCTTCAGGCGGAGAATTGTCGCGGACGATGTTGGCATTAAAAACCGTTCTGGCAGACCGTGACGGCATCCCGACACTCATTTTTGATGAAGTGGACACCGGGATTAGCGGTCGAGCCGCGCAATCAGTAGCAGAACGTCTGGCAATTTTGGCAAAAAGCAAACAAGTCTTATGTGTCACACATTTGCCACAGGTCGCTTGTATGGCCGATACGCATTTTTTGATTGCCAAATTCTCTACGGCTGATCGTACGCGAACGGATGTAACTCCGTTATCACAAGAGCAGCAAGTGGAAGAATTGGCGAGAATGCTAAGCGGTGCAGAATTGACAGATACGACTCGCCAACATGCATTGGAAATGCTGCACTTTGCCAAAGAAGTCAAGGCAAGCTGAAGTTTCCTCTTGCAGAACAGCCGTGATCGAAAAAGGCTTTGGCAGTTTTGTTCGTGGGAAGTGTGGAAAAGCTGATGAAGCAGGCAGACCTTTCAAGGTCTGTTTTTTTTTCACTTTACATGTATGGATTACACGTTGGTGGCATGTTTTTCGTCGGATGGTCGACCTATTTAATGGGTAGGTTATTAGCACAACTCCATTCACTATTGTTTCTGCTAACAGCGGAGGTGTAGACCGGGAAGAGGAGCGTGAATTGCTTGGAAACATTTCAGCTAAAAAAACGAATCGGCCTCATTGTCTCAGGATTGTTTTTAGCACTTTGTTGGTCCCCGCCCGTTCAACATCTCATCGGCACACCGGACCAATTGATGATGAAACAAGGAACACATAGGAATTTGAATCTGGACATGCCTGTGAGTGCGACAGTCACGAGTACAGATGACAAAGTGGTGGCGGTAAACGGACAACATGCGCGAGAAGTGTTGGCAGATTTGCGTCAACCTTTACATTTACAATCCGAATCGACAGGCAATACGAGCGTTGTTCTTAAATTATTCGGGGTTATACCGTTGAAAACAGTACAAGTGCATGTGGTGCCAGACTTGAAAGTCATTCCCGGCGGTCAATCGATTGGTGTCAAAATCCATTCAAAAGGAATTATGGTTGTTGGATACAATTTGGTACGCGATGGTGTAAAAACAATATCACCGGCAGAACAAGCCAATATTCGCATCGGTGATGTCATAACAGAAATTGATGGAAAAACAGTAAAAAACGTCGATCAAGTCGCGAAATGGATTCAACAAGCGGGCGAGAATCATCAAGAGATGGTGCTTACCATTCAAAGACATGAAGAGTTGGTCAAAACCAAGCTATTGCCCATTCTTGATAAAGAAAGCAATCGCTATCGGATCGGATTGTATATTCGCGATTCGGCAGCCGGTGTTGGAACGTTAACATTTTATGATCCCAAACATCACGTGTTTGGAGCATTGGGTCATGTGATTACAGATGCGGATACCGGTCAGCCGATTCAAGGAACCGGAAAAGTGATACATGCCAGCGTAACCTCCATCAATAAAGGCGAAAGTGGTCAACCCGGCGAAAAACGGGGAGTATTTATTGACGAAGATCATGTATTAGGTGAAATCAAGAAAAACAGTGACTTTGGCGTCTTTGGCAGCATGCAGGACAACCCGGATCATGCCTATGCGTCAAAAGAGGTTCCGATTGCTTTGCCGGATGAGGTTCATGTAGGTCCTGCAAAAATTTTAACGGTTATCAAAGGACAGAAAGTAGAACAATTCGATATTCAGATCGTAAACGTGTTTAAACAAGAGAGCCCGGCGACAAAAAGCATGGTACTCAAAGTTACAGATCCCCGCTTGCTCAATAAAACAGGGGGAATTGTACAAGGCATGAGCGGAAGTCCCATTTTACAGGACGGAAAATTAGTCGGCGCTGTTACACATGTGTTTGTCAATGATCCGACACAAGGATATGGAGTTTATATCGAATGGATGTTAAATGAAGCGGGCGTTCAAACGCGGGAATCACAAACAGGTGCAACTGCTTCCGTTCCAAACACACTTGTACATGCAGATGCTTCCTGAATCGGCGCTTCAAAAGAAATTGGTTGTAAATCGATGCGATTTGAATATATTGGAATGCAAGAGAATAAATAAACAATCCTAGTTAAAATTAAATTAAATTAAATAAACGGCCAGAAGTGAAATTAACAAACAGAAGTGAAATTAAGATCGAAATAAAATGTAATCTAATCGAAAATTACAAACAGAAAAATAAGCCCCCTGGATGGGGCGTTTTTTATTCATTCGAATCCTTTTAATAAGGAAATGGCTTGCTGATAAGGAACGACATTTTGTAAGAAACATGGGGCTGTTTGAAAAAATTTCCGGTGGGAAAATTCGTTTTGAAATCTTTATTAATCTTTTAGAAATGCAGAAAAAAACCGACAAAAAGATGTGATTGCGTGTAGATTTTTCGACAAATTATCGATATTCTAGTGTAAGAGCAAGAATTATTAAACACGGTATCACTATATGTGGATTGAGAGAAAATGGTTGTTGAAGATTTATTGTAGAATTCCGTCAGATAATATTTCCAATATTTCGAAATGATTTTGAAGGATGAAACCTATCTTTGTCGAATATTTTTCAAGGTGAATGAAATGCACATTTATGAATTGTACATACACGATTTTATGACATGTACATACACGATGTTGATACAGAAGTGAATGATGATTGACTATTTATTTTCACCCAAGAACGATCATACATAAGGCGAACTTATATGAATTGAGGAGGACTAAGGGTGCGTCAAATACAAGTCTTAATTGCGGATGACAACAAGGAATTTGCTGAGTTGCTAAAGGAATTTGTAATGGAGCAAGAGGATATGGATGTAATGGCTGTCGTTCACAACGGCCAGGATGTTTTGGACTATATTGAACATGTGGTGCCAGATGTAATTATTCTGGATATTATCATGCCTGTATTAGACGGAATAGGCGTTTTGGAAAAAATACAGGCGATGAACATATTCCCTGTACCGCAAATCATCATGTTAACCGCTTTTGGTCAAGAGAATATCACAAAACGTGCAGTAGAACTTGGCGCTGCGTATTACATTCTAAAACCTTTTGATATGGACATTTTAGCGAACCGGATTCGGCAAGTCGTTCGCAATACTGCACAGGTTTCAAATTCCCCTGTTCAGGCTCAGGCTACGATTCCTACCGTTATTTCCAATGTCATGCGTTCCAATCACGGCTCAGCAAGACAATCCAATGTACGCAACACAGTCGACGCCAACATCACGACGATCATTCATGAAATCGGTGTGCCTGCACACATCAAAGGCTATCATTATCTAAGAGAAGCGATCGGCATGGTCTTCCGCGATGTGGAGATCCTCGGCTCGATCACCAAAGTCTTATATCCCAAAATCGCCGACAAATACAACACTACTCCAAGCCGTGTGGAGCGCGCTATTCGCCATGCCATCGAAGTCGCCTGGGGCCGCGGCAACAGCGAAGCGATCCGCAATGTATTCGGATACACGGTCAGCATGAGCAAGGCAAAACCTACCAATTCGGAATTTATAGCGATGGTGGCGGATAAGCTAAGGATAGAGGCAAAAATCTCGTAAGCCGCGCCACGACTGGGCTGACGGTGTTCGTATTCGATGCGAACACCCCAAAAAGCCTTCCAACTGGAAGGTACAACTGTGACAAACTTTTTCGCGCCATAGCGACGAACTCCAGCCATTCCGATGAATTGGTGTTAGTTTAGCTCTGGATGGTGGGGAAGTCAAGTGGTCATCAAAAATGTAAAAAAGCCTATGCATTCGGTTGTTTTAATTCTTCAAGAAGTTAGATGTCTTCCCCTTTAACCTTGGGTTAAGGGCAAATTGATTTTTTGTAATTCAGTTATGAGTGCGGAGTGTTGACGGTGTCATACAAACTCCAGTATAATAAAGGCAACAGATCCCACCACGCCTCTTAACAATGCGTACCAAGGTGGGCCTTTTTTTATCCGGAGGAATCTATGGAACAAAATCCCTTTCTTTCACTTAAGCCTCCTGCTACGTTTGAAGAACAGATACAAATTTTAAAGAGTCGGGGTCTCATTATTGAAGATGAAGATTTCGCAATCCGAACGTTAAAGAAAATCAATTACTACCGCCTCAGCGCATATGGATTAAGTCTCAAGCAAAATGACCAATACCAACCGGGCGTAACATTTAATCAAATCTACGCATTGTATGAATTTGACCATCTCTTTTCGAAAAATACGAAGGAAAAATACCTATCTGGGTAGCCGTTGAAGTATTGTCATTTGGAGCACTATCAAAACTTTTTTCCAATATGAAAAACGAAGATAGAAGTCATATTGCTAAAAACAATTATCCAGTACCTGCAATCTATCTTGAAAGTTGGCTAAAATGTCTGTCCTATGTGCGTAATATTTTTGCACACTATGGTAGACTTTATAATCGACCGCTTACAAGTAAACCGAGACTGGATCAAAAGTCCAAAAAACTAGGAATTCAACAAAATAAAATTTTTGCGCACTTATATATACTTAAGGAAATGATTCCTGATCGAAGTAGATGGAGAGACTTTATTACCCGGTTAGAGGCATTATTTTCAGAGTATAAGGATGTTTTAGAATTAGGCCGAATTGGTTTCCCTGAAGATTGGGAAGCAATTTTAATAAAAAGGAAATAAGCAAGGCATCAAAACAATGGAATATCAGGGTTAAAATGGTTTCGAAAAACACCTTGGAAAATACGATTCAAGAAAATCCTTTTTTGTGTCTATTTCAGCGAACACCGCCACATCCCGTCTATAGACCTGTCCAGTCATGAGGAGAAGATATCTTTAATCATTTGGATAAATAAGGTAAAAATTCTATGGTAGTATAGGGTAAAAAAGGATTTTTCAAGAGAATTACAAACAATTAATCAGGTAGGGGAAAACTTTCAGAAGCAGGGAATAAATCGTTTCTTAAGACACATTTTCCGGATGCGTATAGGTGGAGGCACTATGGCAAAAAGGCGTGATGAATCGGCTCAATTGAAATTGGATATTTATGATCCTGATGAAATGGAACGTTTGCGGGCAGAAAACAATCGGTTGCAAGAACTGAATGTTAGATTAATGGCCGAAATTGAACGTTTGAAACAATTGCTCCATTCTGAAACGCATGAAAAGCGTTATTGTGATAACAAGTCTTTACCAGAGACGATGGCAAAGGAGTCAACTTGTTCGGAAAATGCTGCTGATTCGAGTATGGTGACAAAACAATCGAATATTGAAGAAAAAATCAGATTGTTTCGCAGTTACTTTAAAGGTAGGGAAGATGTTTACGCAGTACGCGGATTCGATAGAACGGGAAAACCAGCGTATTTTCCGCAAAAGGAATGGCTCGGAAAAGAAAATGGAAAAATCATTTGGGGTGATTTTCTGCCTTTGACGGATGAAGTCATCAAGTCCCATTTGCAGGAAGAGAATAGACCTGTTACAATCGGGATTTATCCGCTTTTGCTTGATGAGACATGCTGGTTTCTCGCGATCGATTTCGATAAAGCAAGCTGGCAGGAGGATACAGCGGCTTTTCTGCAAACTTGTGAAAAATTGAATGTTCCTGCTGCATTGGAACGTTCGCGCTCGGGGGAACGGGGGTCATGTGTGGATCTTTTTTAATAAGCCGGTCCCAGCCCGTACAGCGCGAATGTTAGGCAGCAGCCTATTGACCCTTACTTTGGAGAAACGCCATCAACTAGGTTTGGACTCGTATGACCGAATGTTTCCCAATCAGGATACACTACCGAAAGAGAAGAAACTTGGCAATTTGATTGCTTTGCCACTGCAAAGGTTGCCAGGCAAGGAAGGCAACGCTTTGTTTGTTGACAAACACTACGAGCCTTACAAAGATCAGTGGGTTTTCTTGTCCTCACTCAGAAAAATGACGTTATCTGAGGTGGAAGCAATTGTTCGCGAGGCAGAACGAAAAGGTGATGTCATTCGTATTGCAAAATCGGCAATGGAAGAAGAAGGTGAAATCAAACCTTGGAATTTGCCGATGGACAAGAAGAAACCACTTCTTCTGAAAGAACCGCTTCCTTCTTATATGAAATTTGTACTTAGCAACATGCTGTATGTGGACAAAGTGGGTTTGTCATCTTCACAAATCAACCAGTTTATTCGTATGGCTGCTTTTCAAAACCCCGAGTTTTATAAAGCTCAATCCATGCGGTCGCCGATATTGCTAACGGATCGCACATCTCATCTGGAATATTTCGAGAGTAAACTACAGGGGTTCGCCAAAAATGTTATCGTACTGCGTGGCGGAATGGGAAAAAAGCAGTGGAAGGCGATACAGGAACAGATTCGTTCTATTCCTGGCGATCAAGAACGAGTTCTGCTTGCCACCGGCCGATTTATTGGGGAAGGGTTCGATGATGCCCGCCTTGATACGCTGTTTTTGGTGATGCCGATTTCCTGGAAGGGAACGTTGCAACAATACGCAGGCAGACTTCATCGACTTTACGAGGGAAAACACGAGGTTCAAGTTTACGATTATGTGGATATTCAGGTTCCCACGTTTATGCGTATGTACAAGAAGAGGTTGAAAGGATACCATGCGATGGGGTACAGCGAGCAGGCGATAACATTCCAAGTCTGATTAACTCAAAATCCTTACGCTGGCAAAAACCAAGGTTGGTTATGCGTACGCCGGTGAAAGTATAAGTTTGTTGTGAGTATAAAATGATAAACTTCAACATGGATCGGATTCGGCTTTTCCATAGTGGCATAACATAAGCCGGCGGGTGATTCCAAAAGATGATCAATGTCTTTTGTCGGTATAACTTGTGGTATAATTATAATTACGAAATCGCGGCGTAATTGGGTGGTGAATACGAATGGAGCAGATTCAATCTCCGGAAGAATTAATGGATAAAATCGAAAAAATGAACAGGGATAATTCTGTTTGTCAAATACTGATTCCGGGCAAAGGAAAGTTCACCATTGTTCTTCAAGAAGAAGATTTTCAATCTATCGCTGTGGATGTAGAATCGGACAAAAAACTTAAGCAAATGATTCAGGACAGCCGGGAATCGTACAAAAAAGGAAACGCTATGACAACGACTGACTTCATCAAATCTCTTTCACCAAAGGATTTTGCCTAGTGAAAACAAATAGAGTGGTTTGGCCAGTGCCCGTCAGAGAAAAGCTTCTTTCCTTTCATGGCAGACATTTTACACCTGAGGAAACGCTTGATTTTATTGTGCAATTAATAATAGAAATAGAAGAGTTGCTTTTAAACCCGGTTCTAACGAAAACTTACACTGAAGAATTTGGGGAATATGAGGGAGTATCTCGTGTAGTTGTGCATGGATTCAGGGCTTATTATGAACAAATGGAAAATGATATTGTTGTGTTGGCAGTAAAGTTTCCTGGTGAGATATAGATAGAAATGTTGATCTATAATTTCATTGCAATAGAATTTTCTTTGAATTCAAATTGAAAAATATATCTTATTGAAAAATTGAATTAACTCCAATTTTCATCCTTGCTATCCGTTGTAGTTTTTTACAATTTAATAATGGTTATTCTGAATCGTTAGGTAACCGTATGACCAATATTTTCAGATTGAACAATCAGGCATACACTATCAAAATACAAATGTAATAAAAAATTAAGTAGTGGTGAAAACATGTTGCTTGATTGGATTATTGAAACAATTTTTGAAATTGTTATGTATATCATTGGTAATATAATTTTTGAAACGATTCGTAAAATCTCGTTTGCTATTTATGATGGTGTATATTGGGTAATTCGTAAAATTTACAAGATATTTAAAAATCGATAATTACGCTTTACGCGATTTCAACGCCCGATACAAAGTCGCCTTTGTAACGCCTGTCATTTCCGTTATTTCTGCGATACTATGCGCATTACTATCGTATAACTTTAACGCCTGTTCAACCTTTCGATGATCCGTTTTTGGGCGACCACCAACACGCCTACGCGCTCTAGTATATCGATTCAAAAATCCACTTAATATTTTTATATTTTGGTATAATAAGATCATCGAAAGATGATCGGAGAGATACCCATGGCACGTTCCAAAAAAGCAGCACTCTTGTTAAGTGAAGAAGATAAACAATACCTTCAAAAAATCTGTAATTCTCGAACCGAACAGGTGCGCCGTGTGGAGCGTGCAACGATTCTTCTTCACTATGCCGATGGGATGAGTTCGCCTCAGATTGCCAAACGGATGGGAATTAGCGTACCTAACACAGATACATGCATTAAGAAAGCACTCCAATTCGGTGTGAGACAAGCATTGGAAGATTTTAAACGTTCCGGTCGTCCGGTGGAATTAACACCGGAAGCCCGAGCGTGGATTGTGTCTCTCGCTTGTCAAAAACCTAAGGAACTGGGGTACTCATATGAATTGTGGACCATGAGCCTGCTTGCCCAACACGTTCGCCAACATGCAATGGCAGAAGGTCATCCCAGCGCAGCGCGAATGGCGAAAGGAACCGTTTCGCGCATCCTTTCGTCTCATGACCTGAAACCGCATAAAGTGTCGTATTACGTAGAGCGCAGAGATCCTGATTTCGATACCAAACGTGCGCAGGTGCTGCATGTCTATCAACAGGTCGAATGGAAGATCGAAAATGACAACTTTCAAATGTCCTGTGATGTTGTTGTCTCATACGATGAAAAACCTGGGATCCAAGCCATCGGGACAACTTCGCTTGACTTGCCGCCGGTTCCCGGTGAGCATCCGACGATTTCCCGAGATTATGAGTATGTGCGCCATGGTACAGTGACGCTCATGGCGGCTATCGATCTTGTTAGCGGCGAAGTACTCGGATCGGTTGTGGATCGCCATCGCAGTCGGGAATTTGTTGACTTTCTAAAAATGCTTGATACCCATTATGAACCAGACTTACGAATTCAAGTTGTTTTAGATAATCATTCCGCCCATACATCCAAGGAGACAAGAGCGTACTTAGATACGGTTCCCAATCGCTTCGAGTTCGTGTTCACTCCCAAGCATGGTTCTTGGCTCAACGTGATTGAAACTTTCTTTTCCAAAATGTCGCGCTCTTTCCTTCGCGGAATTCGGGTTGCGTCCAAGGAAGAATTAAAAGAACGGATTGAACTCTACTTGAAAGAAATCAATGCCAATCCGATTCCGTTTCGTTGGAAATATGGCATGGAATCTGCCGCAAAGTAGCATGTTCAATTTAAAGCTTATTTTTGAATCGATCTACTAGTCTGAAGGAGCTTCCCCGGGGTCGAAGAGCCAGGCATGTATACCAATGGTTACTTAGCAACTCGGGAGGCCCTGACGCTCTTCTACAGTCGAGTACTCTTTAGGAACAACTGCAGGAGTATGGCAGACAAGCGGTAAAACGTAAGGAAGCCAAATGGCAGTCAGGGAGTCGGATCGCCGCGTATTACCAATGAAGCCGGTGTAATGCTGGTGGAGGAAAGGCAGGCGACACAGAATCGATCTTGGTAAGGAAACATTTACCACACACCGAGGTGGAGAAGAATGGAAACGAAATTAGCAAGAATAGCAGAGATGGCCAAAGCCGACCCGAAGCTGCGGTTTACCTCCATCGGGCACTTCATTAACGCGCAAACGTTAATGGAAAGCCACAGAAAGATGAAATCGGAAAAGGCAACGGGTGTCGACGGAGTTACGAAAGAAGCGTACGAGGCAAATCTGGAAGCCAATGTGGAGAATCTGGAAAAGCGGTTGAGGCAGAAAAGCTACAGACCGCAACCCGCCAGTAGAACCTATATTCCCAAGGATGAGAAAAGCATGCGCACGCTTGGAATCCCTGCTTATGAAGACAAGCTGGTGCAAGACGCGCTGAAGAATGTGCTGGAAGCGATTTATGAACAAGACTTCATGAATTTCTCGTATGGATTCCGCCCGGGACGAAGCATGCACGATGCACTGAAGAAGCTGACTGTGATCATCGAACGAGGAAAAATAAACTACGTAGTGGATGCAGACATTAAGGGTTTCTTCAATCACGTCGACCACGAATGGTTAATGAAATTCCTGAACTTGCGAATAGGGGACCCGAACATCCACCGTCTGGTGAGACGTATGCTGAAAGCAGGTATACAAGAGGACGGCGAATTCGAGCCAACCGAAGAAGGTACTCCGCAAGGGTCGGTGGTTTCACCCATACTTGCGAACGTATATTTACATTACGTGCTGGATATCTGGTTTGCAGTGGCGGTGAAGAAGCATTGCAAGGGTCAGGCTGAAATGGTGCGTTTTGCCGATGATTTCGTATGCTGCTTCCAATATAGAGACGATGCAGAAAGATTCTATGCAGCACTTCGGAACAGGTTGAGTAAATTCAATCTTAGCATAGCGGAAGAGAAAACGAAAATCATCGAATTCGGACGTTTTGCGGAGACGAATAGGAAGAGGCGAGGGGAAGGAAAACCGGAAACATTCGTCTTTCTGGGATTCACCCATTACTGTTCCAAAAGCCAAAGGGGCGCTTTCCGCGTCAAACGTAAAACGAGCGGGAAGAAATTCAGACAAAAGATGAAAGCCATGAAGACGTGGATCAGGTTTAATCGGCACATGGAACAAGAGGAATTTCTCAGGACGATACGCTCCAAGCTAGCAGGACACTATCGCTACTACGGGATAACGGACAACTTCAAGATGATTCACTCCTTTTACGACCAAACGATTAATCTGATGTATAAGTGGCTAAACCGCAGAAGCCAGCGCAAAAGTTTTACTTGGGAGAATTTTCGAGAAATGCTTGGGAAATTCAAATTGCCAAAACCCAAAATCTACGTCAATATCTACGGCTAAACCAATCTGTGAATGATGATGTGAGGAGCCGTATGCGTGAATTGCGCACGTACGGATCTGTGAGGGGGAAGGGGCGCAAGCCGCGAACGGCGAGGCCCCGCCTACTCGACCACATATAATTATGCGGTCACTCCACAACTGGAATAGCCCACTCACCTCCACGTGATTTGTAGTTAACGAGGTACCCCTATGCGTTTAGAATAAAAAAAGTCGCTACAAGCACAACAATTTCATCCTGTTTTGTGCCTTGAGCGAAGCGAAAGGAATGGCAATAATTATGAGCAATGTTCTTTATGAAAAACGCGATGGCGTGGCCTATGTCACCCTCAATCGCCCCGAGGCGATGAATGCCATTGACGAGGCCACCAATGCGGAACTGGAGGAAGTATGGCGGGATTTCGCCGACGACGATGCCGTAGATGTGGCCATTCTCACCGGCAGCGGGCGGGCTTTTTGCGCTGGGGCCGATCTGAAGACCTTTATCCCCAAGTGGGAGGAAGCTAACATGCTGGATGTTCGCAAGAATATCCCCCATGGCCTCGGCGGTGGGCTGACTCGTGGGCAGCACCGTCTCTACAAGCCCATCATTGCCGCGATCAACGGCTATGCCATCGGCGCCGGCCTGGAAATCGCTCTGGCCTGTGATATCCGCATCGCTTCCGAAAAGGCCAAATTCGGTGTCTTCGAGGTACGCTATGGCCTGCACCAAGGCGATGGCGGCCTGGTCCGCCTGGTGGCTGTGGCCGGGATTGGCGTAGCCCTTGATCTCACCCTGACAGGGCGGGAGGTCTCAGTCCAGGAGGCGCTCGCACTAAGATTGGTCACCCGCATCGTGTCGTCGGAAGAATTGATGCAGGCCGCCGAGGAAACGGCGCGCATGATACGGCGCAACAGCCGCAATGCCGTTCGATCCGCCAAGGAGACCATCCTTGAACTGATTGGACGCCCACTGGATGACGGACTGAGGCTGGAGACGCTATACGGCTATTCGAGTCTAGGAGACTTCGCCGATGCCCGTGAGAGGCTCGCCCAGTTTGTAAAGAAATAGCCCTGTACCAGCAAAGCTGATACCAGGGGCAAAGGTAATATCAATATTTTTTGTCATGGGACGTTTGAACTCGTTCGGTTGTCGCCGAACATTGGCACATTAGTCGGGGACTCAACCCCGACTGATGCAGGAAGCGGTGTTCCCCCACCTATAGAGGCTATGCTTGACCCATAACGCATCTAAATTATGGATATAGGTATCTAAGATGTTTAAGTACAGTATTTAACTCATTGAGTCCTTTCCATATCACTTGTGCACCAGGTTCACCATCTCCTTTGCGTCCAAGGAATCCGCCAAGTTTGGCCAAATATGATACGGCCTCTTTGATCGTTGGAGCGGTTTTTGGAGGAGTTGAAGTTCGAGTTGCAATACAATACAAGACCTTCCACTCTTCTTCCTCCAGGAATATAGTACACGGAGCCTCCGGATTTTGTCTGGCCATATACGTCATACCTAGGATGCGAACCGATAGAATCGAATACACAAGGATTAATTTTTGTAAGCGTTCTGCTGTCCGGTTTTGCTTTTTTTCGATTTCGCAACCACTTTTTAAAATGTAGTGAAAACGCTCAATTTTCCATCTGTGGATATACCAGCTTACCTTCTCTACGGCCTCGTCCAGATTCGCGATGTTGAAACTGGTAACCAAGTACCACTCAATCGGCTCGATCCCTTCGGGAGGATTTATTTCATGAACATGCACGATCGATAAAGTAACCGTTCCGTGTTTCACAAATTTCTTGGGCGTATTGACAGGAGCTTTTATATTCACCCGGCTATATCGAATTTCAAGTGTGGCTTCGCGTTTGGGCAGATTCCGGCGCGTATCCCTTGGAATTTCAACTACGATATTCCCTGCGGCAAGTAACTGTTTGACTTTATCAAACAGTTTGCAATCATCCGTCGTGACTCGATTCTGGACGACTCGCACTAGAAAATCCTGCTCATTTGCGATAGCATAGTCAAAAAACTCATAGACATCCGCTTCGCGGTCACCAACGTGAACCAATCGGATTTCGTTTGGAACACCGATCTGACTTCTATCCATACTTTTGAGCCATTTGTAACTTTCTTTCTCTTTAATTGGCTTCTGACGTTTTTCTATACGTTTACCGCGATCCTCAGGGTCGCGCGTCCATATAAATTGATCCAATAGTCCAAGTGCAATCCCTTTGGTAGTCACGGCAAGCGTGGAATGTATGATTAACCCTCTTTGAACAGGACCTGCGCCAAAATCCCCCAACCCTTTGGTATTTTTATGGGAGGTATAATTGAGCATGCAGGTATCTTGAACCGATAAAAGGTATAGTGGTCCCCAGAAACTAAACAACTCAGAAGGGACCGATTAAGCTACAATATGAGTATGAGAAAACATTATTCGGCATCATTCAAAGCAGAAGTCGTCTTGGAACTACTCAAAGAAGAAAAAACTATCGCTCAGATTTCATCTGAATACGGTGTGCACGTCACGATGCTCCACCGTTGGAAGAACACTGCCGTAGAGAATATGTCAAGCCTGTTTGAGGACGAAGGCAAGAAGAACGCCACCCTCAAGAAGGAGCATGAAAAAGAAACGTCTGAACTCTATGCGAAAATCGGTCGCTTAACCACGGAGGTTGAGTGGCTTAAAAAAAAATCTGGCATCAAACCGAACTAGAGATGATAGAGTTGCTATGGTCGATCACGATAGTGAGAAACTTTCTATTTCTAGGCAGGCAGAGTTACTCAGCCTGAATCGTTCGAGCCTTTACTACAACCCTGTGAGCGTCTCTGACGAGGAGATCCGTCTCCGGCGACGCATCGACGAGATATACACAGATCGGCCAGTCTCAGGAAGTCGTTACATTACGGCGATCCTGCGGCGAGAGGGCTGGGCCATCAACCGCAAGCGTGTCGTACGCTGCATGAGGGAAATGGGGATTGCCGGTGTGAGCCCTGGTCCGAATCTGAGTAAACGGAACCTGGCCCACAAGATTTATCCCTATCTGCTTAGAGGCGTTAAGGCCAGTCACCCCAATCATGTCTGGTCAATCGACATCACCTATATCCGCCTCAAGCGTGGATGGATGTATCTTGTCGCCGTGATTGACTTGTATTCCCGCTATATTGTGAGTTGGGAGTTGGACCAGACACTGGAGATCGACTTCGTGCTGAAGGCCACTCAGACGGCTTTGGGGCATGCGAAGCCAGAGATTTGGAACAGCGACCAAGGCAGTCATTTCACCAGTCCACAGTACACGGATATACTCAAGCAAGCTGGCGTCCGAATTAGCATGGACGGAAAGAATCGAGCTGTGGATAATATCTTTATTGAAAGATTTTGGCGAACGCTCAAGTACCAGGAAGTATACACAAAAGAATACGCCACACCACGGGAGGCGCGGGAATCAATCAGAAAATTCATATACAAGTACAATCACGAACGGCCACACCAATCGCTCAACTATCACACGCCTGCTGAGATTTACCTGGATGGCATGAAACCTGAGGATCCGATTCCTACTTCTTCTCGGCAAAATACATATTCAGGAAAGGAGATTGCTTAGCAACAAAGGGATGAAAGAAAACGAACAGGGGAAGCCGCTTCGCTCCTCCCCTCTGGCCTACGGCCATTCACCCCTCCCACTCCTCCTAAAAAGAGGATAGGAACAGGGAAAACTGGACTATAGCTTAGAGATTAAAAATTGTTGTCTTGACAAATGGGGCCATCATATTCACTGACCACTTTAGGATTTTCACCTAACTTCAAAAGTAAGGTTGCATGCGTGTGTCGGATGTCATGAATGCGAATTTTTGGTACTTTCGCTGCTTTTGCAATTCGATTAAAAACAGTCGCCAGTTGACGTGGATAGATTGGTTTTCCGTCTTCGCGGCAAAACAATAGTCCATTATCTTCGTAACTTGAACCAATTGCAAGCTTAAATTCATTTTGTTTCGATTTGTATTTCCTAAGTTCTTCACAAACAAACTCATCAATCGAAATTTGGCGTTTTGAACTGCTCGTTTTTGGCTCATGGAATCGAAATCCGTCTTCATCATACACAAGTGTTCTGACCACATTTATTTTTCCTTGGTTCATATCAACATCTTGCCAACGTAAACCTAAGACTTCGCCTCTGCGCATTCCTGTGTTAACCATAACAAGGAATAATGCATAGTATATTACGCTTTCGAATTTGGCAGAATTTAAGAAGTGATTCACTTGCTCCATTGACCATGTAGAATGAATATCTCTTCTTCGCGCTCTAGGAATTTCAATATTTTGTAGTGGGTTTCGAGCAAGCAACTCCCAATCAACTGCCTGATCGAGCGCACTTTTCATAATTGTACAAATATATTCAATGTATCGTGGGGACAATCCCTCGTCAGATAATTTCTATACGAATTCTTGTCCATGTCCTACTTTGATTTCATCTAACTTCATTTTTCCAAGGGCAGGAATAATCCGATGTTCGACGGCTCGTTTATAGTTTTTGAAAGTTGTATCACGAACCTTCTGTTTGGCGATCAGCTCAAGCCAATCGTGTAGGTGTACTTCGAATGTTTTATTACTTGAGTGGACATACGAAATTCGGTTCAGGGAATGTGGATTAGAACTTCATCCCACCAAGACACGAATCGTGTATTGCAAAGATGGACTATAAATGTCAATGATAATATGTACATTTTTGATCGTTTAAGAATGTACATATTTGTTTTCCAATCATTTTTATTTTCCCCCAGCCAATCAGCTTCAATTGGACTGGGGGAAGCTGCTATTGATTAAAAGGGAATGATCCCTAGTTTATTTTCTAAAAGCTCCTTCTCCTTTTTTAACATGGTTATTTCACTTTTTAGCTCATCTATTTCCTCTAATAATCTTGCGATTTTTGTTTGATCATCTATTCCTTCTTCATAGGCTGTGCCTTTCCATCTACACCACTCATTAAATTCATAAAGATCATCTTCACAAACTTGATAGGTTAAATCTTTTGCGGCAGTAGTTTTCAGCCACTCTTCAATCCATTTCTCATCACATTTTATCCCATATGAACGAAAGAACTGTGTTGTTTCCTTTAATCCCAATACTCCCATCTTATCTTTCTCCCCGTTTATTATTCTCATTTTCAAAGTGGTCCTTTAGACGGTAGGAATCTCCGATAATATTTACCACTGTTGCGTGGTGGAGAACACGGTCTAAGATGGCGTTGGCAATTTTGGGGTCTTGAAATATATCTCCCCAAGTTTTAAAACTTGCATTCGTTGTTAATATTGTGAATTTGCACAATAAATCGGCTTAGGATTTGCAAATTATTTAGGTCCCATATCGAAAGATTTTAGGCCCCTTTTTCAGAATAAATTAGCCAATGATTAAAAAATTTGCACGCTTTCGCGGTCTTCTGGCGAGTATTTCATTCCACTATTATCCAATCCATCCTACTTCAACTACACTTTATCCCAATTCCGCTCTTGTTCAAATCGTTCATTCCCTATATACTCGTCTAATACGTGATCAAGTTTGCTTTTTTCCTAACGCGCTATCGCTTGTTGCACCCAGTAGAAAGGCAATAGCATTTAGCTATTGCCTTTCTACTGGGTCTAAGAAGTAATCACTTGTCACTCTTTGTTAATCGACTTTCACTTCGTATTTCTGTTTTGGATGTAAATAAAATCGAGTTTCCCGAAGGTATAACAGCCATTCACAGCCAAGTTCTATTCTACAAGGGATATACTCATAGCCTACCTTAATCTCGAAACAATCGCCGCAGTGAAGGTCGTAAGAATGGTCTATCTTTTGGATTTGCCAGCGTTCCTTGGCAGGACAATAGACGAGGATTCCTGGTTTTTGGGTTCGGGTCATCATGATTCTTTCCTTTCCTGAGAATATTTGGGGATCAGGGTTGTCCCCTTTGACTCGTTCTAAGCCATCCAAGCTATCTCAATGCCAGACCGCACTCCGGGGCGATGATCCGGATGACTTCGGCATCGATCTGTTCTTTTTTGTTTTGGCTGCCATATAATAGGGCGTGCATAGCCAATAAATTAATCAGGCGTGGATATCCATTGGAACAGGCACTAACAGCTTCTATTGCGTCTTCCGTGAAAATCGGATATTTCGCCCCGGCATAGGCAAGGTGATGCTCCATATATCCCTTGACCTCTTCCTTATCCAGCGGCTCGACCTGATGTCGAACCAAAAGCCGCTGGGATAAGGATCTATGTGGGTTTAACGACAGACGGTCCCGTAAGTAAGGCCAGCCGCATATAAGAAGGACAAAAGGATTCTGGGTATCCATGTGAAAATTAAAGAGCAGGCTCAAATCTTGTAAAAAGACATCTTTGGCCATTTGCATCTCGTCAAGGATGAAAACCGGCGTAATCTTTTGTTCGTAGAACAAACGGCTAATCGCCTGTTGGATTTGGCGAAACAGATCCACTTTCCGACTTTGTGGCTGTTCTCCTAGGCCGAAGGCCAATCCACGGTAAAAGTCAGTTACTGTTCCTGTAGACAACGGGAAATAGATGACCTTGTAGAGCGATTGGCCCAAGCCTTCGGCAAATGCACCCAAGGCGTAGGTTTTACCGGCTCCCGGGTCGCCGACAACAAGTGCCATGCCGCGAACCTGCTTCATGTAGGTTAAACATCCCATTGCTTCTTGAAAGGAACGGGAAGTATAGGGCGACATACCTTTGGTTTCCTTGGCAAAAGGGATTTTGGAAAGGGAATAGAATGCCATGATCATTCCCTATCTTCTCCTTTCCTGTCCATCCCTTGCATATCAGCGAAGGAGATGGCGGGTCGTTTTCGTTTTACATGAGCATTATCATGAAAATTCACTTCAGAAGCGCGAGCGACTGGTTTCCCGTCCTCATAGATATGCACGCCTTGTTCATCGTAACGAATCTCGATCTTTTGACCTATAAATCGCTCGGGAACTTCATACAGCTGGTTATTGAGCGAAAACGTTCCGTCATGTTTGACAGTTCGATTCTCCCGTTTAAGAAAGATAGGATCTAATTTGGCAGGGTCGTCGACCATCCGTACTTGATCAATCTGGGACAAGTACACTTCGAGCGGCATTTTTCCATTGAGAGAAGAATGTGGCTTGCGATGGTAGTCTTCCTCCAACCACTTCCAAAACCGTTCATTCAGTTCTTCCAATGAAGAAGCCGGTTTTGCTTTTAACAGCGAATAGAAACGCGTCTTAATCGTTCCGAACAGGCGTTCTATTTTCCCTTTGCTAGCGGCATCATAGGGCTGCGTGTGCAGGAGGTGTATGCCTAATTCTGCACAAGCCAAATGCAGCGTATCGGAACGAAAGATCTTGCCGTTGTCGGTATACAGCATCTTGGGAATGCCTCTGCGAAGCAAAGCTTCTTTCAAGACTGTGCGTAGCCCGTCAAATTTCTCGGATGGGACAAATTGCGCAAATGTGCATAGGCGAGAGCAATCATCGATCACCGCAATTAAATACGTCTTGATTTTTTTGTCGCCTGTACGAAGATATGGCCCATCTGACAGGTCGGTTTGCCAGAGCATATTGACCGTATCATGAGAAAACCGTTTTCGTTCGGGCGAACGCACTATCCCCTTCCCCAGCAATCCCTCCTTTTTCAGTAAGCGATAGATAGAGGTATAAGATACATCCTGCGGTAAAATCTCTCCTTGTTGCACCAATTGGTCATAAAACACCGTCACTGGCATTCCTTGATTTTCTTTACGCAGGGATACCAAGTGCAGCTGTAATTCACCGGATAACGATCGGGATTGTCCTCGATCCGAACGTGCCTGGGGCTTTAACGCGTCAAAACCATTACGGCGATATTGCCTTAGCCAAGCTAAGATTGTCTTGGGTGTAAATTCTTTGGAACCATAGTAAGGGACTTCGTGGGTTTTGGCAGACACCTCAGCCAAATATGTGGCGCGATCCACCTGTTCATTGAGCAAGGGAGCGATGATCCCATAGCGAAAAAGGGCCACGCGTTCCCGGTTTTGTTCATCCATTGGTTAAGTAGCCTCCCATTGTCTAAATTGGAAAGAACTGGCGCGCTTTCTCGTTCTTCCTTTTCGAAGGCTAGCCGGCTAACCATTACGATGCATTATAAAACCCGTACACGGTCCCTGACGAGGAAAAAGGTATGTGGAAACATTATTCTGTTTTGGCCACGGGTGATCCGTGATAAAATGAATGTGCCATAAAGCTGCTAATGTAATGATTGTGCCACTTTCGAATGAAGGTGACTCTGGGGAGAGTTTCAATCATATTCAGAAGCATTATGGCTTTTTCTATGGGATCTTCTGGGAAGATCTGTTTGTTCCCCTCAAGACGAAAGAACATCTCGATGATTTTGCTTTTGGCCATCAACCGTTTCCGGTAAAAACAAACTAACTGGCGGCTAAATAGCAGTACACAATAAGCCCAGAATAGTTGTAAGGTCTGCAAGATGGAAGAGAGCGTGTTCTGAAAGTAGGGAAGCAGAAAATCCGGAAGAATAGCGAATGTTTTGTTACATTTGGGATTCGGACATTTGTAACGGCAAATGGGAATCCGATATTCTGCATCGGTCTCGATCGCGTAGCGGTTATAAAAACCATGGCGTTTTAACTTCTGTTGGGACTTACAAATCGGGCAAGATTCAATCACAGGGAAATTATTGGCCCTGCCGAGCTGAAAATAACAGGGAAGATCAACTGGAAAATGATGGGTAATAATCACTCGAAACACCGCCCTTATAATTTGCAAAAAGTTTAGCAAATTGAGGCGGCATTAAAATAGCGGTAATCTGTTCCAATGTGCAAATGAGCACTTGTTTCCTGCGGAAACAAAGTGCTCATTCACATTAATATGGTACTTTTCTGTTCGTATCTCAAATCAATCAACTGAAAAAACAACTTTGCATCTTCTGCATCAATCGGTAAATAGCCGATTTCATCGATTATAAGCAGTTTGTATTTTGCATAATGTTTTAATCTGTTTTCCAGCCGGTTTTCAAGTTTTGCCTTTTTTAAATTCATGATCAATTCATTACACTTGATAAAATAAGTGCTCGTCCTTTTTTTAGCAGCTGCTATTCCTATAGAAGTTGCTAAATGTGTTTTTCCAACTCCACTTGTTCCTAAAAATACAATATTTTCTTTTTGTTCAATAAACCGTAAGGTGGTAAAATCTAATATCTGCTGTTTATTAATCGATGGCTGAAAATCAAAATCAAAGTCTTTTACTTCCTTAAAATGTGGGAATGCTCCTACCCTAACCATGGATTTCACCATGTTTATTTCTTTCATATCAATCTCATAATCTGTAAGTTTGATTAACGCATCCGTAAATGATAGTTGATTATTTGTCATAAAATCGATCGTGTCATCAAGATGGACCACCATTTGTTTTAACTTTAAATACTCTAAATTTTGGACTAATTTGTTATAACTGCTATTCATTTTTATACACCTCATGAATTGCCTCTAAATTTTTTATCGCCAGTTCTTCTATATTGGTCGAAGAAGGCAGCCCTCTAGCCAAAGCCCCAACGTAATGATCAGGTTTGTAATTGATTTTCAAATGACTAATTGCGTGTTGGACAACTAACTCAGTGTTATAATAGATGTAGATATGGTTATCATATACTTGTAAACTCAGGGTTTGTCCAATGTATCCAGGTGGGACTGAATACTGGTTGGACTTGAAAGTGATCATATTGGATGTATTCACTTTCACAAGTATTTGATCAATTTTATAGAAATCTCTTATTCTTTCATGTGGTAGTGGAGATAAGAGGTTTCTTTCTTTTTTTAATGCTAATATAGGTATTTTTCCTGTTCCTTGGTGGTAACTATGATTGATTCGATCACAAAGTTTTTGTACAAATTGATGGAGTTCCTCATAATCAAATTTTCCTTGATAGGCATGAATTTCATCAATTATCTTCATGGGAGCTTCTACTTTAGCTTTTGTTCTCGGTCTCCCAGCGATGCAAGGCCACACTTCAAATCCCATATCTTTAGCGAATTGATCAAAACGCTCATTTACCTTTCCTTTTTGATACTCGGTTCGAGGTTCGTCCATAACTGTTTTCATATTGTCTGTCACAATCGTTTTGGGAACTCCTCCAAATGCTTCGAAGCTTTCCGTCAGGAATGCGAATAATAGGCTTTGAGATTTGGATATTGATAGATGAAAAGTTCGAAATCTTGAAAAGGCAAGTAAGAGCACGCAAATATTTACATACAAGATCTCGCCATCCTTGGTGATGTATCGAATATTTTCCTTCCAATCCAACTGTGCTTGTTCGGCTGGAGGTGTTTCAAAGCGAACCACTTCAACGTTTGAACTCTTTCTTTTACCTGAATCAAAATAGCTTTGAAATTCTACTTTGTTTAATATGTACTTTCTAAAATTGGATTGACTACAGCTTAATCCATGATTATCTTTTAGATATTGCCATAATACTCGTTTGTAATAAAATATTTGCTTAGACTCTTCCGAAAGTAATAATGCAATAATTTCGTAATAGTCATCTATCTTTGATGACCGTTCCCGAATCCTTTTCGGCTCATAGCCCTTAAGATATTTTTCAATCGTCCTCCGATCCACCCCCATATCACGAGCCAATTTACTTTTATTGATTTTCATCTTCAAGTTCTCCATTAACATGTTTAATTTAGGTAAATCTGAAAGATTATTCATTTCAATATCTGTATTAATATTTATTTGCATATGCATAATATTCACCTCAGAAATATTATGCAGGGTGATCATCAAAACTGTACATACTTAAATGATCACTTTTGTACATTCTTAAAATAGCATTTATATAAGCAAAGAAAGCTATGCGACAGACAATTCGTGATTGGTATGTACAGCTAAAATCTGATAAGACCTTGGAAGACCTGTCGAAAATGTTCAATCCAGTGCTCAGAGGCTGGGTGAATTACTACGGACGCTTTTACAAATCGGAACTGTACTCCGTGTACAGACGCATGAATCGAGCATTGATGGCAAGTATAAAAGATATAGAAAGCGGCGCAAGCGAGCGTTGGACTGGCTTGGCAGGATTGCTCAGAGAGAGCCAACGCTATTCGTGCAGTGGGAGATGGGGTTTCTAAGTTGGGCTGGATAATGGGAGCCGGATGAGCTGAGAGGTTCAAGTCCGGTTCTGAGAGAGCCTTGTGGTGAAATTCCCCAGGGCTACTTACCCATAAAAGTCGGTTCCTTTCCGTCCTTTCGGTTATATTTTTTTTATCGGTCGATCCCACTCAGCAGGAAGGTCGAACAGACCTTTTTCTTGTTTTTCATGCTTCTTCTTATAAAAGGCATAGTGAGCTTCGAAAAACTCTTGTTCACAGGAAGCAAAGACTGCTTTCCGTAGGAAGTTCAGTGATACTTTGGCGAATGGATGTTCAAGAATATATTCGGGAATGAAGGGCTCCTGAAAACAAAAGGAAGATTGAAGGTAGATTACATTTGAATAGGATTTTGGTATAATGATGGTAGTCATGATTTGTCTTTCCTCTCGTAGTGGTTGGGTGGTACCTCCATTTTACCTGAGTAAAATAATCATGGCTTTTCTTTTTTTCCAAAAGTGACAACTTCCCATCACCCATAAATTTACTGTTAATATTTCGTTGGTACAACTTGATAAAATAGAAAAAATGGCCTTAAATCGACTGATTTGGAATTTGAAAAAATAAAAAGATCTCATTCTCCGAGAGGAGAGCGGGATCAATGTCATCTGGCGTATTCTTTATAGGCCAGTATTTTAGAGAACTTAGGAATTTTGTCGGGGGCTCTAAATCTTCTAATTTTTAAATTCGTGTAGGATCGAGGAAAAAGATACATAAAAAGCCGAACCTCCAGGAAGAATCAGCCTTACTCTCTATAATTTATATTAGTGTAGGTTTTTTATCATTTTGTTAAGGTACCGTAAAAATTCTTTTAGGTGACACGTTTCGACACAAAAGTAATATTACTTGTATTATAATTCGTAACTGGATAGAGAATCAGGGTTACCACATAATTCATATTATAAATAGCATATTAAATGAATATATAAGGGGGAAATATGATTAATTAATGGATTTCCCAATATAACGTAAGTAGTGCTTAGATAATTAACTAACGGCAGCCTTTTACGATGCGGGTAGTGATACGGGATATTGAAAACAAAATCTGTCTCGCGTATTCGTCCCGTTCTTGGTAGCACTCTTTTTAAGACTATGTAGGATAAAAGATATGACTTAAAGCACTTTCTGTAGATAAAAGGGGCAATCGTATGAGTATTTTTGGACGGGCTGAACAGTTTCAACGTTGTTGGTCTGAGTTGTCTGATTTGGACCACTATACCATAACAGCTAGGGAGCAAAGTTTCAAATATCTGAACGCCGAGTACATACCTCAAAGATTATCCTCGAAAGATATGGAACATATTTTAAAACATAATAGGGATTTTATTGCTATGGCGACGCAGGACCTTTCATCGGTTTATACCGAGATCGGTATTCCACATCTATTTATGATCACCGATTCGAACGGAACCGCGATTCATTTAATCGGGCAAGCTGAAATTATAGATAAGGCCTGCGGAAACAATGTCAATATGGGAACTTCCTTTGCATTCGAGTATGCGGGAATTAATGGTATCTCTTTGGCGATGCAACTACATTCCACAGTAGTAGTTCAGGGCGTTCAACACACGATGCGGTTTTTTAAAGACTGGAATTGCATATGTTCGCCTGTTCGTACGATTGATGAGGAAATTATCGGATATATAGATTTATCATTTAGCACAGACGTAGATGTGACATTTGCAGTCCCCCTTTTAAAAAAGATGATCGAGAAATTAGAGAGAAAGTTGAAAAAAAGCAGAGAGTCCATAAACAAGGAAGCGGCTTATTTGTTGTTTAAACCCTATAACCTGTCCAATCGGGAAAGAGAAGTGGCTTTTGGATGGCTGCAAAATAAAAGCGTTTTACAAATGGCTCATTTGATGGGGATTACGGAAGGAACTGTACGGAATATGTTGAAAAAAGTGTACGCTAAAACTGGCGTCCGCGATAAAGGGCAGTTTTTTAAGAAATTCCTTACTTGAATATGTTTTATTTGATATTTCATTGAGGGCTTCATCCACGACCAAGTGGGTGAGGTCCTCTTTCGTGTTTGGTCATGTTCGCATCGTAAGCCGTGAAACTATGTTATTTTTACGATATCAAAGAAAATGAGGTGCAACACACTTTTAGATTTAGGTCTTTTAAGACTCTAATCAAGCAATGTCATGGTCAAGCTATTTTTAGCAATAATATCCCATATGGGATATATACACATTTTCGGAAAATTTATATATTAGTAGTGAGAGCAATTACGAATGAAATTTGGATTCTGAAGGCCCCAAATCAATAAATTTACTTGGGTTTTACTACTTGTAAAAATTATTATTAAGGATGTGATGGAATGTCAAAGCGTTTGATTAGTTTTCTTGATACTACACTCAGAGATGGTGAACAAGCTCCTGGTAATGCTATGACTCCGGAACAAAAATTAAAATTAGCTCTGATGCTTGAAGATGCTGGAGTAGATACAATCGAAACAGGATTCCCTGCATCATCGCATGTTGATTTTTTAGCAACCCAGATGATCAGTTCCCGGCTGAAGAAGGCATCATTTGCCACATTTTCTCGCACTCAAGTAAAGGATGTTAAAATCGCTTTGGATGCTGGTGGGCATAGTGATCGGCATCTTGTTATGTTGGTTGCTACTGGTAGTGATCTACATTTAAAAAACAAGCGTCATATCACGCGTGAGGAAGGGCTTGCTGAAATAACTGAAGCAGTAACTTATGCAAAGGAACAGGGTCTTACTAATATCGCTGTAGGAATAGAGGATGCTAGTCGTGCTCAGTATGATTATATTGAAGCTATTACTAGAATATCTATACAGGCGGGTGCAAACCAGATTATTCTTGCTGATACCACTGGATATGCAACCCCCACTTCATTTGGCAATTTAATTCGTTACGTACGTGAGATAGTTGGGCCTAATATTAAAGTTTCGACACATTGCCATAATGATCTTGGTCTTGGTGTTGCAAATGCTTTAGAAGGCATTAAAGCCGGTGCGGACGAGATTCAGGCAACCATTGGTGGAATAGGTGAGCGAGCAGGAAATACTTCACTAGAACAAGTTGCAGCATTTCTTTATTACAAGGGAGACGAATACGAACTAGGTACTACCATCCAACTTGACAAGTTATATAAAATTTATCTTACATTAAGAGATCTCATTAAATTGGAAGAATGCCGTATGCAGCCCTTGTTTGGAAAATATGTTTTTAGTACTGCAGCTGGTATTCACCAGCAAGGAATTTTAAATGATCCTGATACCTATGAATACGTAAAACCTATGGATATAGGTAGAGAAAGACAACTTTTAGTAACCCGTCATTCAGGGAGGACTATAATTCGTCATCTTCTTCAGGAACTAGGTGTATCACCAAGCGATAAAGAAATTAATCATCTATATGAAAAGTTTATAAATCATTCAAGTTCATGTGATGATTTAATTACTTTTACGCAGAAGATTCAGAATGAACTTGAATTTCAAACTTTTGAGGTAGGAGTCTTATGAAGAAGGCATTACTTGTGCTTGATTTAATTAATGATCTTGTTCATGAACATGGAAGTGTAGGAAAAGATGGTTTTTATGAACAGGCACAGGAACGACAAACAGTTACTCATACTGCTCAAGCTATATACCACTGTCGAAAAGTTGGTATTCCAGTAATTTATGTAATTGTTGGTTTTAGCCAAGGATATCCAGAATGGTGTGAACGATCAAAACTGTTTCGTCATGTAAAAAGTAAACAGCAGGTTTTGCTAGGTACGTGGGCAACACAGGTACATGATGCACTCCGACCCTTGCCAAATGAAATTGTCATTACAAAAAACCGTATTGATCCTTTCTATAACACGAATTTAGAAACAATTTTACGTGCAATGGATATTGATACAATTTATTTGTGTGGAGTATCAACAGAATTCGTTGTATTGAGTGCTGTATTAAGCGGACATGACCGAGGTTATGAGGTTAGGCCTCTGTCAGATTGTATTTCATCAAGCGATTCCTATAGTCATGAATGTGCTATGACCGTTATTGAAAAACTTTCGGATATTTATTGCCTTGAACAATTAATTATGGAGGAGGAAGTTTAGCTGTGAAAGCATATCACATTTTTACAGATGGGCAACGTAACGATTTAAGTTCGACACTTTCCAGTGTCGCTACAATCTCACCGTATGTGGAATATTCCATTTTTGAAGACAGAATGATACGTACCATTCAAGATGGCTTAATGCCTGATTACTTTATTACATTATGCGAACATATTCGTGCTGATAGAGCAAATGGCAAACATGTTCATGTTCTGAAGAATTGTCCTATTGATACTGATATTCCAGAATTGAATCACGATGATCCAGTGAATGATAAGTATCGATTGAAGAAAACTTTTCTTGGAGAGGCATTTTTAGGAACATTCGCTTACCTTCTTAATACTCCACTGTTGTCTTATGCATCCCGTAATAATGGGGACTTTTTTACTGATGTAGTGAGTATTAATCGTTTTCGGGGTAAACGTACAGGCTTTACTGATGGTGATTTAATTTTCCACAATGATCGTACTAGTCATCCAGTGAGAGCTGATTATATAACCCTCTTGGGGGTGCGTTGTCCATCAAATGATTTAGTTTATACCACTTATGTTGATGGTCAAGATATCATTAGTAACTTATCACCAGAGCAGATTCGGGTTCTAAGTGAAAAGTGGTATTACACTGAAGTAGATGATTTAACACGAGAAAAGGTAAAAAATTGGGATAAGTCGAGTGTACATGCCATCCTTAAAGATGGAATGATTTGTTTCCAGGATACTCTTACTAAGCCTGTGGCCAATGCACCTCTTGGCGCAGTTGAAGCGTTGCTAGCATTCAAGGATGCCATAATTAAGTCACCTAAAGTTCGTCATCGAATTGAATACGGTGATTTGTTTGTTTTTTCAAATCAATATGGACTTCATAATCGCGAACGCATTGAAGTAAACAATCCTGAAGATGCATCTAAGCGTTGGCTTTTAAAAACCTATACATTCAAAGATCCTGCAGTAGCTGATACGTACGCAAATTATTGGGTTAATGGTATTTATGGCTACGTGAGTGATGAACTACTGGCAATATCCCCCATTAAATAATCAATGCTATAAGGACTTATAAAAAGTTCAAGTGTCTTTAACTATTTTAGTTTAAAAATTTAAGAATGGAAAGGTAGGTTGGTCTTATGAACAATCAATTGCGTAACCTTATACAAGGGTTGCCAGTACTTCTTAAGGAGAATCAATTAGGCATCCTTTCTGAAACAGAAATTGAATTTACATCATTTAGTGCAAAAGCTCGGTCAAAATCAGAAATCCATTGGTTATTTCGTCCTGAGGAAACGGGAGGTTCTGGTGCTGCCCTCGTTCGTTATCAACCGGGGGGACAATCTCCACTTCATGTACATACGGGTTTTGAGCTTGCCTATATTTTTGATGGAGAGATGATCACTAATCAAGGTGTAGTAAAAAAGAATGACCTGATGTTGTTGCCTCCGGGTAGTCAACATAGTTCACGAAGTGAAACTGGTTGCTTGGCGTTAATTATTTGGGAAAAACCTCCTCAAACTATTGAGGCATGAAAGGAGATTCAAATGGAGACAAATTATTCGCCTACATCTAGGTATCGGTGGCTTATATTATCTATTGGTGTTCTTGCACAAATCACTTTTGCTGTAGGATTTGCAGGCATTCCTATTTCTGCAGTGATTATGCGTACTGATTATCATTTTTCCATAAGTCAGTTAGGGTTTGTCCTCGGATCTATGGGGTTGGGTGTTGCGATTTCAGAAATTGTCTGGGGGATATTGACAGATAAACTTGGGGATAAGGTCGTTCTGATTATTGGTCTAGTATCAATGGGAGCTACGTTTTTGATTATCTGTTTTGGTTTTGTACCAAAAGCAGGTATGTTTCCGAATTATTTATCTTTGGGAATACTTTTGATGGTTGCAGGAGCTGTAGGAGGAAGTATCAACTCTTCCTCTGGTCGTGCCGTCATGTCATGGTTTCAGGACAATGAACGAGGTTTTGCGATGAGTATTCGCCAGACGGCTATTCCTGTCGGCGCAGCAATTGGTTCATTATTAATTCCGTATGTAGCTTCAGTCTACGGGTTCGGTCGCGCATTTTTAACTCTTGCCGTTTTAAGCTTTATCGTTTCCATATGTGTATGGTTTTGGCTGGTAGAACTTAAGATATCAAACACTTCTAAAGGGGCATCACATACGGAAGTAAAGTCACCATTTAAACGAATTACAGTATGGAAGGTTGCTCTAGCTGGAGCCGTATTAACTTTTCCTCAGATGTCAGTCCTAACTTTTTCGTCTGTATTTCTTTCTGATAAGCACCATCTAAATCTAGTCACCATTTCTATTATAAATTTTTGTATTAATTTAGGTGGCGGGTGTTTGCGAATTATTACGGGGCGCCTTACGGATAAGCATAAAAATCGACGAAAAGTAATTAGCATTATTGCAATAATTGCTGGAATAGCAGGTATAACGCTTGGTTTGGTATCCGATCAGAATGCGTACGTCGTAGTATCTTTGTTAGTTATCACTGGGCTCGCTGGGAATGCATGGCATGGTATTGGATATACCGAGATTGCTGTGACTGCAGGTGTACGATATGCAGGTAGAGCTTTAGGAATGATGGGGACCACTGTTTTTGCAGTGTCTTTTATCATACCTTATATGATTCCATTCATATTGAGACTATCTTCATGGAATGGAGTATGGATCGTAGTAGGTGTTGCATCTCTAATTGCTTTGCCACTTATGATCGAATTTGTCAAAATACCTACCAATACAGAAGGTGTAAGCAATGGCTAATACTTTACTTGAAAAAATCTGGCAGTCCCATTGTGTGAAGCATTTAGGAGATACTGAGGATTTGATTTATTTTGATATGCATTTGTTGCATGAAATTAATACTCCTCAAGCGTTTGATAGTTTGCGTGCTGATAAACGGATAGTGCGACGGCCAGATTTAACTGTAGCAACCGAAGATCACAACACGCCAACTCGTTCAATTGAAGCACTACAAGGTGATGTGCTACGCAGACAACAGGTTGATTTATTGCGTCATAATTGTTCTGAATTTGGTATCCCTTTATACAAGCTCGGTGAACCTGGTCAAGGTATTACACACGTAATTGCACCTGAGCAGGGGCTTGTGCTTCCTGGTACAACACTAGTCTGCTGTGACTCACACACAACTACGCATGGCGCATTGGCTTTACTTGCGTTTGGTATTGGCACAAGCCAAGTTGAACACGTGTTGGCAACCCAAACTTTAAGATTTCAAAAGTTCAAGTCTATGCGTATCACAGTAGAAAATAGTCTACGAGCAAACATTTCAGCAAAAGATTTGGCACTGTATATTATTCGCCACATAGGTACAGGTGGTGGTATTGGGTATGTCATAGAATATACAGGCAATGCAATTCATTCGCTCAGCATGGAAGCTCGTATGACATTGTGTAACATGTCAGTAGAAGCAGGTGCAAGTGCAGGAATTATAGGTGTTGATGACGTTACCATAGACTATCTACGTAAGATATTCGTATCCAATGGGCGTCCACCTTTAGAGGAAGAAATTGAAAGATGGCGTACTTTTGTAAGCAATTCTGACGCAATTTTTGATAAAGAAATTGTAATTGATGCCGCCGTAGTCAATGAGAACGTTACATGGGGTACAAATCCGTCTCAAAATATCTGTTTCAATGAAAGAATTCCAGATTTCACTGATTATAGTGATACAAGTCAGCAACAGGCAGCTAAGCGTGCTCTCGAATATATGAAACTGAAGCCAGGTCAATCTCTCCAAGACATCTTGATAGATAAAGTATTTATCGGATCTTGTACTAATGGACGCATAGAGGATTTGCGAGTTGTTGCAGGAATCTTGGAGGGGCGATCTGTTTATTTAAATGTGGATATGGTGATCGTTCCTGGCTCCATTAAAGTGCGAGACCAGGCAATTCGTGAAGGACTGGATAAAATATTCAAAGAGGCTGGGGCGGACTTCCGTTCTTTACCGGGTTGTTCAATGTGTTGTGGTCTTAATGAAGATAGTATGAGGGAAGGGCAACGATCTGTCTCGACCAGTAATCGAAATTTTGAGGGACGACAGGGAACAGGTGCAATGACGCATATTGCTTCACCTGCTGTGGCAGCAGCCAGTGCGATCATGGGGCGAATTGCTTGTCCATCAGATTTATAATAATGGAGGAAGGATTAAATGAGCAGAGAACAAATTAGTGGATTCGGTCTTCCTTTGTTGAGAAACAATATTGATACGGATCAGATTATTCCTGCACGCTTTTGCTATCAACCAAAACGTATTGGACATGGTGGATCATTGTTTGGTGATTGGCGTCTAGACCCATCCTTTGTATTAAACGATCCAAGTTACTCTGGTGCTACTATTTTAGTTGCTGGACGTGAATTTGCTACTGGTTCATCACGAGAATATGCGGTTTGGGCGATCAAAGACTATGGTTTTAAAGTTGTTATTGCACAAAGTTTTGGTGATATTTTTTATAAAAATGCAATTATTAACGACCTGCTGCCATTAAAAACGACCGAGCAAGGAATTGAATCATTGTGGAGTATCCTAAGTCGTAATCCTAAAACATTGATTAAAATTGATCTAGAAAATGAAACTATTAGTATTGAAGAATGTAAACTGCCTGCTATTATTGATCAACACTATAAGAGGAAATATATTCTCAATCTAGATGATATTGCCCAAACCCTCGAGGACATTGAGTGTATTAATGAATATGAATCAAGAAATATACACTTAACCACTACTTTACATAAAGGAGTAAGTCTCACTAGTGCTAAATCTAAATAAGATAATGAGTAAATTGCTACGAATTTCCATAATTGGTAGTGGTCCCCGCGGTATGTCAGTACTTGAAAGATTAGTAGCCCGTTTAATTAAATTAGAAAATGGGGAGAAAGTTGAAATTTTCCTAATTGATGATGGACATATAGGTACTGGGAGAATATGGTCTACCGAACAATCTCCTTTTCTTCTCATGAACACCGTAGCTCAAGAAATTTCAGCTTTCTCTGGAATGTGGGACGGTAAGGAAGCTCGTCCTGGTAATGGTCCTTCTTTTGCCCAATGGTGGCAAATGCACCATGATGATTATTCACAATTTGGTGGCTATGCACCTCGTGCATATTATGGGGAATACTTGCTGTACGTTTTATCGGCTATAGAGCGTACTCTTCCGCCTTTTGTTACTTTGCATAAAGTATCAGCTCGCGTAGAAAGCTTGGACGAAATAAATGCATCTCAATTGTTACATCTCTCTAATGATCAAGAACTAGAGGTTGATAGGACAGTTTTAGCAACGGGACATCCGATTAACCGGTTACAAGCCCTTGAAAAAACAATATATGATTTTGCATCTACTACACCTGATGTCACCTTTATCCAGGGAGACTCAGTAGCTGACATGGATTTATCGTCTATTGAGCCGAACCAAAAAGTTGGCATCATCGGTATGGGATTAACCTTTTATGATCTAATGGTTGAACTTACTATAGGGCGCGGGGGGAGGTTCATAAAAAAGGATGATGGTTCAATGATATATTGTCCATCTGGCCGAGAGCCACGTATATACGCAGGGAGTCGTAGTGGAATGCCCGTCCCAGTACGTGGTCGTAATCAGAAGCCGTTTAATTATGAATATCACCCAGTAATCTTTACTCAAGAGCGCGCTTTAAATATCCGTCAACACGGGGATGTATACTTTGATCGTGATGTTTTACCGTTACTAGAAGCTGAAATAACTCTAGTTTATGCTGAGACAAAATTACGCCGTGAAAAGGGTGAATTGGTAGCACAGCTATTACGCGAAAATGTTATTAAATATCATGTAGATTCTGTAGAAGGTGTTAATACACTCGCTTTTATACTTGGACTCTCCTATCCAATAGCCATTAATATCTATCATCTCGCGGATCCCTTTAAAGGATGTATGTTTCCATCTATTGGAGCATTCAACGAGACGTTGTATTCTGTACTTGCAGCTGACTATGCTGAAGCAATGCATGGCAATATTGGTTCTCCAATAAAAGCGGCACTTGATGTGATTCGCAACACGAGATCAGTGATTCGTTCATTTGTTGATTTCGGTGGGCTTAATCCTAATTCACATCAATTTGAGTTCATAAATAAATTTAATCCTGTTAGCGGTTTTCTTTCCGCAGGGCCACCAGCCTTTCGTAGTCTACAGCTTCAAGCTTTGATGAGGGCGAATATTGTAACCGTAGTGGGACCCTCAATTAAGCTTGAACCTTCTAGTACCAATAATTGTATTTATATATCTTCACCGAATGTACATAACTCTGCTGTAGCCCTTAATGTTGTAATTGATGCAAGAATCCCGACAACCGATATTAATCGTGATTGTTCAAATTTGACTCAATCACTTATTAATAATGGTATTTTTATACCATTTGTTAATAAAAATGATGATATTGAATTTGAAACAGGAGGCGTTAATGTTACGCCATCTCCATTTCACCCAATTAGAGCAAATGGAACAATAGCTGACAGGCTATATGTACTTGGCATTCCAACGGAACACACACGTTGGTTTATGCAATCTGGTAGCAGCCGTCCTCATAAATGGATTGATTTCATGATAGATGCAGACGCAATTGCTGCTGATATTCTTCAAGGGAGCGATGAATCAGGTGAATATGATGCCAACTCGGACAAAAACCAGTATTGTGCAATTGCTAGAGCGTTATAATCAGGACCCACGTGTTGACAAACTTAATCTGACTGTGGGTGTTTATACAGATGAGTCTGGCCGTTGCCCTATTCTTGACTCCGTACGAGAGGCTGAATATTTTCGAGTAAAAAACCAGGCCAGCAAAGCATCATTTAATCTTGCTGGTACAATAGAATATCAGCAAGCTGTACGTACTATTCTATTCCCTACTATGATAAATAGAAGGGAAGATAGTAATGTTCAGGTCATACAAACTTTAGGCGCTAGTGGTGCATTACATCTTGTCGGGCGATTGATAAATCACTACTTCCCGACGGCGCGGATATGGTTAAGTTCACCGACATGGGAGAATCATCCTGCTGTCTTGAACAGTCACATGGGTGGCTTTGGATATTATCGTTATCAGCCAGCTAATCAGGAACAATTATGTATGGAAACAATTTTTGAGGATTTACAGTCTGCCAGACCGGGAGACTTTGTATTACTCCATGCCTGCTGTCATAATCCAACAGGTATTGATCCCACTTTGTCGCAGTGGGAGAAATTTGCGGATTTTTGTGCAGAGCGAAAGCTTATTCCATTATTCGATTTTGCTTATCAGGGATTTGCCCATTCACTCCAAAAAGATGCTGAACTATTTATTGCATTTAGGGAACGCCTAGATATGTTTTTAATCTGTAGTTCATTCTCGAAAAATATGGGTATTTACGATGAACGAACCGGAGCATTGACACTCATCTTTAAGGATACAAATAAATTGGAAGATTGGTACAAAACCATAAAAATATTAATTAGAAGTAGCTATTCCATGCCACCAACACATGGCAGCTTTATCGTTAGTCATATTATTAACGATACTCTCCGTTTTGCCCATTGGCAGCAGGAACTTGCAGGTATTCGAAATGATCTTCAACGACGTCGTAGTATTTTATTTTCTGAAATGTCAAAATTTGGAATTATAGATAAGGTTCTTTCTTATCGCCAACAACAAGGGATGTTTCTTTGTCTTAACCTTTCACAGCAAGAGATAGACTCATTGAGAGATAAACAAGGCATATATATTCTTGATAGTGGGCGAATGTGTATTGCAAGCCTCAGCATTGCAAATATGCCAAGATTTTGTGAAGCACTTATGTGCGTTATCTAAGGGTTATTTGCCAATATCCTAGGTTGCCTTTAGGATATTTTCTACTGAATTTTTAGTAATATCTGATTTTTTCCTGTAAAGTAAAAATTTATGCTTATTCTAAACTACGGCATTCATCAAGGTGTTTTAGTTTCATCATGCTGATGCGAGTATTTTCTTAAAAAAATGGAGGTAATTGTATGACCATTAAAGTGGGGATTAATGGATTTGGACGTATTGGTCGAAACGTGTTCCGTGCTGCTTTTGGACGTAATGATGTTGAAATAGTTGCAATTAATGATTTGACGAACGCTGAAACTTTAGCGCATCTATTGAAGTATGATTCTATTCAAGGAGAGTTTAATGCAAATATTGAAGCAAAAGATGGTAATCTATTTATAAATGATAAAGAAATAAAAGTACTTACAGAGCGTAACCCTTCAGATTTACCATGGTCTAGATACGGAGTAGAACTGGTAATTGAATCCACTGGACGATTTACTGATAAAACAAAAGCAGAAACACACATTACTAGTGGTGGAGCAAAGAAAGTCATCATTTCCGCCCCGGCAAAAAACGAAGATATTACGATTGTTCTTGGTGTCAACGAAGACAAATATAATCCTGCAATTCACAATATTATTTCAAATGCCTCTTGTACTACAAACTGTTTAGCTCCATTTGTAAAAGTTTTAAATGAGAAATTCGGTATTAAACATGGATTAATGACGACAATACACTCTTATACCAATGATCAGCAGATTCTTGACCTACCTCATACCGACTTGCGTCGCGCTCGTGCTGCTGCATTGTCAATGATTCCAACTACCACAGGCGCTGCAAAAGCAATTGGACTTGTAATGCCAGAGTTGAATGGTAAACTAAACGGTTATTCTATGCGTGTTCCTACACCAAACGTATCCGCAGTTGATTTAAGCTTTGAAGTATCTTGTGTTGTGACTAGGGATGAAGTCAATGATACGTTAAAAGCTGCCGCAGAAGGTACATTAAAAGGAATTTTGGGTTACAGTGAATTACCGCTTGTTTCCAAGGATTATCAAGGTAATAAACTGTCTTCAGTAATTGATGCTTTATCAACGATGGTGATAGATGGAACAATGGTAAAAGTGGTTTCATGGTTTGACAATGAATGGGGATACTCGAACCGTGTTGTAGATTTGGCAGCTTTTATTGCAAGCAGAGGTTTGTAAGAGCTGTCTTAAAAATAAATATGCATTTTTCCAAGAAACGGGAGTTATGCCACGAAGTGCATAACTCCTGTAATATTAAATCATTTCTTGTTAGTTGCTAAGAATGGAGCGATACCATGAAGAAAGTTGGTTATTTGGGACCTGCTGGTACGTTCAGTGAACAAGCAGCTTCCCGTTATACTTCCAATGAATATGTGGAATTATTACCGTTTCAAACTATAGTAGATGTTCTGGATGGATTAGATTCAGGCATGATTGACAAAGGTGTTGTACAGATTGAAAACACGATTGATGGTTCAATAAACCTCACTTTAGATCGTATTACTCAAAGTGCTGATTTGTTCGTGCAGGGAGAAATCACTTTATCCATCACACAGTGCTTACTTGGTATTCCAGGGGCCAAGATTAGTGATATTCGAGAGGTATGGTCTATTCCACCTGCTATTGCCCAGTGTAGAAGCTTCATAAAAAAAATTGGAGCAACTGTTAAACACTTTGAGAGCACAGCATCTGCTGCGGAAGAAGCAAAGAAATCAGGTAGAACTGATGTGGGTGCAGTAGCATCCGCATGGGCGGCGAATCGAATTGGATTGCAAATACTTGCTGATCAAATCCAAGACACAGCTGTAAATCACACTCGCTTTGTGGTTGTGACTAAGGGGAAGGAACCGTTAGATTTCCCTGATAAAACTATGCTGTTAATTATTCCATGTCAGGAGTACAAAGGAGCACTTGCAAACATCCTGAACATTTTTTCTGTATTAAATCTTAATCTGACATGGATAGAATCTCGGCCGACTAAGACGAGACTTGGAACATACCAGTTCTATTTGGATGTTGAAGCTGGAGAAACAGACGAGTGTATGTCTAAAGCACTCTCTATTCTTGGTATGTTAGGTCATAAAATCCGCGTTTTAGGTATTTACAAAGCTAGTAAACCTGTATAATTACAGTTCAAACTTGATCGTTGTTTATGCGTTTAACGGGGACGTTCTGGATTACACTATGTACCGTTGGTTCGGGTGTCAGCCTTTTATTTTACTAAATTACCTTTGTCCATACCAGCAGGTTAATTGAACCTCATTTTCAGATGTAATTAGCTTAACGTATTTTTTCGGATGTAAGCTAAAATTGCGTATTCCGGTCAAAATGGCCACCTATTCCGGTAAATAGCAGCCACTTGCTCCGGAAATATGTAGGCCAATCGTTCCGGTAATTCGTGGCCAGTTTCCGTTCCTCAAAAGTGTGGTGGGGATACGGAAACGATTCGAGGAATAGTACTCTGCATCTGGAAATTTCCCCATATAAAGGATAAACATACCATGACTTGGATAGGTTTTTTTTATTTTATGATCAAAAGGATTATGGATTTGAGACCAAAACGGATCTTGGGTATTTTTGCATATACCGAAAAGCTGGAATAAGCTATATTCCTTGATCCACTCTGAGTTTCAGGCCAGTCTTTCAAAAAATACACTTTTTGAAGATTCTATTAACCGTGATATTTATATGTCATAAGTATAACATAATTAAATTTGAAACACGTCATTAAACTTGTATATATTTTGAAACAAAATTATAATGGATATATTAAAGTTTCAGCAGGGAGGAATTTACTCATGGCTATTCCGAAAAAGTTAGATCAAAATACAGCCAGTGCGCTTCGCTCCATTTTATCTTCATTGAATTTACCGAAAAACAGAATGATCATCGATCTGGACAATGGCACGGTAGAAGTCGAGGAGGATCATAACATTGACGATCTTCTCCAATGGGCCGGAACCCTGACTAAAGAACAAGCAAAAGATTTGCAGGAAAGAATCAATAAAAACAGGGAAGAGGATTGGGATTGATGAATGATAAGGGCTATTTGCTTGACACCAATATTATCATCGGACTGTTTTGTAATGACCAATCTGTTGTTGATTTTTTGAGGTAGGCTGCCAGAGACAGAATGTATATCTATATATCTGCCATGACTGAGTGTGAAATTTTCAGCGGTCAAAAGATTGAACAAGTCTCCAACGAAATTAGTTTCCTCAATGATCAACGATACATTGGAATTGATTCTAAAATCGCTCGTGCTGCGGGTGACATACGTAGAGAACAAAAACAGAATGGACGAAAATTAAAAGCACCAGATGCAATTATTATCGCTAGTGCGCGTGAACATCAACTCGCCTTAGTATCTCGTGATAACGACATGAATTTTGTCCAATCCGAGTATGGCATTCCCCTCATCAAATTATAGATCTTCATCATTGCAAATGAATGAAGATCCAAAAGCGTAGGAGATACCCATGAGAAATTTTTTTTATGCAAGAGTCAGCAGCAAAGACCAGTCTTTAGAGAGACAAATTTCTGTCGCTAAAGAGATCGGAATTGATGAAGAGTATATATTTATAGAAAAGGCAAGCGGTAAAGACTTTAAAAGACCGGAATATCAATTAATGAAACGTATGTTTAGGAACGGTGACGTTCTATATATTAAGTCACTGGATCGGCTGGGACGAAATAAGCAAATGATCTTAGAAGAATGGCAGGAATTGATAAAGGTAAAAAAAATTGATATCGTTGTTTTAGATATGCCACTCCTTAATACCATGAAGTATAAGGATTTGAACGGTATTGAATCCTTAATCTCCGATTTAATACTGCAATTATTAAGTTATATGGCAGAAGATGAACGGAAAAGAATAAAGGAAAGGCAAGAAGAAGGGATACGAGTTGCTATTCAGAACGGGGTCAGATTCGGAAGAAAGAAATTTGAGATTGATGAAAAATTTAAATCTGTTTATCATGACTGGAAACAAAATAAGATAACGGCTGTGGAAGCCATGAAAATAGTAGGTATGAAAAGCAACACTTTTTACAGAAGGGTAAGGGAATACGAATTGAGTATAAATCAGCAACCTTTGTTAAGCTAGATTAGAACAAAGGTTGCTGTTTCCGTTATTCCACCTTTTCGGGGGGATGGGCAAAAACACCCTATTACCCTTGTTCACACATTATTCTATACTTTCTTGATGGCTATTGCTAATCCATTTGGTCCATTACTTGCAATGGCTGTTATTGAAAAATTTGAACGGAAATATTTGATTGCCTTTGAAACTACAGGCATTGCAGTTGTCGGGATTCTTTTTGCAGTGACAAAGAATCCAGTTTTCATTGTTTTGTGTGGTATACTACTGACTTTATTAAACAACATGTTCTCTGCGACGTATCATACGTATCAAACAGAAATATTTCCCACAAGGGCTCGTGCAACAGGAGTAGGTTTTACCTTTAGCTTTAGCCGATTAAGTTCGATTTTTACATCGTTTCTCGTTGTAGCTATTTTAAATCATTTTGGTGCATCTGGAGTTTTTCTTAGATTAAAATATCATTTCATGGCGCCGGCATACTGGATAAATGACCCCAATGGACTGATTTTTTACAAGGGTTATTACCATCTCTTTTATCAACATTTCCCATACGGATCAACATGGGGTTCGATGCATTGGGGGCACGCACGTAGTAAGGATTTGGTGTCATGGGAGCATCTCCCAGTTGCATTGGCTCCGAGTGAGGAATATGACTTAGATGAGTGCGGCGGTTGTTTCTCTGGGAGTGCAGTTGAGCATGATGGAGTCCTATATCTTATTTATACCGGAACCATTATTCGTGGTGACAAGGTGATTCAATCACAATGTCTAGCAATGAGCGACGACGGGATTGTTTTTAAAAAATATGAACGTAATCCTGTGATACCTGCACCGCCCGCGGAGGGTTCAAATGATTTTCGTGATCCGAAGGTATGGAGACATAATGGAAAGTGGTATATGGTAGTGGGTTCTTGCAAAGATGGTAAAGGAAAAGCCCTTCTATATTCCTCAGAGGACTTAAGAAATTGGTCATATATAAATGTTCTTGCGGAAAGTGACGGAAGTTTAGGAAGCATGTGGGAATGCCCGGATTTGTTCTCGCTAGGAGATAAACATGTACTGATGTTTTCTCCAATGGGTATGGGAGAGAAAAAAACCATTTATCTTATTGGGGATATGAACTATGACATAGGAAGATTCACATGGGATCGCATGGGAGAGGTGGATTGTGGGTTTGAATATTATGCACCGCAATCATTCGTTGATCCACAAGGTAGGAGGATAATTATTGGTTGGTCCAATGCATGGGATTGGATGCCATGGTTCCAATCCTTTGGTCCGACATCAGAAAATAATTGGTGCGGTGCTATGTCTATTCCGCGTCAAATTAGTCTCGGTTCCAATGGTTATTTATTGTTTAGTTCAATAGAAGAATTGAAATCGCTTCGTACGAATCATTTTCGACTGACAGATCTCAATGTTCACCCTTGTCAATCTGTGATACCCGTACACGTACGTGGTACTAGTATTGAGATTCTTGTTGAGATCCAATGGGCTAGTGAAATGTTAGATAGCTTTGGATTTCAACTTCGTTGTTCCCCAGATGGTGAACAGAAGACCACTCTTGAATATACCATCGCACGACAAGAACTAATTTTTGATAGAACACACTCAGATGGTTTCAGTAGTGGCGTATGTAAAATGAAAATAAATCAGATGGACCAGTCATTGAAATTACACATATTCGTTGATACGTGTTGCGTCGAAGTATTTGTAAATGACGGTGAACAAGTTATGTCAAATAATATTTACCCGAGTATCGAAGCTGACGGAATCGAATTCTTTTGTAATGGCAGTGACATTCGCATAGTTTCTCTTGATGCATGGAATCTAAGGTCCATTTGGTAAAAAACAAGATTGGTGGTGTTATCATGTACGATGTTATAGCACTTGGAGAACTCCTTATCGATTTTGCGCCGGAAGGTAGCGATCTTCATAAAAACTTATTTCTAGCTAACCCAGGTGGGGCACCCGCGAATGTTCTTGTTGCACTGTCCAAAATGGGTAGAAGAACTGCTTTCATTGGAAAGGTAGGACTTGATAAGTTTGGGACTTCTCTCAAAGAAACACTGGAATCGTATGAAATAGACACTACTGGATTAGTGTTTTCTGACAATGTGAAAACCACTCTTGCATTTGTCCATCTCGATGAATCCGGAGATAGGAGCTTCAGTTTTTATCGGAATCCTGGTGCTGATATGACGTTGAATGAAAATGAAGTTCGATATGACCTAATTCGCCAAGCTCGTATATTCCATTTTGGCTCACTTTCAATGACAAACGAACCTGCAAGGGCGGCTACTTTAAAAGCCGTAGAATTTGCAAAACAATTTGGTGGGTTAATTTCATACGATCCAAATCTACGTCTTCCACTATGGAGTAGCTCAGATGAAGCAAAAACGGTGATTGTGTCGGCTTTATCATATGCGGATATTTTAAAGGTTTCCGAAGAGGAGCTATTTTTTTTAACTCGAGAGTCTGATGTTGAAATAGGCAGTCGCATTCTTCAAAAGAGCTTTGGACTAAACCTTATTCTTGTGACGTTGGGTGCGCAAGGGTGTTTTTATCGACTGAATGGTGAATCAGCTATAGTGCCAGGAATAAAAGTTAATACAGTCGACACTACCGGAGCTGGAGACGCATTTGTCGCTGCTATCCTACATAAAATATCCGATGATGTAACTTTAAACAATGTCTCTCAATTAAGTAGGACAAGAATTAAAGAGTATGTTAGTTTTGCTAATGTCGTGGCTGCGCTGTCAACTACCAAGAAAGGAGGAATACCTTCAATGCCATCCATGGCTGAAATAAATAATCACCTTCTAGGAATATCATGAACCCGATTCACAATTGGAGTCCAAATCTTGCTACAATAATCCTCTGCTGATATGGTTTAATGTAACACAACTATATTGATTACGGCCACCGTAGATGAACTTCTAGAGCAAAAAGAAACATCTCTGGTTATTCAAGAGCCCATCATGTTCATGATTGGAAAATTTGGTAACGAAAATACCGAAGAACAATTTCAATTCTTAAATCACGTGATGGATCAGATGATAAGACTAGAAGAACTTCTCGAATCTTAAAGGTAGAGCGACAATGAAAAGTTTCAAACTTTGTCCCCGTCGGTAATTGCAGAAAGCGAGTAAAATCAAAGCAAAGCTTGGGGAAAAGCTAAAAATTTACCGTACTAATATTGCAATTCCAGTACCTTGTTATTTTGCTACATTTACATATGGAGAGCGATTCTTGATCTAAATGGTTTGAGCGTGAGGTTAAGGAGGGCTGGGGACGGATTGGTGAAGTGTAATTCGTCCTCAGTTGTGTTTCAATGATGTGTGGATTTATGGGTTTTTCGATATCATTCTAAGGGTGAATTCATTGTACGGATTACTTAAAATGCAGCGTCCTAAAAAGTGCAATCAATTGATTGCACTTTTTAGATGCAGATGGTATAATTTAGTCAGAGGAGGTGAACCATATAGATGACGACAGCGGAATTTCTACGGAAAGCAAAAGCACTCATTTCTAACGGACGTACTTATTTTTCAAAGCGGAACGATTATGATACCGTTCAAGCTATTTTTGATTTAGGAATTGAAGACAGAAAAGGGGCTTGGCAGGAGATCATGAAGTTAAAGCCTACTGACGAATACAAGCCACCTGAATTGGATCGTAGAGGGTCCGGGGAGTTGGTCTGGTTCTTTAGGAAAGAACTTAACGAAAAAATCGCATACATAAAGTTAACCATAGATCAAAATTTGTGTATTTGCATCTCGTTTCATCCTGAAGGATATACACAGAATTAAATACATAGGGAAGGCGAGGTTTTTCGGAAGCCTTGTCCCCTGCTTTATATAAATTCCACCCTTGGTAGGAGGAAATAGCAATGAACAGAATGAATTATTGCGAATCTTGTCGTGCAGAGCATACTTACACCATAAAAAAAGAACCTCAGGTATTTAGATTTAGGGGGCAGGATATTGAGCTTCCTGAACGGAGGATAGCTATTTGTAACAATTGTGGTTCACGAATTGATGTTGAAGAATTGGAAAATGAAACAATGGCTAATGTAGCGCGAATTTATGCTGAAAATTATGGTATGACGTCACTTGAGATTCAAAACGTCAGGAAACAATATAAATTGGGCGTAAGACCCTTTGCTAAGTTGTTGAATATTGGGCCTGCGAGTGTAACTAGATACGAATCCGGAAGTTTGCCGCAAGCGAGCCATTTGGAGCTTTATAAGCGGTTGCAGCAACATCCACATGTTATTTTAGAATTCTTCAACAGAAATAAAGGTTCACTATCCAGTAGGGAATTAAAAATGGTCGAAACAGCACTTGATGCTTGGACAAATGCAGAAGACTCATTTCAAACAGACGATCAAATTATTGAATCCATTTTTAAACCTTATAAGGTAACGGATTTGGCTGGCTATAGTGATTTTTCCTTAGAAAAGTTCATTAATATGATTTTATATTTTACGACAAATGGTGTTTTGAAAACAAAGCTTATGAAATTATTGTGGTATAGTGACTTTTTGTATTTCAAACGACAAACGGTATCAATAACCGGGACAACTTATGTTAAATATCCATATGGTCCGGTGCCAAAGAATCATGATTTAATTTTAGCTCATTTACAACATATGAATGTGATTGAAGTTGATGAACATACGAATGACGAAGGCTGGACTATGATGATGGTTAAAGCTTCTGAACCCTTTGATTCAACAATTTTTACTGAAGATGAATTAGAAACAATGCGAGAAATTGAAACACACTTTAGAAATTATGGTTCCCGGAAAATTAGTGAATATGCACATAATGAAATAGGATGGTTAGAAACAGAAGAAAAACAACCAATTAGTTATAAATATGCCGAAGAATTGCGTGAGTTCCATTAAAAACTTATGGAGAACAGATCACGATAAGTGGTCTGTGTTTTCATAACTGGAGGTACGAAGTCGACGACAGGATCGATATTCTTTACACCACCGGCAGCGCCAATTTCTGAGCTATGCCAATCAAAATAATGAAGTTAAAAACAAAACTGGTCAAACGGGTATTTCAACAAGACCTGTGGCCTCTTCTTGAACTCTAAAAAAACTGTAATGGCTTCTTTTTGTTTAGTATGCTTATCTGGTGAGGTTGTCCGTTTTGATGAAGTCTGTTTTTAAAAAATAAGGCCTGCACTTTCGTATATTAAATTAAGATTAAAAAAGCCGGGGTGGCTACCCGGCGATGGTAGAACTTCTACCAAAACTTCTACCCAAATGGTAGAAGCTAAGAGAAAATTAATGGAGTTGTGAATATAAAAACCTTGATTTTAAGCCATTTTTTGATGTTACAGAAGCTTAGGAGAACCCAGTTAGCGGTCTTGAAAACCGCTGGCTTTAAATTATTGACATTAACTACAACACGCCCAGAAAAATCGAAATTGGTTTTTCAAGGACGTTACAAGAAATATTTTCATTAATATAATCTCAAATGACTTTCTTTTAAACATGATGCAAAATTTACTCCATTCCATAGGACTTTACTAATTTGGAAGGGCATTTTGAGGGAAGGATTGGGGGCATTTTGGGGGCAAACTTCATCATTGGTGGCATATTTTAATCAGAATTAATCCTAAATAAAGCAGTATTAACCCTTGGTATATCAACAATCTCCCCAATGTAAAGTATTAAATAAGAAAAGCCCCACTCCCCTGGGGAGGTAGAGGCCGTAGATTTATTTACGTACTTTCTAGGTATCGACGCCCTTCGCCGAAACGATATTGTAAATGTGAGAACTGTATAAAAATGTTATCCCAATGGTGTATGTGCCATTGGGACTTTTATGCTGTATGCGGGAACGTGATTGGATATAGGGTTGGATGAAATTGACCACATGACCACACAATGACCACGCACTCTATTCACATAATTCACTGTAAATAAACTCACGTTATCAAAATGTTGTAACCGCTGCATACAAATGAAGTGTATTCACAACGATTCACCATAATTAACACGATATACAATACCTTACATGTGGAGTGCTGTGTATCAACACATTTAGTAAAATAGTGGGAACGGACGAACTGATACAATTTAATCAATGAGGCAGCGAAAGTTTAATTAATCCATTCTTAAGTTGGAGAAAAAACTGAAAGTTTGGGAATACACAGTGAGGTGTAGTTAGCTGGCGTCATGTTCTATATTGTCATGAAGGCGGTTAAAAAGAAGTGGTTAATTGCTCCAATCATTGGTGTACTTGTAGCTGTTCTCTTTTTTGGAATTCATTCCTCATTGGCCAACGGCATTGTGATGTCAGGGATAGTTCCAAGTGGAACATCAGCGAATCTAAATTCATTGATAGGCGGCGGAGACGTTGCATATAGTGTAACCATGTCAGCTGTAGATACATTTATTGGGCCGATCCTCACACCACTGCTTGCAAAACTCTTCGTTGGTACTGGGGTACACATTGCGTACTTCCCATTTGTATGGAAAATGCTCCGGATCGTGTTCTTGCCGTTACTAACAGGAATCATCATTCAATCCATATTCCCTTTGGCAAGGATATTTTTGAAATCATTCGCCCCAATCCTTTCCTCGCTCGCATTATATGGAATCGTGCTCGGAGTCGTCTCGGACGCATCAGATGTTTTGTACCGAAATTCGGGGATTTTATTGCTCGTTGGGATTGCCGTCATTTTTCAGGTTGGAGCACAGATGGTAATAGGTTTTCTTTATGGTAAAGCACTTAGAATTGACAAAAGTAGTTGCCGTTCTCTGGTATTTGAAATAGGGATTTGTAATTCCGCCCTTGCGGCTGTGTTGTCGAACGATGTCTTTGGACCACTAGCTGCTGTTGCAGCAATCTTAAATATGGTATGTAATCTCACTTTGGGCGGATTCGTTGCATCATACATGAAGCGGACTGCAAATTCCAGGCACGAAGGATACGAGAATTCGAGCACGGTAACGGAAGTCGAAATATCCTGAAAAAGCATTCTCAAAACACATGATATTCACTCTTCCATTCTTATGAATAAAATCAGGAGGCCACAATATGAGCAATCGTTTAGCCAATAAAGTTGCAATCGTCTTCGGTGCAGGATCCACTGGGGATGGATGGGGAAACGATAAGGCTGCGGCAGTTGCCTATGCACGCGAAGGAGCGAGTGTTATGGCTGTTGATGTGAATTTACAGGCAGCAGAACAAACAAGAGACGTTATTTTAAATGAAAAAAGAATTTGCGAGGCGCGGTCCGCAGATGTTACAAGTTCAAAAGAGATTGCAGAGGTTGTGGCCGAAACCCTCGAAATGTTTGGAAAAATTGACATACTCCACAATAATGTTGGCATTGTAAAAATGGGAGACCCAATAGAAATTTCTGAGACTGATTGGAACAAGGCGATAAACGTCAATCTGAACAGTGTGTTTCTCACCATGAAATACATATTGCCACATATGGTCGAACGAAGAAGTGGATCTATCATAAATATCTCATCGTTAGCTGGTATACGCTACACAGGTTATCCATATCCAGTTTACAGCGCGACAAAAGCAGCGGTTAACCACCTGACATCAGTAATAGCTCTCCAGTATGCTCCCTATGGCATTCGCGTCAATGCAATTCTGCCAGGTCTGCTCGATACACCGCTTATTTACCGTCAGATATCGGGCGAATACAGTAGTGTAGAAGAGATGGTGGCATCACGCAACGCACAGTGTCCAATGGGGCACATGGGTACAGCTTGGGACGTAGCGAATGCAGCAGTGTTCCTTGCCTCAGATGAATCGAGTTTTATTACGGGTGTATGCCTACCGGTCGATGGTGGGCAAAGCATTAGATGCATGTGATTGGACATCGGAGATGTGCCATATAAACGAATAGCTGGACATTCCACAAGATGCAGCGGAAAGTTTATTCATCTCTGAAGAGGGATACCAGACGCCAAAAGTAGATTTTTGTTCAATCCATGATTCCTGAAATCGCTGATGCCTGTCGAGACGGGAAAATCGGCTGCATGGAATGCAAGGCGAAAGTGGCAAAACGAATTGCGGAACAGACGATGCAGGAAGTTAGGGAAGCCATGGGGATTCATTATTTTAGTTGAAGCATTTGTTCTTAGCTGAGATTAAAGGAGATGAGCGAGGTGATCAGAAGAGAACAGCATATAGAGTTGAAGGATATTATCTTTATCGGTCGAACATTCGTATCGCAATCCTTGCGGTGATTTACCGGTATTTGGTTAATGCGGTTGAAACTGTTACCGCTGTATAATCGGTGGTAAGAGGTGGCTTGACAATGAAAAAATCAATGGTATCGGTTATGACAGCCGCTTCAATAATGGGAATGTTACTTGTTGGTTGCAGTTCAAATGCAGGATTAGGAAATGGTCCACCATCTGATCCTTCAAAATCGTCGCTTGGTAATCTTGTACCTAACAATACCGTACTTGCAATTGACACACCGAAACCGCGACAAACATTTCAAGCGGGAGAGAGTATTCCAGTATCAGGATCGATACATAGATCGTCCAAAGTTTCGAATATAAGTGTTTTGCTATTTCAAACACCTGGTTCGAGTACAGCGGATTTAGCAAAAGGTGTTTTAATCGCAAAGACTACGATTCCTGTCAATGCAGATGGCACATTTAAGGGAATTTTCCATGTTCCTAAACCACCATTTCAAGGTTCAGGCGGGGGTGGATTCATAATGAAATTTGATGTCACGGATCAATCTGTAGGTGAAAACATATTACAGACTGTTTATTTATCGATACCTACCGCAAAACCCGGTCAATAAATAAACGCACGGTAGTGACAACTCAATTGTCGTCTTTTTTTGCGGAAGTGTGGCGCAATTCTATGGGGATGTTTTGCGGATCAGTATAGTGAATGAGGAAGGGAGAAACCATAACCTAGAGGTGATACTATGAGAAAAGTATTGGTTATGGTTTTCTCTATTTTTGTTCTTACCTGTTCACCAATTGTTGTAACAGCTCAAAATAATTCAGAATATTCAGGAAATAAAATCAGAGAATTGCAAAAGGAGAATGAACAGTTATCACAGCGTATCAAAAGATTGGAACCAAAAAATCCTATAGACATAAAAGTCACATCATTCACTCAAACACCTTATCCGACAGTATTGAATCCAATCCCTGAAATCATTAAAAACGGAAAAAAAATCGTATATCAAATCGGGTGTAACGACCCAAATTGGGAAAGACCGGCGTATAAATCGTATTGGCATAGTTCAGTCGGTGGTGGACGTTGGAGTTATGTGCCAAACCGCCTGCATTATTCTCTGCATAGGCTGTTTGCCAGTTATAAAACCGGTTCAATTATGTATGATTTTCTGCATGATGTGGGGATTGATGAAGAGTTTGTCAAAGTTCATGACAATGCAGCATTTAGAGAGAACCACGTGTTTGAAAAAACCTTGATTGTCGTTATGCAAGCGGATGTAAAAAAGGTACTTACGAAAGGAAATCAACTCATTCTTGTTGCACAGCCGAAACGAAATGGCTTACAATTAATTACAGTGAAAAATGAAGATATTCACCCAAACAATATAAAGGAAGGTATCCTTATGCAACTTGTCACCGATGAAGGGGATGAATTGGATTATACTGTGCATATTTATGTTGATCGGAATCAAGTCAAGACAGAGTAGCTTATTCTCCTATAGATAAAGTATTTACCTGAATCCTCACGGATTCAGGTATTGTTCTTCAAGAAGAAGATTTTCAATCTATCGCTGGGGATGTAGAATCGGACAAAAAACTTAAGCAAATGATTCAGGACAGCCGGGAATCGTACAAAAAAGGAAACGCTATGACAACGACTGACTTCATCAAATCTCTTTCACCAAAGGATTTTGCCTAGTGAAAACAAATAGAGTGGTTTGACCAGTGCCCGTCAGAGAAAAGCATTTTTCCTTTCATGGCAGACATTTTCCTCCTGAGGAACGGGCGTATACGTTTGTACGATAAGCGGTGAATTCGCGGCGGTTGGTCACAGACTATATGTGGAGATGGTTTGAGGTGTTTTTTACAGGATTGGAGTGGGAATGTGCAATATGTACTAGAGTGAAGAGGGAGATGGAGGGGTAAGCATGGATGTGTTGCGATATCCAATTGGACAACTTGAACACAAAACAATCGTTCCTTGTGATCTGCCGTTAAAAAGAGGCCTTAATTCAACAGCGATCTACCATTTATAGGGCTTCCGTGAAAAAACGATTCATCCACAAATACATCGATATATCTTTGACGATCATGTACCTTCTGAAATGATTCGGTGCGATATGTATGTTCTCAAAGACCTTCCAGCGCCAGCAAATCTGCCTTCATATCTATACCGCCACGATATCCGTTGAGCCTACCATCTTTGCCTATGACTCGGTGGCAGGGAACGACAATCGGAATCGGATTTGCCCCATTTGCGGCCCCCACTGCTCTGACAGCGGTGGAATGGCCAATGCCCGCAGCGATTTCGGAATAGCTTTTGATTTTCCCAAACGGAATCAGAAGCAATTCATGCCAGACTCGAACTTGAAATGGAGTCCCTCTTAGATCCAGTGGGCAGGTGAATTCCCGACGGTTGCCACCAAAATACTCCGCGAGCTGTCGGACATATGGCTCCAGCTTGCTCTTATCGTACAGCATGACTGCGCCGACAATGTGTTTTTTTACCCACAGTTCCAATGTCTCAAAGGATTCATTGGGCAGAGTCATGCAGCACAGTCCGCTATCTGTTGCCGCCAGATAAAATCTCCACTCGTCATGTTTGTACAAGCTCCAATAGATATTTACCGGTGAAGGTGTCATTGCTTTGCCTCCTTTGCAGGCTCTTGCCCCGTCATGTGCAGAGTCCGATAGTCGCTCGGACTCTGCATCAATGTCTTCCGAAAGACAGTCGAGAAATGAGATAAGCTTCGAAACCCGACTGCTAAAGCAATTTCCGTGACTGTACGGAATGGCTCGGTTCGTAATGCCTCTTCCGCTGCATGGATTCGTCTCTGAAAGATACATTCCGCCAAGGTAAACCCCGTCAATCGTTTGAAGACCCGGTGTAGATGATAGGGGCTTATTTTCAGATTCTGTGCTAGTGTATTAAGTGTAAGTGGCTCGTGATACCGCAGCTCAATGATGGATTTGGCATGTTCGACAAGCGTTGCATCAGGTCCAAGCGGACTTTCATCCGGTCGGCACCGTTTGCATGGTCTAAAGCCAGCTGCTTTTGCCTCATTCACGCTGTTGAATATGAGTACATTCTCAGGCCTCGGCGTGCGGGAACGGCACGAAGGGCGGCAAAAGATGCCTGTCGTTTTTACAGCGTAGTAGTATTCGCCGTCGAAGGTCGTGTCACAATTTATTATGGCTCTCCAGAGTGCTTTGTCCACAATCATCACCCACCCATTCAAATATACATCGTGTACCCCTGCATTGTCACAGCTTGAAAATATGACCGCAAGAAAACGCAAGCCTAAGTCTTTCAAAAGGTGGTAAAAAGAGGTTGTATCTTGGGTGTCTAGGTTTGGGTTGTTGGCAACTGTCTCACTGAAAGTCGTTACCAGAATTGCACGAGTGCCACTCTCGGTGGTTTCAAATTCACCGAAATTCCAGCCAGTCATGCAATAGTTGAACTTGAAGCTAATTAGCGACACTCGTTCTTAAAAAAATTTCTGAAATTCGTACAAAACGCCAAACATAAAGTGGTGGGCCGGGTTGTTAAAATGGGAAAACTAAAGGTTTAGACGAATAAAGCGGTTAAACAGCACCAGGTCGATTTGGAAAGGGGAAATAGTCATGGTTGAATACTTGGTTCCTGCTGCACCCTTCGACTTTCAGAGGATGCTGCAACGGCCTCTGTCACGTCCCTCAAAGGTGACTGTGATTGATCTGGAGGCGGCATCCTATACAAGGGCCCTGAGGTTAAAAGCTAAAGTCGTCCCTATAACGGTTTCCGGAGGAGGCACTGTTGACGTTCCGGTACTCAGTCTGTCCTATCCGGATGATTTGTCGGAACAGGAACGGGTAGAAATTCGGAATCGTACTCGAAGGATGTTTTCCATCGAGCAGGATCTGACAGATTTTTATGCAACGATGTCTCAAGATCCAAGGTGGGCGTCCCTTATCGAACGACAGTATGGATTACGCCCGATCCAGGATATAAACCTTTTTGAGTCGATGGTCAAGGTGATTATCGGACAGCAGCTCAATGTCCAATTTGCCGCAACCTTGGTCGAACGGCTGGTGGATCTGGGTGAGGAGACTATGAATTGGAATAACGGCTTTTTGCCAGTTTTCCCTTCCGCGGAACAGGTCGCCAGTTGGTCGTATGAACAGCTTCGGGCACAGTCATTCAGCCAGCGAAAAGCCGAGTATGTCATAGATTTTGCCCGAACGATTGTCAGCGGGAAGATTGACCTTGAACGCTTGTGGCATATGTCGGACCAACAGATTTTGGAGGAATTAACAGCTCTTCGTGGAATCGGACGATGGACGGTGGAATGCTTCCTTCTCTTCGGCATGGGAAAGCCGGACGTGCTGCCTGCGGCGGACATCGGTGTTCAAAATGCTGTTCAAAAGCTGTATGGTCTGTCCCAGCGTCCTAAAGAGGATAAGGTGCGACAGTTGGCAGAAGCATGGGCACCGTGGCGGAGCTATGCAACGTATTATTTGTGGCAAAGTTTGATTGGTGATAACTAGGTTCTACTCCAAACCGGAGGACGGAGTGCTATGTGTAGATGCGATAGGAATATCTTGACAATGTTTTGCCTCGTCGATATATTGGTTGTGTGACCAACCAAAATAAGGTGAGAATATGAAATCAAAAGATGGGAACGCACGAACGCAACTCATTGAAGCTGCATACCGGGTATTAGCAGCGAACGGATACGAGAAGACATCGATCAAGGATATTGCTCGAGAAGCAGGACTATCTCCGGGACTGGTTCATTATTACTTTGACAGCAAAGAGGATCTATTGGCAGCCGTGGTTCGGGAAGCCACTGATGAGTATTGTGCTCGTATGGATTATTTACGTCAATCCGTGAGTGGGGACGAACTTGCCGATTCTGCCTTCACGGAGTCGATGAAGCGGGTACGCGCGCATTCAGACTGGTATCGATTGCGATACGAGCTGTTTGTACTTGGCCTTCGGAATCCCACGATTCAGCCTGAGGTCCGGGAACTTTTGATGCGAGGGAAAGAAGGTGTCGAACAGGCGATAGAGGCGGTAGCAGGGCAGTCTTTGCCGAATGCAGCGAACATGTCTGCAATTTTGCTGGCTTGTTTTGATGGCTTAGCCTTGCAATCGCTGATCGACCCCAAGTTTAACCTCGAAGGAGCCTATCGTGTTTTGAGAGAGATGAGCATAAGGTACTTAAAATCACACAAGGAGAGAGTGGAAGCGGAATGAACAGGGCCTTGCTCCGAGTCGAAAGATTCTTCGTGTTGACACTGAGTGTAGGAGCGTATTTATGGCGTAACTGCCGTTGGAAGTGCCGAACAAAATGCTATGCACCGTAAGGGTTGAGTTCCTCTTAAAATCATGCTTCTTTTAGCCGTGGTGTTGGTTGCCTTACCCTATTAAGAACGGGGAGTGGCTTTATATATGAATGTACTCGTGATTTATGCCCATCCAAACCCGAAAAGCTTTAATGCAGCGGTCTTGGAGCAAGTGGAACGTGGACTCAAAGAAGCTGGTCACACAATGGCCATCGTCGATCTCTACAAGGACAACTTCAATCCGGTACTAATTTACAACGATCAGATAAGACGCAGGGATATGAAGGATGACCCGGTAACTGCCCGCTACCGTGAGCTGATACTGCGTGCAGAACACCTGATCTTCATCTACCCCGTGTGGTGGTACGGAACTCCGGCGATTCTGAAAGGATTCTTTGATAGGGTTCTAGCGTCCGGTTTTGCATTTACCTACGAAGGACTAGTTCCGAAAGGACTGCTGCGAGGGAAATCGGCATGGGTTTTCTATACTATTGATTCTCCAGGGTGGTATGCGAGGTTGTTCCGGCGAAGTACCGAGTGGATTGCAGTCGGATATGCCACGCTCAGATTCTGTGGCTTACGACCAGTGAAGCGCTTCATGTTTACTGGGGTAAAGCGTAGTACGGAAAGCAGACGAAGAAAATGGTTAGCACATGTATACCGTCAGGCTCGATACGGGCTAAATCATTCAGGAATTCCTTGGACACAAACGGTTGGATCCAATAGAATGTGAAGAAATGGTTGGCATCTGGTCAATGGCGAAGACCTCAGCGTCATTCATGAAAAGATGCCACCAGGCGGTAAAGAAGTACGGCACTACCACGAGAGGTCTCGACAATTCTTTTTTGTTCTCTCGGGGATGGCTACACTTGAGGTGGACGGGCAATTGGAAACCTTAACAGCTCATCAAGGAGTCGAAGTTCCACCAGGGGTACCTCATCAAATGATGAATCATTCAGAGACGGTATAATTATAATCACGAAATAGCAGCACCAATTTGGGTGGTGAATACGAATGGAGCAGATTCAGTCTCCGGAAGAATTAATGGATAAAATCGAAAAAATGAACAGGGATAATTCTGTTTGCCAAGTACTGATTCCGGGTAAAGGAAAGTTCACCATTGTACTTCAAGAAGAAGATTTTCAATCGATCGATGTGGAAGTAAAATCGGACAAAAAACTTAAGCAAATGATCCAGGACAGTCGGGAGTCGTACAAAAAAGGAAACGCCATGACAACAACCGACTTCATCTTTTTCGATCATGATCATTTGTTCGATACAAAAATGGGCTTCAAACCTGTTGCCATATCGGAGAAGCGGTTATAGGGCGCATCTGTGAAAATCGCAAAGATTGCTTGCCTGCAGCCGTTTTATAAGCAAGTATCTTGGCGGCGGGGAAGTCATTCATCACGAATGCAATCTTTGAAACGATACAAAGGTGTGAAACTTTGTATCGTGGTGCCAGTGCAGGAGAGGCTGAGCAGGCGCAACAAAGGAAATTCGTATGATGGGATCGGAAGTTTGGCTACTTGATGCCGTGCGAATCGTTTATCACGGGATCGCCATGAAGGATGATGAATTGGTACCCGATGCGGAACGATATTACGCAGATGGTCCGGTGGCGGCATTAATCATTTATCCAATAATCCGTAGACCTTTGCCTGCCTTGATGTCTTTAATGCCCTCTTCGCAAACTCCATAGGATCGCCATGAACAGGTGTTGCACAACGTCCCAATGTCCTTTGATAGAATGTTATTCCCGATGCGCTGCAGCATGTCTTCCCATCGCATTTTTTGCCCAATCTGTAGATTTAGCCTCTTAAGAACCGCGGCATCCCGCTCATGGATGTTTCGATCGTCACAGTGGCATGTCTGGAACTCAGGGAATTTTTCGCATAAATCATCAGCTCCGGCCACGAGGAGAACCTCCGTTTCCGGTGCTGTTCGCAAGGTATGGTGCAGTTGAGTCATGTTTTCCACGTATTCGCGAGAGTAACCCATACCACGATACCCAAGCAGACATAAGAGATGATGGCCACGTAATCGAAACATTCGGCGGTTTCCTCCTGTTAGTTGCCATGTACAATGTAGAGCTTAACCGAACTTGGTCTTTAGCAAAGTGATTATCACTTTCTATCCAATTGTACCATTTTTGCAGGAATGCTTCATCTTATGCCATGGTTGGACGAAGCATATGCCCGCAAAATTGACTCAAGTAATCCTGGAAAACATATGTTTACAAAGTTTCCAAATCATCACGACGGAAAGAAATAAACCGTAGTGTTCCCTTTATTCGGGTATATAGAATCCCGGCTCCTCATACCTAAGAACTTCCCTAATTTGAGGGTTATCGGAAATGGAGGATTTTCCAATGATTCTAGTGAGGTACTTTTAAGATACTAGACACATTTTTTCTGGTTGGTCTTCAGTTGGTGGATTTTTGTTAGGATTTGTGGCTCTTACGATTGACTGGATTCGCCATATTCATTGAAATGCTTCATATTAGATAGTTTCAAAGTAACATCCGGAGCATCGTTTTAGATTGATTATATCAGTTATTGAACATTCAATGGAACGTTTGCGGGCAGACATTGCTGAAACCTATCTGTGTAACACCATTTCATCTGTTCCTATGAAGCCCAAAGACGCATAGAGAGGGCGGGCATTTTGGCTCGCAAGCAATCGGATTGTTTTCACATCACGCTCAGCGAACCAATGTAAAGCAGCGTTGGTCAAAGTTCGGGCATACCCTCGTTTTCTGAACTCCGGATGCACATAGACATCACCGATGAAACCGTACTGACGTTCCTTGAAATAACGATAAGGAATGTCGTCCTTTATGAATGCTCCGGCACATGCAGTAATCCTGCCATCGTGTTCGATAACAAAATGTTGTGCCATGCCAAGTGAATAAAGTTTGCGATAATCCTCGGTCACTTCGCTGATGAAATCGTCAACCAATAGGTGTGCCATGTCTATTTCCTCAAACATTTTGTATTTCAGAGTTACAAGTGCAGGTATATCGTTATCGACAGCCAACCGATGCATGATTGTATTCGCTCCTTATATTTTGAAATGCGCATATGCCTGTAATGGATTTATCATCGGCATTTATCAAACGGTGTAATACGTCCGCTTGGAATGCACGGCATCAACACTATAAACATTGAATGGCCCCCAGTGTTTTTTCCATGTTAAAATCATGATATCACAACGGAGGAATTTTTTGGCGTATAATCAGCCCATAATTTGATTCCACCAAATCATCGCATCTATAGGATAAATCTATGGTTTCTATAAATTTTTTATCTTAGACCTATGGCAGTTTTATCAGTATGATCGGATTATCAAAGCTTTTTCCATAGATGCGAGGTGTATTTCATGAAGAACAGTATGAAAGATGCGGTTCGGAAACAATTTCAAAACAATGCTGGGGATTATCGTGATGAACCGTTGTTCGCTGCAGGAGAAGATTTACGTTACATGGTTGAATCCGTTGTTCTTTCAGGGACGGAACGAGTTCTTGATATCGGTACCGGTGCTGGACACACGGCACTTGCCTTTTCTCCATTTGTGAAAAAAAGTATTGGAATCGACTTGACCGAAGAAATGGTTGAGGTTGCAGCAAAATTTGCAAAAGATCGGGGAGTCAAGAATATCGAGTTTTGTGTAGGTGATGCTGAAAACCTTACTTTTTCTGATGAAACTTTCGATTTGGTCACATGTCGGTTTGCTGCTCACCATTTTCCAAATGCAAAGCGTGCAATACGAGAAATCTCACGGGTACTTAAACCAGGTGGAATATTTTTGCTGGTGGATCACTATGCCCCAGAAAATCCAGATCTGGATACCTTTGTAAATGACCTCGATCGTTTGAGAGATCCGTCTCATGTGCGGGAATATAGGCTTTCGGAGTACCGTGCCTGGTTTGTAGAAAATGGTCTGTCGTTTCAAGAGAAACTAATGTGGGATCTCCCGATCGAATTTGAAAACTGGGTTAGGCGAGCACGAACCCCACAAGACGTACGGTTCCAATTAATTGAATTTTTGAGAACTGCCTCATTCCCATGTAAGCAAGCCTTTCGTGTTGAAATCGATGAAGAGCAGAAACCAATATCGTTTTGCCTCAAATGTTCCTTGCTACACGGGGTGAAGCGGTGATAGATGTTTCTCATTTTTCGGATATGCCGCTCCCAATATCCTTTTCCCATAATAGGTTAATATGGGTCTTTGGAAATGATTTGAAGATGTTATATTCATTTTTTTGGTCGAAAACTTATCAATTTGACCTGTTTTCCCAGTCTGGTAAGTTCCTTTACAATAGATACTATATGTTTTTTAGCCATCCACTCAGGCATATGTTTGCTTGTTATTTCACGTGATGTTCCGTTGATGTTCAATTTGGCAACGTATTGCATTTGAATCACTCCTAAATTTGTGATTTCAAAGCGTATTAAATAATACATTTACATAGTATCATTAGGTTTTTGAGAAATTTTGGCGTGATTATGTAAAAAATGTGGAAAATATGCTCGAGTAGTTCATCCGTTTTATGTTAGATATTTCCTGATTTTTTAGGTTGCGGCTTGAGCGTTGAATTTTAGTTCCAAAAATTAGCGCAATAAAAACGGATATGGTTGGGAAGTCTATCGTTGGAACCAATATAATACAGGAGGATATTGCAAATGCCACAACAGATTAACACAGATCAATTAAAGCAAGCGGAAGCAGCCATTACTCTGGCAAAAGAACTCGTTAGCCAAGCCATTCAACAATCCGCTTCCAATCAACAAGTCGCACAAGAAGCACTAAAACAATGTTCAAATGAGATTGCCCAAGCACAAACAACAATCAGCCAAGTACAATCTGCTATGCAAACCCAATCTGCACAACAAACGAAATAAACGTATAAATCCTGACGGCTAGAATTCGTCAGGATTTTAGTTTTTATGCAGCTCATTGTTTATTGACCAGCCTTTGTTTCTGGAATTTACAGGTATTATAGTTTTCGCAATTAACGCTCCATATGATATGCTCGTTATACATGAAAGTACGATTGTATTAAAAAGAGAGGGGGAGAATTTATGAAAGAAAATAGTAACGGAGAAAAACTGAATGGGAGAATTGCTATAGTGACAGGGGTAAGTCGTCTGAAAGGTATAGGCGCTTCTATATGTACGGCACTTGCCGGAGAGGGTGCTGATATTTTCTTTACATATTGGACGGACTACGACAAACAAATGCCCTGGGGAGCAGATAGGAAAGAACCGTTTAGATTACAAAAAGAAATACAAGATTTAGGCGTGCGATGTGAATGTATGGAAATTGACCTATCAAATCCAAACTCACCAGTTGAGGTTTTGAATGAAGTTGAAAAAACACTTGGAGAACCTTTTATTCTAGTAAATAATGCATGTCATTCTGTAAATGATGGATACAAGGCTCTTGACTATATATCTCTTGATAACCATTACGTCATAAATGTTCGTGCAACCACGTTGCTAAGTGTTGAATTTGTTCGCCGTTTTTCTAAGGGGTTTGGCGGTAGGATTATAAACGTAACATCCGGACAATCAAAAGGTGCCATGGTTGGAGAGATCGCATATGCAACAACGAAAGGTGCGGTAGACGCTCTGACTTTGACGCTTTCTGCTGAAGTTGCCCATAAAGGAATTACTGTTAATGCTGTAAATCCTGGGCCTACGGATACTGGATGGATGACTGATGAAATTCAACAAAAACTATTGCCGCGTTTTCCAATGGGAAGAGTAGGTCAGCCACGAGATGCGGCTCGGCTCATTGCATTTTTAGCCAGTGATGACGCAGAATGGATTACCGGGCAAGTCATACACTCGGAAGGTGGATTCATGCGTTAGATAAAGGTAGAACGGACAGAAATCCGAGGTGATTCATCTAACCAAATCTTCCGCACTCGAATGCGCCAAATCGTAATTGAAAGACAAAGGAAAGCCATCTGAGACGTAAGTATCGATCAGTTGGCTTTATTGTGAAGGCATTAGAAGAAATCTTTTCCGGAACTTCTTTGCTCTAAGAGCAACTTCTCAATTCGTTCCAAACGGTGATTCATTTCGTGAATCTGTGCTTGTGTATCATCCACTTCTTGTTCCGCTTTATAGTTAATCGCAAAGTCGATAATTGCTTCTCGCTTATCTCTTGCGGCTTGACGATTTTGGCTCATCATGATAAACGGTGCTTGGAATCCAGCCAAAAAGGATAACACCAAGTTGAGCAAAATAAATGGAGGTTCATCAAAATGGAATTGTTTCGTGAATGGCAAAAGGTTAAACACCATCCATACCACAAGAATCGAAGCAAAATACGTAATAAATTTCCAACTGCCGCCAAACTGTGCGATCTTATCTGCCAAACGATCTCCCCATTTGGTTTGCTTGTTGTACTCTTCATCCAAATGTAATAATACCCGTTTCGAGTACTCTTCGACAATTCGGTTCATTCGTTGTTCGTCGTGTTCTTTGACATGTGTATTCGCAAAGTGTTTGAAACCTTTAATCTTATGATCCATACATCCACCTCATTTTGTACTATCTTTATTAAGACAGTAACAGGAGGATGCGTTTGTTGCAACTCCATTTCCAATCTATTTCCAATCTTCCATCCTTTCTCGGCGGGAAAATTGCAATGCAAATTTGGTTGCGTCCGAAAAAGATTTTAATGATGGACTAAAATTTGGTACAATAAGTGAGAGTGCGACAATCATATAAGGAATTGGGGTTGAGCATCATGATGAGAGTGCCATATGATCACCGTTTGGAACCGATTGACGAAAAATTGGTGAAACTCATTGCTGAACGGTTGCACATAAGCAAGGGAACAAACGGGTATCCGACAAAGGAGCAATTCGATCGTTGGTGTGAGGAATATAGCATCGATAGAAATGTCATTTCGTCTGTGTTTGCAGCAATGAATAACCCGCGCCGCCCCCCTCGTCATCCTGCATCGCCTCAAAACTTGCTCGATATCATCCCGGTGATGAAAAAGATCAGTGTGGATGGCTTCACCTACCACATGACACATATGGAACAGTACGCAGATTTCAGTTTGGTTTACGTGGAGATTTACACGAGCGAAGAGTCCGAATCATTAGAGTTAAACGTCCAGTTGCTATTGAGTGTCGAACCCACTGAAGGTAGGCAAATCCAATTTCACCGTTCGCAAGGGCACACAAACCAGACTTCCCTTGCTTATATGGTCAGTCCGCGACTTCCGGATGACTTGGCGCCCTACAAATTTCAACTTGTGCCATATGCGGTCCCCCATTATCCTCGCCCTCCGGAACGGATTTTGGACCAGACTGTGGTCTTGGATTAAAACCGCATTCGCGTGGTTTCCATTTCGTTTAAGGGATTCTCTCATGCAGCCTTTGAATCCCTTCCTCAATCTTTTCTTCTGTCAAATTCCCGTACCCCAAAATCACCTGGTTTTTGTGACGCCCTTTCTGGATCGCATGTGTTTCAACCGGGTACACCCGAGTACCGCTTTGTTCGATTTTTTCCAGCATTTGTGGCGTGAATTCCACATCCGAAAATTCAGCGATCAGATGAAGACCGGTGGAGTGTCCCAGAATGTGTACCTTGTCAGAGAAGTGCCGATTCAAGGAGTCGATCAAGAAATTCCGGCGTTTGCGATATATCTTTTTCATTTTGAAGATATGACGTTCCAAATGACCTTCTTCAATAAATCGGGCCAGGATCAGTTGGTCAATGGACGGCGTATGAAGATCGGCCAACCATTTTAAATTCCGAACTTGCTCGATGAAATCCCAAGGCAAAACCATAAATCCGATGCGAAGAGAGGGAAGCACGGTTTTACTGAAAGTGCCAAGGTATACCACACGTTCCGGATCCAGGCCTTGCAGGGAACTGATGGGTGGCCCTTCATAGCGGTATTCACTGTCATAGTCGTCCTCCACGATACAACAATTTGCCGATCTTGCGAATCGGATCAGGTCGATCCGTCGTTTGACGGGAAGCGTCCCGCCAAGTGGAAATTGATGTGATGGCGTGACATAAACGAAGGCCGGTTTGCTTGCAGAATGGATTTGTTCCGTCTGCATCCCGTCTGCATCCACAGATATTGGTTGCAAGTGACAGCCATGTGAAGAAAAAATGGTTTGCACTTCATGCGTAATCGGATCTTCCGCGATCACTTCTTGCTTTTCGGTGGAAAGCAGTTTTGCAACGATTGATAACGCCTGTGTAGTTCCAGCGGTAATCACGATTTGGTCAGGATGACAGACAACGCCTCTCATGCGGCGAAGGTACTTGCTTAATGCATGTCTCAATTCCGGACGACCTTCCGGTTTGTCGTAACACATGGCAGTCTCGGGCAATTCCGCACAGACCTTGGACGCAAGTTGTCCCCACAGCTTGCGTGGAAAGAAGTCAAATGCAGGAACACCGGAACGGAAATCAATGATATCCGGTTCACGCGTTGGTTTTAGTTTCATAGGTTCCGCCAATGGTTCGTGTATATGTTGTTGATTGAGTTGTGCGCCGTGTGTGACGAAAGTTCCTGATCCCTGTCTCGACTCAATAAACCCTTCTGCAAAAAGCAAATCGAAGGCTTCCAACATGACATTTCTCGATACCTGAAGTTCCGATGCCAATTCCCGGGTGCTTGGCAGACGTTCTCCTCCATAAAGCTCGCCACGTAAAATTTTTGTTCGTATTTCGTTATATACTTGGCGAAACAATGGCAGGTTGGAACTTCTGTCAATAGGCAACCAGAGCATCCGATCATCACCTCGAAAAGTGGTACTGTCAAAATCAATTATAACTGGCACTACAGCAGATCCATTTGCAATGGTATTGTAAATCCCAGGATATTGCAAGTGAATTTGCGAAAAGGGAGGACTTGATTGATATGGAATACAAAGACGCGTATCGAAAGAGTGGCATGACGGAGCTGAAACGAAGGCTGGGTTGGAAAGAAGCAACTGCTCTTGGTATCGGTGCCATGGTCGGGGCAGGGATCTTCGTGTTGAGTGGAGTGGCAGTCGGGAAAGCGGGTCCGGCCGTTATGATCTCATTTGTATTGGCGGCGATCCTTGAGATTCTTTTGGGATTGTTGATACCGGTGGGAGGGTCAGGCATTCTGACAGGGGTGTTTTGGCTCTTGCTGGGATGCGGGCTCTATGCCATTCGATTGCCATCATTGCGATAACGGAGGCAAGGCATTAAGCTATTGCGCTCAATCTTTATTGTGATACAATGATTTCCAAGTATAACTGAAGCAAGGCATACACGATATGAACATGCAACGATTTAAAACTTGGGAGGGGATGTTTGATGCCTTTTATTAACGTGAAGATTGCGAAAGGACGAACTGTGGAACAAAAACAGCAGTTCGTTGAAGCAATAACAAAAGTTGCAGGGCAAATACTAAACGTCAAAGAAGAATGGGTTACAGTAGTTTTCGATGAATACGAAAGAGAAAATTGGGCTACAGACGGTACACTTCACTCCATAAAATTTGGCAAGGGGTTCGGAAAGATGGGAACGGAATGAGTGCCGCTTTTATTTCACAATGTTAGTTGTCGGCTCTATTTTTTTCTTGGCAAGCTGGAATCTAATGCCCCATCTTTACTGAATCATTTCCACCAAAACAGCCCCGTAATCGATTTGTGGGGTATTGTTATACAAAAATAGCAAACCGGAATGGCCATTTGGTGAAGGGACAACAGGATCGTTGGCATAACCGAATGCCTGAAGATTCGGAAACGGATGGAAGGAATGATCCCAACCGGTGAATCCAAGCTGCCTATTGGCATTCGACATCAAAAATGTAGCATTTTTCAAAACCCATGCCGGACGGCCGTAAACATCTTTCCAAGTATTGACCATTCGGCCATCAAGTGTCACCAATTTGTCCTCGCCTGTACCTTGCGGTTGATCTGCATTGACCCAGATACTTGTCCCATCCGCCGACCATTGCATTCCATTTCCATACGGGATTTTGCTCATCAAATGCCCGGTAGATGCATCAAAAAGGAACGATTCGCCGGTTAATTTTGACCCATTGCCGCCCGTATTGACACTGACGAAAACATGCTTGTCGTCGGGAGAGAAGGAGATGCCGATGCCGCCAGGAACTTCTTTTCGCTGTCCGGCAAGATTCGGCAGGTCAATTTTGGGAAGCTGTAAGACCGTTTGTTTCCTCGGACCGCCTGTTGCGGAAAAATTCCACACGACGATCGGTTTCAAAGGATCAAATGGCTGGTGTTCGGCCGGCATCATGGTGTCACCGCTTGAATGCACCGGTCGTCTTAGACGATGGGAGGACACCACAGCTCCATATTTTCGATCCATGGATAGAATCGCATCTTCGCCATTTAGAGGTATATGCTCCCCGTTATCCAATTCAAGTTCCAGTGATTTGGGTGAATAGCCTCCGACTAGTATTCCCCCCGGACCCTGTTGAGTATCTGCCCATTCCTGCCATGGATCGGTTGCCGCTCTCCATGCCGTCGGTTTGCCGATCCCCGTTTTTGTCAAGGGATAGATCCAATTCCGGTCATCCTCGTTTGAGGCCACAATGGCCGACTCATCCGTCAATGCGACAATATGCCGTTGATTGGGCAATCGAACCGATTCAATGGAAAAAGGTTTCACAGTTCCGATCTGAAATGACTGTGTTTCCGGACTGAAGTAACAAAAACGATTGCCGGAGGGGGACCACAAGACATTTCGGTTCACGCCTTTTGATAACGGCCGAATCGTTGCACGAACGCCGTTCCATTCGAGAGTTGAGGAGTTTTCTGATCTTTGTGACCCGCAACCGGAAGCAAAAAAAGCCAATACAATTGCGGCAACGCCAATTCCGATTCTTCGCAAAAATCTCATATCATCACGCCTTTTTTATGCTATATACAATTTGACGAATTGACATGCAATTTTGTTGCACGGAATCAAATCCTGCGATTGTTTTCATATGCCTCCAACTTTTGGTATGGAGGAGGTTCCCGGCGAAATAAATGTAACGATTGCGATTGTTGAGTTGATGCTTGTTTTTATTTGACAATAAAATAATGATATGGTTATATACATATATAAATATAATATAGTAACAAGGAGGGGCGTTATGGTATTTGAAACATTGGCAAATGATCTAAAAGCTCTTGCGGATCCTACTCGTTTGAAGATTGTTGCGCTTTTGAAATTGCGTGATTTTTGCGTTTGCGAGTTGGTTCCCATCTTCGGCATTTCACAGCCTGCCATCTCCAAACATCTAAACCGTTTAAAGGTTTCCGGCTTTGTTCGAGAAATGCGGCGGGGACAGTGGGTCTTCTACTCGCTCAATCAGGAAAAGCTCGCTTCCATCGGTACAGCGTTGCAATCGCTGCCGGATTTGTCGGAAGAATTGGAATCACTGAAAGCTCGTGGACTGTTGGTCAACTGTGACTGAAAGGAGGTGATTCTACAACAATGACAAGCCTTACATTATTGGCGATTCTCGTATTTATCTTGACATTGATCGTAGTGATTTGGCAACCGCGCGGTTTGTCCATTGGCTGGCCGGCAACGATTGGCGCGATCCTCGCACTGTTGGTTGGAGTGGTACACATCGGTGATGTGTGGACCGTTACAAAAATCGTCTGGGATGCGACGCTGGCATTTGTAGCGATTATTCTGATCTCTATCATCCTGGATGAAGCCGGTTTTTTTGAATGGTCTGCCTTACATATGGCACGCCTTGCACGGGGAAGCGGCCACCTGATGTTTGTGTATATCGTGTTGCTTGGAACAGTCGTAGCCGCATTTTTTGCGAATGACGGCGCAGCGCTCATCATTACGCCGATCGTGTTGGCACAAGTACGAGCGCTAAAATTCGACGACAAGCGGATCTTGCCGTTCGTCATGGCCAGCGGCTTCATTGCGGATACGACGTCGTTGCCGTTGATCGTCAGCAACCTCGTGAACATTGTATCTGCCGATTATTTCGGCATCGGGTTTGTGGAATATGCCAAGCATATGATCGTACCGGATCTATTCTCATTAGGTGCGAGTTTGCTTGTTTTGTATCTGTATTATCGCCGCTCGATTCCGGAAAAATTTGATCCGAAGCAGCTCAAACAACCGCGTGAAGCCATTCGGGATATCCGATTGTTTCGCTTATCTTGGCTGATACTCTTGGTGCTTCTCGTTGGATATTTGATCAGCCAATTCTTGCATATCCCGGTGTCGATCATCGCCGGTCTTGCTGCCGTCGTATTTCTGCTCGCTGCCCGCAAAAGCCCCGCAATTCACACCCGACGAGTGGTAAAAGAAGCTCCATGGACAGTCGTGATCTTTTCCATCGGCATGTATGTGGTCGTCTATGGGTTGAAAAATGTCGGTTTAACCGATCTTCTCGGCCAACTGATCACATGGATGAGCCAGCAGGGACAATTTGCCGCAACGGTCGGGATGGGATTTCTGGCTGCCATTTTGTCATCCGTCATGAACAATATGCCGACCGTCATGATTGACGCATTGGCAATCAAAGGAACCCTGATGACAGGGGCGATTCAAAATGCCTTGGTATATGCGAATGTGATCGGCAGCGATTTGGGGCCGAAGATCACTCCCATCGGTTCCTTGGCGACTCTGTTATGGCTACACGTTTTGGCAAAAAAAGATGTCAAAATTACGTGGGGATATTATTTTAAAACAGGGATCCTGCTGACGGTTCCCACTTTGTTGATTACGTTGACGGGTCTGTATGTATGGTTCCACGTATTGTATTAACTCAGTGTGCACACGAGTGATCCATGTTCTGCTTTTAAAGTAACGCAGTCAACCTTTAGATCTTATCTCGAGTATTCAATTAAATTCTGAATGAAACAGTGGGGGCTAAAATATGACAACGAACAAACCGATTATCTACTTTCTATGTACGGGAAATTCGTGCCGCAGCCAGATGGCAGAAGGATTTGGAAAAAAATTTCTGGGAGATCAGTTTCATGTATACAGCGCAGGTATTGAGGCACACGGATTAAATCCGAATGCCGTGAAAGCAATGGCAGAGAAAGGCATTGACATTTCCAAGCAAACATCCGAAATCATTGATCCGGAATTGTTAGATCAAGCCAAGTATGTGATCACACTGTGCGGCGATGCGAATGACAGATGCCCGATTACACCGCCGCATGTGACCCGTTTCCATTGGGGATTTGACGATCCGGCAAAAGCGACGGGAACGGACGAAGAAAAGTGGGCGGTCTTTCAACGGGTGCGTGATCAAATCGAAGACCGCATCAAGCAATTTGCTGAGGAACAAAAGGACATGTAACGGGATCCGGTTTTCGAAAAGAACGATTTTCGAAAAGAACTATATGCATGACTACGGTGCTATCGTTCAATCAAGGCGTGTGATAACAAAATATATGGGAGAGGAAGGTTCAATATGGAGAATACAACCACACACATGTTGAAAGTTGCCGTTGCACTTGCGCTGCAACATCCGGCATCTTTGGAAACCAGCATTCGCGAGGCGAAACAGAATGGTGTGACAGAAGAGGAGTTTCAACAAATTTTTTCAATCGTCCGTACACAAAAATTATCCGCGGCATTGCAAGTGGATGCAATGGCAGAGGAATTGATCAAGGAGAAACAAGTGGAATTGAACGTTTTAGCTTCTGGCGATGGGGCATGTTGCTGTGGGCCGGATGGCTGCTGTTAATTCTTTCGTGAGAAATATTTCGTTTGCCAGTCACAGATTGAATCGCAAATAGGTTTGACCATCAGAGCTTGCATGTCAATACAGGGAGGCAGATCTTCATGGAAATTGAAATTTTTGATCCGGAAATGTGTTGCTCCACCGGGATTTGCGGGCCCTCTCCAGATCCGGAACTGATCCGTGTGGGAGAATTGGTGGAAACGTTAAAAAACCAAGGACACTCGGTGCAACGTTATATGTTAAGCCGAAATCCGCAGGCATTCAGTGCAAATCCGAAAGTATACCAAACATTGCTAAAAGACGGCCCCAAAGCGTTGCCGATCCTTGTTGTCGAAGGGGAAGTGCGGCTGGCCGGCAAATATCCGGAACTCCGTGATTTTGAGCTTCCCGAGGAGTGAATAACATGACAAAGTTTATTTTCTTTTCCGGAAAGGGAGGGGTTGGGAAAACCTCTCTTTCCTCAGCAACTGCAGTGCTGCTGGCGAGCCGTGGATTTGAGACTTTGCTGGTTACGACCGATCCGGCATCGAACCTGGGCGACGTATTTGGGCAAGACTTTGGATTGGATGTACGGGCGGTCGATGGCGTTGAACATTTACACGTGCAAGAAATCAGCCCGCAAGAATCGTTGCGTCAATACAAGGAGCGGGCACTTTCGCCATTGCGGGATGTTTTTCCGGAAGATATGTTGCGTTCCATCGAGGAAAAAATGAGTGGCCCTTGTACCGAGGAAATCGCTACATTTGATCAATTTATCGCTTGTATGCATAAACCGCAGTATGAGTATGTGATTTTTGATACGGCGCCGACGGGCCATACGCTTCGTTTACTGGAACTGCCGGGAAGTTGGAGTGCGCATATTGAGGAAAGTGCGAAAGGCAGCGGTCAGACATGCATCGGCGGAGTTGATGCATTGGCATCCTCGAAAGAACAGTATGATACTGCCATCCTTCTGCTAACAGATCGGACGCTTACAACATTTGTATTCGTGACACAAGCATCTGCCATGCCAATTCAAGAAATGATCCGCTCTTCTTCAGAATTGCAAAATATGAACATCAAGCATCAAGTTGCGATTATCAATGGCGTCATTCCGGAAGAAGAGCGCAATCATCCGTATTCTGCCCGCAGATGGCAAAAGCAACTGCCGCATATCGAACAAGCAAAGCAAATGTTTCATGGTCCGGTTGGACTTATGCCTTTGTATGCGGATGAAGTGAAAGGGATTGAGATGCTTCGTACCGTTGGGAGGGATTTACAAGATGTCTTTGTCATTTGAAAAATTTCCTCAAGATTTAATCCTTCCTGAAGCTGGCCGGACGAAACGAATTTTTTTGGCTGGAAAAGGCGGCGTAGGCAAAACCACCATGTCCAGTGCCATCGCCGTATACGCTACAGAGCAAGGACGGCGTACATTGCTGATAACTACTGATCCGGCAGCCCATACAGGAAATGTGTTGGGTGTGGAAGTAACAGCGAAACCTATACGTTTTCAACAAAGCAATTTATGGTTGGCGCGGATTGATCCAAAACAGGCATTTTGGCAGTATAAAGAGCGAGTATTGAAACAGGTGCAAGAGCAGTTTGGCACTGGCGATACATGGGAACGTGTCAATGAAGAACTCAATTCTCCCTGTACGGAGGAAGTAGCGGTATTTCAGGAATTCCTTGATTTTCTGCTCGATGATTCGTATGAGGTGGTTGTGTTCGATACGGCTCCGACCGGTCATACGATCCGTTTGCTGACATTGTCGTTCGATTACGAAACGGAACTGAAAAACAAAGACTCGTTTACTGCGGAAACGGCAGCGCTTGATCAGGCGCAAATGGCTCGCATGCAACAGGCGATTCGCACGCTCCAAGATCCGGTAAAAACCAGCATGATGTTTGTCACATTAGCGGAAACTACGCCGATTACCGAGATGGAGCGGGCGATGGGGGATTTGGCAGCAGCGGAGATTCCGACACAGGCGGTCATCGTCAATCAGGTATTGCCGGAAGAAGCTCAAACCAGCCCATTATTCGGAAAACGACGGAACATTCAATTGCAACATTATCATGCGTTGAAACAGAATCATCCGCAGCAAGCGATAGCCGTTGCTGAATATCAAGAGGATGAAATCATCGGTGCAAAAGCATTGCTGGAGTGTTCGCATTTGTTGATCCGGAAATGATCTTATAAAAAAAGTGAGCAAAAGCGTCTGATTTAATTTTTAGACGACACTTCTTAATTTTTAAGGAACGAGGTGTGCATATTGAATATTACCGATGCGGCAAAAGAGTATTTGCAAGGTGTTATAAAGGCGAATGAAGGAAAAGTGATCCGCATCTATGCATCAGGCATCAGTTGAGGGAAGCCTAAACTGGGAGTGGCTCTGGCAGAGCCCAATAAAACGGATGTTGTGAATATAATCAATGGAGTCCGGATAGCAATTGCTGAAAATGTTGTAAGTTTTACAGAATCTTTAGTGCTTGATTACCAGAAAACAAGAACTGGGGCTGGATTGGTTTGGTTAGGAAATACGGGTTGTTGCTAATATGTCAAGAAAAATTATATGAAACGTTTAATTTTAGGTTTTAGGCGAAATGAATGGAGGACTATGTAGAATTATGTCTACATAGTCCTTATTTTTTGGCGGTTGAAAGTCCTGCGATCACGAAGCCGATTGGAATGAAATGACTTCTTCCCATACGATCGGCCAAGCGGCCAATGACTGGTCCGAAAAGAAAACCGGGAATTCCATAACCGAGTAGTGCAAGTCCGACGCCCACATCACCTAAACCATACCGCTTAGCAAAATAGTACCCGAGCCATGTAAAGACCCCCGAATGAAATATGCCGTTAAACAAAACGTACGTATAAGTTCGAGCACCACGTTTGGATTTCAGTAACATAAGCAGCCCCATTCCTACCTGACGAAGGGTGGATGGAACGTTGACCGTCACACGTTGATCCAACATTGTTTGGAACGGTATCAATGTGATGAAAACCAGGATCGACAATACAGCGACACCGAGAAAGAGCCCTTGCCATGTAAGGAAAGGTTCAAGAACGGCTCCCAGTGTTGAACCAAACGCCATCCCGCCAGCCATTGCTCCGAACAGCCACCCGAGCGCACGCCCACGTTCTTTGTAGTCAAAGTGGTCGCCGACAAGAGCCAACGCAATCGGCACTACACCACTGGCAACAAGTCCCGTAATCAGACGCAGCCAGAATAAAGCAGCTGCAGAATCGGCGAGTGCCGTGAACCCGGTAAATAAAATGAATCCGGCAAACGATGCGAGAATAATAGTACGTCGCCCCAAACGATCGGAAAGTGGACCGTAAACGAGTGTTGTCGCTCCATATGGGAGTAAGTAAGCTGGAACGATCAACCCGATGGTTCCAACCGAAACATTGAAAAAACTCGCAAGATGTGGGATGAGTGGAGCGACCATGAAAGCCTGAAAGAAGATCAGGAAGGTCGCTGCCGAGAGAACCCAAAGAAGGCGGATTCTTGGATCACTTTGCGAACGAACATTAGGCACCACATATTCCTCCTTATCATTCAGGCCGATAATCGGGTATCACATCCTGAACGTGGTATCCGGCTTTTTCAATTGCTGATTTCATATCATCAATGGTTGCTTTTTGTGGGTCAAAGATAACCCAGGCATGATCCTTTGGCGGAATCTCGACCTGAAAGCGATAGACGCCGGATATTTTCTTTAGCGCACCCTCGACCGAGGGCTTACACGCATGCATTCAATGCATGCCGATTCCTTTGAGAAGAACACTTTCCATCCCTTCCGGAACTGTCATTTCGTGCATTGCTTTCTGGCTTTCTTTTTTGAACAATCGATCAAAAAATCCCATAAGAATCCCCTCACTTTGCGTATTTATAAATGACATCCATCAGATCATCGTACACTTCATCCGATCCGTTTTTTATAGCATTCGTGGCACATGTTTGCAGGTACTTGCGCATGACCTCTTTTCCGACACTTCGCAGTGCTTCGTGGATACTGGAAATCTGCGTGAGTATAGCGACGCAGTTCGATGTATCTTCTTCAATCATCCGTTTGACGCCCCGTACTTGCCCTTCGATCACGGACAGTCTGCGAGCGCATTTTTCGATCCGTTCCTTGCGCTCGAAATCATCCATCATTGGCAGTTCTTGCATGTTCACAACTCCTATCGTTTTTTAGTGTGTCAAGAAAGATTGGCAGGGTTTTGTGGTTCTCCCAGAGCGAATCGGCTGAACAACGTGTGGCCAAGTACCACAACCAGCGAGAAAGCCATCGCCAACATGGCCCATAAAGGGTGAACGAAACCTGACAATGAGGCTACAACGCCAATTCCGTTCACTGACAATGCGAGTAATACATTACGAACCGTCATGGCGTAGCTGGTTCGTGCCAAGATATGTGCTTCCAACACAGCTTTGAGTCGCTGTCCCGGAAGTACAACGTCGGCAGCATCGATGGCAATATCTGTCCCAGTGCCAATGGCAATTCCCACATCGGCCTGCATCAGAGAGGGGGCGTCGTTGATCCCGTCGCCGATGAAAGCGACTCGGCGGCCTTCTCTTTGCAGTTGTCGAACGAACGAGAGCTTATCTTCCGGAAGCAACTGTGCATGAACATCCGTAATACCGAGTTCCTCTGCAACTGCACTGGCTGCTTGCTGGTGATCGCCAGTTGCTAGGATAGCTGAAATTTTTAATTTCTTCAACGAAGCAAGAACTGATTTTGCATCCGGTTTTATGCGATCCGAAACGGAGATCGCACCGGCAACCTTCCCGTTATATGCTACAAATACGATCGTGCGACCATGCCACTGCTGTTCTGCTATCCACTCCCGAGCCTCTTTCAAATCATTCAGCCCGCGCTCTGTCATCAGCCGCTCCGTGCCAATCAGCACTTCCTGATCTTCTATTCGGGCTTCGATGCCTCGACCCGGAAGAGCATGGAAGTGATTCATTGACTGAATGGGTAATCCCTGTTCCTTTGCCGCTGAAACAATCGCCTTTGCAACGGGATGTTCGGATGCCCAATCGGCAGAAGCCGCCAAGCTAAGTACAGTATCCTCATCGCCATTTAATGTCCATACGGATGCCAGTTGTGGTTTCCCTTCCGTTAACGTACCAGTCTTATCGAATACGATCGTGTCCACGAGCCGGAAGACTTGGAAGGCTTCCCCGGAGCGCATCAGGATTCCTCGTTCCGCCGCCTCACCACTTGCCCGAATGATCGCCAAGGGTGTTGCCATGCCAAGCGCACATGGATAACCCATGACAAGCACGCTGAGGACTGTAAAACCCGCTCGCACCCAGAGTGGGTGACCTTCGAATACCCAACTGGCGACAACCCATAAAAGCCCACCGATAAGTGCCAGTATCAATACGGTCGGAACATAGATATTCAAGATTCTGTCCACGAGCCGGAGGATTCCCGGTTTCATCACACGCGCTTCTGTAACTTGGTTTGCCACTCGCTGGAGAAATGAATCTTCGCCAATCCGGGTAACCTCGATGATGAGGCTTCCGTTTCCATTCAAGGATCCTCCAATCACTTCGTCGCCAGGCTGAGTATCTACTGGCAAGGGCTCGCCTGTGACAAGCTGTTGATCCACCGATGACACACCTTGGACGATTTTCCCGTCGACAGGAATGCGTTCACCAGGTCGAACCCGAACGTGGTCAGCAAGCGCCAGGCTGTCCACCGGAACCATTTCTTCACAACCGGTTGGATCCAGTCGAGTTGCTGTTGCCGGTTGGAGCGACAAGAGTTTTTGAACGGATTGTGATGCACGCACATGAACCAGAACCGATGCAAAACCACCCACACCGTGGAAGGCGAGCACAAACGTCGTAGCCCCAAAGAAAGCTGACGACGGGAAGGCCGGCCAAATCAATCCGAGAGCACCACCGACGAGTCCGGCCGCTGCTGCCGCTGCCGCCAAAACGTCTTGGTTTACGATCCCACGGCGGACCGATTGAAAAGCATTACGGAAGACAAAAGATGCGGGCCCCAATGTAGAGATGATGGCGAAAGCCGCCTGCCCAACATCAAATATCATGGAATGTCCTAGCCAAAAGCGCAGAACCATCCATATCGTGGCAAGGGCAACCAGAATACCAACGTGAATGGCGGTACGCCGGGCATTGTTTAGTTCCTGCTTTTCCACCGCGAAAACATCCGCACGATTCGGCTCTCTCGATGTGTACCCGAGCTGATATAACGTTTGTGTCATCGTATCGATTCGTACTCGACCTGGATCGTAGTCAATGAGAACTTCCTGGTGTGCGAGACTGACTTGCGCATCCGAAACGCCGTCCAATCGGACAAGTGCACGCTGAACGGATTGAGTGCATAGTGAGCAGTGCATGCCTCCCACCTTGAGATGGAGTTTACTCATAAAGAATCACCGCCTTTCGGTTGATAAAAAGTGAATTATTCCAACACCCATACCCCCTGCATGTATGATTTATTCTACATAATTATACACATATACCCCCTATTAGTGTCAATGAAATTGAGAAATTGAATAAACAAAAAATAACAGTATTGACACCGCTTTCACATGAAATAGTTCAAATGAGTCTTTCTTCGACTTTATGACTATGATATTCTTCAAAAATAATTTACGAAGAGGGCGATTGTGGATCATGAGACAGACAATTTCTATTAGGATTGGATACCTGGGGCAAATGGAAGATTACATCGTTTCCGCTGTCATTCAAGCGGTGAAGAGACCTGTATGAAATCTCTTGCTATAGGCTTTGGTATTGCAATTGTTGGTTTGTTGATAGCAGCAGCAACTCGAAATTGGAAATATGATATCGACATCTCCTTAGTGTTCGGTGTTGTATTATGGGGGTTAGCCGGAATCTTTTCAGGAGTGTTTCTTAGTGGTGACCGTATGCGGGCAAACTATTTTATGGAGGACTCTGAAGGGCGGCAAAGGCGGTTTAGATGGGCTACCAATTGCTTTCTTGTTGGACTTCCCAGCATACTTTCCGCGTTAATTGTATTTTTTTCCATTCGTTGACGAGTCAGTATCGATTCTGAATCAAGGCGATGGTATATTGCGTTAGATGAATACAAAACATTTTGCTTTTCCCCCTTCTCATGGTGAGGAGGGGGGCTGGGGCAGCAATTCTATGATTTATCGTTCTTGGTCAAACCATAAAATATGGCTGCATTGATCGCATGATAACGTCAGCACTTGTTTATTTAACCAATCAAAATCGAAAAATGTTGCGGCTGCGGTGTTTAATTGTGCCTTTCCTTCCCAAAATTTATCGTGTTTGCAAATTGGGCATGAGATTGAAATTCCTTTTATTGTATATTCATGTGCTTCATTTTTCTTAGACAAAGTAAAAACTCCTTTCACATCTTTTCCTCTTGTCTTGAGAAAATCCGGATATGTTTTTAACGATGTATTTTCTCCATGTTCGAACTGCATCTGACAAGTAATATCCCCAAGAATACGACTGAAGCCAAAGCAGTTGGCTTTTTTTATTAACATCACCTTCTTTGCTTAAAGAATTTTCTATAGAATAGACGTTCGCGATGATCAGGATGTTACACATGAATGGAAACAAATGAAGATATGTATGCATATGAAATCACATGAAAGGCAACCGGCGGAAAACCGCAAACAGTCATCGTGACGACAACGGCGAGTACGGGTGCAAAAAAGCAGTATGATTGTACGGTTGTTTTCGCGGCAAAGGGCGGCAGTTACCGCATCCAATCGATGGAACTCAAGCCGATTTTCAATTGAATCAACGATTCTCCTGGATGGGAATGTCTATTGATTAGGATGAAAGGGAATTGTATGCCGACAAATGGTCAGGCTCGAACGAAGATCATTTGGCAAAAAAGTGAGTTACTTGGCAAATTATAATTAATTGGGGTCTTTGTCGAGTCAAGGCGCCATGGATTCGCATATGATGAAGCAGATTTGCTGCCATCGTGATCATATCGGATTGCGATTGGACAAAACGGCATGAATTTTGGATATGGGCGCATGGGGATCATTGACAATATCATCAAATAAACCGCTTTTTACTTCTTTTATTGAGGTGACTCCAATGGAATCCAATCAAACCCATTCTTTAAAAAAAAAGGATTTGCTTCATGATACGATTTTGCTTGTGACAGCACTGGCTTTGTTTGTATTTTTCTTTTTTATGCCGACTTAAAGGGAGAGAATGGCAATGGCAGATTTCACAAAACAAGAAGAAAAAAAGTGGGCAGAATGGTTTGTTCGACTTCGGGAAATCTCAGGCATGGCTTCCGTACTTGGTGTTGCATTGCTGACAGGATTTGCAATAACCAATCTTTCATCAGTCCATGAGAAAACGATAGAAGATTTGGAGATGGGTAATCCGAACAGAAATGGGATTTAATACATGAAGCCAATTCGCCTGCGTCTGGACAGAGACTTGGAGATTATCGCAAGCTTTCTTTTGATTCTTGGTTACGTAAATATCGGCTCCATCCGAATCGGAAACGGAAGACTTACATTCGGATTGCGCGGACCTGTCTTTTGGCGGCTTACTTCCGGATTGCCGCCATATCTCCACAGCCCTGGCACAGGCTTGTCTGCCGATGCGTATATGTCGCTGGAAGCGTTTATCGCTTACTTATTGTTGACGGGTGAGGCGCAAATCTACGCGTTTAATATGGTTGCGTCCGCCATCGTTTTCAGCGTCACATCCAAGTGGTTTCAATTTAGTACATGTAAACAAATCTTCGATTTAACCCGACAAACAAACATTTTAAACACAAAAATCATCCGCGCCATTTTTAATCTCGTGGTTGGACTTGCACTTTTTTCGCGAAATATTTCGTTTGTTTTGACCGGCGTACGGTATTCCGCAGGCAAAATTGCATTTGATACAACAGGTACAGAAATTCAAAGAGAACCGCGCACACTCCCAAGTAAATTCACTTTGCCACGAATGAACCGCTTTTTGCATCATTTGGACCAATTGGTCGGAGCATTATTAATCATCCAAATCATTCAAGTTGAAGATGTTTTGATGGGACGCGGCGGAGAAGTTGCATTTGGAATATCCGGTGACATATTAAAATTGCGGGCATTTCCCACGTTATTCGAACGCACCAAAAAATCTTGACTATGTATTGGAATTCTGTTTCAGCCGGTTTTTAGGATGCCGGAAATAAGAGACCGCCAACACCATGAAAGGAAAAAGCATCAGGATAGAGCTATAAAAATAAAATGTTTCAAGCACTTGTTCAAAACGTGCGTGATTCCAAAATGGCAATAAGCTAAAACCGAAAATCAAACATACAACAGGTATAATCCATGCTTGATATGGAACCTTTTGTAGGAATGATGACAATGCTTTGCATGTGCCATATAAAAATATGGCAATCCGAATCATACAACCGGCGGTTACCGTAAAAAGACCGTAAATATCCAGACGATCCAAAAAACTGAATTGAAGCAAACGAACCTCTTTCTGCACAGGCCAATCCATTGTTTTTGCCAAATCTTCCCCAAATACCGCAATATCAGAAGCCATCATCATCGTATATAACAAACCATTGAGTATTACAATGAATATGACACCATTTCGAATCGATTTCCAAGTCGACGTTTTATTTTGAATGAACAACACCAATAGGAGTTCTGACCATGTTGACATAAGAATCAATACACCGCGCCCAACTTCGTGCCAATTCGTAGTAAGCAAGGGCAACAATCTCGAATAGTCCTTTTCCGGTATCAAGTTGATACCGACAAATGTTCCCGTTACTAAAATTGTGATAAAAAATACAACGGCTGTACGGCCAATTGCTTCAATTCCACAGTACAGCGACAAGATAATCAACAGGGAAAAACTGCCCCCGATTGCCCAATAAGGAGTCTCCGGCATAAATATTGTAGCAATGAATTGCTCCAGACCACAGAATGTCAATCCTGCAGAAAACATGAAATAAAACATATAAATCACGTTTACAATGGATCCCATCGATCGTCCGAGAGCATGTTTTGTACTTTCGAAAAGCAAAATGTTTGGAAACCTGTGCTTACATTTTGCGATTATCCATGCGAATAACAGCCCTGGAAATATGCTCGCCAATGCCGCGATCCATGCATCTCGACCGGACAAACGAATCAAGATTCCGACAAGAAAAAAATGCCCAAGCATCGGCAAGCTGACAGATTCAATGGAAATCCATTGTCCTCGTGATAGCAACTGTTTTGACACGGATATTTAGTCCCCCTTATTCCATTTTAATGTATTAAATTGTAATCCGTTGTGTTTTATATGCACATGTACGTTTACGCGGATCTTGGAATTCGCAAACATAATTGGCCAAGAATTTTTAACAGTATTCCATTCGTGTGGATATTTCCGTTGCACCAGATCTCCAAACCCAAACACATCGGCTTTGTTTTTTTGTATACTGACCATCGCACGCTGGATTTCATCCTGAATGATTTGACTTGATTTTTGTTCCAAAGTACGATATAGATCTTTATTTGCTTCAGCGGGAATTTCGATGGAACCGATATTCGCTGTGACATGAACCTGTATATACATCGTCAGTTCATTTTTTTTCAATTCCGGAATGTTTTGCGTTTTTGCATCCATTACCTCTAACGCGATATACTCATGTTTTTTTATATCCATCGGAACATCAAGGATTGAACTGGTGATTTGATTCTTGACAAATAGCATTCCTCTTGTTTGTTTCGGCCCTAATGTAGCAATCATTTTCCCATGGTTAATCAGAGCTGTTCCAAGAACATAATTCACAGGCACCTTTTGAACCGTTTTTGACTCCACAAGCGGGAGCTCAGCCGTTTGATTTTTATGTGCCAGCATACGCGCCAGTTCGATCATTGGAACCGCCGGATATTTGCCGATGCTTTTGCTTGCTTTCATTTTTTCGTCCATTTCTGTTGCTTGGTTGGAATGCACAATCGGGTACGACTTTAAAATACGTTCCGCATTTTGTTGGTTGCTGATCAAGACCCAGGTACGGAGCCTCGGTTCGTGATCGCGCAAGAAAAAATCCAGAATGGGAAGAAGCGTTTTTTTAGCCAGTTCATCTCCAATTACGATGTATTTTATATGTTGAAAATTCAACTTGAAACCTGTATACGAGATCAGATTGCGTATTGCATCAAATATGGTATTGCCGTCCGCTTGCACAATTTGACCTACCACTTTTGATGGTTGGCCCGATTGTCCTTGGCTTTCTTTTTTGGCGGCACTAGGATTATAGATTCTTGCGGTAAGACGATATTGTCCTTGCGGTCCGATGTCAACTCCGACTACAGAGACGAGTCGTGTTTCATTCAAATCAATATTATTCCAACATCCTGTTAGCAATATGGACAAAAAAATGATCATGGCCCAAGCCGAACATTTGAAAATGGTATGAAAATACGCAACGCTATCTCGTCTCACGTAGTTTCGTTATCCTCCTTATCCTGTTTCTCTAAGGAATCAGGCTGCATGCGCACCTGATCTACCATTTCCAAAGATTGCGGACGTTGTCTCAACCAATTCAAAGGAAGGCGTATAAATGCATCTCCCCACTCCCGCCATAGGAGAGGAGCGAGTGGAGACAAATAAGGTATGCCAAAGGAGCGAATGCCGGACAAATAGATAAGCATGCCATACCAAAGCAAAAACTCCCCGTACAATCCCAAGAAACCGACTACAAGTATTGAGAGAATCCGAAACAAAGTCATTACGTCAAATAGCATGGGAACAACAAACGAAGTGATTCCTGCGCCTGCAATGACGATAACCGTGGGTGCGCCGATAATGCCGGCTGACACAGCCGCTTGTCCAATCACGAGAGCTCCGACGATGCTGACAGCTTGACCGATTGGCCGGGGCATGCGCACACCGGCCTCGCGCAGCCACTCAAATACGATGACCATTAGAAATACTTCAATTGTTAATGGAAATGGCACACCTTCGCGAGCCTCACTAAAACTGTTGATTAATGATGTCGGTATCAATTCTTTCTCAAAGCTTTCAAAAGCAATATATAAAGAGGGTGAAAACGTGGACATAAAGAATGCCAAGTAACGCAAGATGCGGGCAAAACTTGCATAGTAAGGCTTTATGTAATAATCCTCGGAGTTCTGAAAAAATTCGACAAATAGTGCAGGGCATAGCATTACATTCGGTGTTCCGTCCACTAAGATTGCGACGCGTCCTTCAAGAAGTTTTGCGGCAGTTGTATCCGGCCGTTCTGTCGTGATGCAAGTCGGAAACACGGAATAGCGATGATCTTCAATCAATTGTTCGATATACCCTACTTCAAATACCCCATCAATCTCAATTTGTTTGAGTCTCCTGCGTAATTCCGATACAATTTCATCCTTTACGAGTCCTCGTATATAGGAGATACATACACTCGTTCTGGTTTGTTTGCCAATAATCAACCGCTCAATTTGTAAATTGTGGCTGCGAATTTTTCTTCGCAAGAGCGATAAATTAATATCCAAGTCCTCTATAAATCCCTCTCTTGGCCCCTTTACCACTGTTTCCGTAGATGGTTCGCTTACTGCTCTCGTGTTATATTTCGATGATTCAATACATATATATCTTGCCTCGCCATCAATGAAAATCAAAGCATACCCACGAGTTAACTGATGGATGAGTGCGTGAATATCCGATTCAACACATACACTTGTCGCACTCAATACATCAAGGACACATTGATCGAGAATGGATGGCTCGAGTACTTGCCTGATTTTTAGCAGTTGTTCCAGTACGTTCGTATGTAAAAAATCCAAGTCAACCATTCCGTTCAAAAAAAGCAAGGCACATTTTTTCCGGAGAGTTTCCGGTAAAAGAACAACGGTTCGCACAACCAAATCATCTCTGTTGCCAAGGGCAGTTTTAATTTGTTGCAAATTTTCTTCCAAAGATGTATGGATGTGTATCGTATTCAGATTCACGGTTTCCTCGGATGAATATGTCGAGGATGAGTTCATGTTTGACGAAATCTGTTTGTATTGCCTTTTTCTTACCAGTCTTTTCAAAAATTGAATCGTAACAAACACCTCTTCATTCCATTTTCCAAATTATTGTATCCGGATGATTCCCTTTCGATTCTTAAAATGTCTTGTCTGAACAAAAGAATATTCAAAGGGGAACTGAATTTTCTGGAACCTGACGATATTGCGGCCGGAAAACGGGAAAATCGAGAGTACATTTCAAACCATCGCAAACAAATTCACGATTGCCGATCTAAACGGCGATAAGTTGCTTGAAATTGCGGCGTGGATCAAAGAAACCGGGCCGTTGTTCAAGTATCAAATCTATCATTGGGACACATCCGCGCAACAATTTAAGATCGACTCGAATGACCGTTATCCCCGGTTTTTCAAACAATCGGTTATACCGTATTATGAATCACTGTTGCAAAATGGACAGCCGCCTTACCGAATGGTGGCATATGGCTTGTCATATGCATATGTGTATGCCGGCGAATATAAACAGGCTCTTCCCATGATCGAAAAAGGGCTTGCAATGAAGAATCAATATCCGCCGGATAAGGAACTCCTGCAATTGAAAAGCATGGCGCAGCAGGCGTTGCAAAAATGATGTTGTGGAATGAATCTATTTGACAAAGATCTCTAGAGAGTTTGTTCATGGTCATTTGGGAGCGGCTGTGTTTAACGGTTGATTCCAATATATGCGAGTGCTAACATTTGAATTGTAATCGATTTTGCCACACACTATTACATCTTTTACATGTGTCTGGTCAAATACGTGTCAATAGAGGAGGATACATATGGAACCGCGTCTGAACTACGCAACAACTGAGCCTGATAGTTTGAAAGCTATGATGCAGCTTGAGCAATATGTAAAGAACTCGGGACTGGAACCGAAACTCCTGGAACTCATCAAGATCCGCGCATCCCAAATCAATGGCTGTGCATACTGCCTGGACATGCACACCAAAGATGCTCGTGCCATCGGTGAAACGGAGCAGCGGATTTACGCCCTGAACGCATGGCGGGAAGCCCCTTTTTATACGGAAGAAGAACGTGCGGCGCTTGAATTGACCGAGGCAGTCACATTGGTGGCTACGAACCGTGTTCCAGATGAATTGTATCAGCGTGTACGGAAACATTTTAATGACAAACAATACGTCCAATTGATCATGGCAATCAACACGATCAATAGCTGGAACCGCTTGTCGATCGCCACAAATGCCATTCCCGGAGAGTATCAACCGGCGAAGAAATAGTATAAAGAAATATGGATACGATTGTTATTCAAGCAGATGAAAAAACGTTTCGTTGGCTCATGTTTATGGTTGCTTTCCTGACATTGATCGTACAACTGATTCGGCTACACTCGTAGTTTAAAATAAGAATGTCCCGATGAGGTGACGACTCTTCGGGACACATACCCGCCAAGGGGCATCAGCAACAATCTCTTGTTCGCCTTCATTATTGCATGCTGCAGTTGGCAACTCAATATACATTAAGTAAAAAACGTATTGACGATACCGTTCATCTTTGATACATTATTTACCAAGATTAAACGTGTGAAACGGAAAAAACGATGATGAAGAGTAGCACGCATTCATAGATGTTGTTTCAGAGAGTCGGCGGGTGGTGCAAGCCGATACACATCGAATGCCGAATGGACTTTTGAGTTGCTTTGCTGAACCTGTGCAGCATGGCAGTAGGCAAAGCCGGGATTGTCTCTCCGTTACCAAGAGACGGGTATCGACGTGGTGTATACTATGATCCGTACCCTTAAAGTGAGCCAAATGACTGACAGGCTAATTAGGGTGGCACCACGGTCCCACGTCCCTATTGCGGATGTGGGGCCTTTCTTTATTTTTTGCAGGACCGAATGAATGAACACATGAACACATGAACACATGAACACATGAACACGTCATTTTCCCAGGCGATGGAGGATGATCTGGCCATCGGCATCGAGTCGAGCAAGCAGAAAAGGAAAGGTGAGTTGAGATGAGCAAAGCTGAGTTTGGCAAAGGTGAGCAGATGTTTCAGTCACAGGTCAACCGTCGGGTTACAACGGGGATGATGTTAGTAATTTTGGGAACCGTCTGTTTTGCGGCAAAAGCGATTTTTATCAAGCTGGCCTACGAAAAAGGCGCATCTCCCGAAGCGACTTTATTCGCAAGACAACTGATTGCCACCCCATTGTTTTGGATCCTTTTCCTGATCAATCGGCCCAAAATCCCCGCCATACGGCAGAGGGGAGACAGCGTGAAAGCATGCTTCGCCGGCCTGTTGAGTTTTTTTCTGTCTCCGTTGCTTGATTTTATAGGGCTGCACCATGTGTCTGCCATTGTTGAACGAATGCTGCTCATTAGCTATCCGGTGTTTGTGATGATTCTGTCGGCCTTTATGCAGAAACGGATGATTTCCATCCAAAACCTGATCGCAATTGTCGTCATTTACGCAGGGATTTATTTGTCGATTGGCGGGTGGAATACAGGCCTGCTCAAAGCGAATTTGACAGGAGCGATATTTATCCTCTTGTCATCCGTGGTCTATGCCGGCTATCTGGTGCTTTCCAGCCAACTGGTACACAAAATTGGCGGGATCCGGATGAATGCATACGGGATGGCCAGCGCCAGTTTGGCGATGGTTGTCTACCTGGTGATAAAATCAGTGTCAGGGAATTCGATGAATCTTTTTCGATATAGCCTTTCCGTGTATGAACTATATTTTGTCATTGCGGTAGTTTCGACGGTCGTTTCCTTTGTGTTGATCCTGGAAGGGATCAAGCGGATTGGTGCGGAACGTGCATCCATCCTTTCGATGTTGGGCCCTGTGATCACAATTTTACTCGGAACATTGTTTTTGGGAGAGCGGCTGGAATTGGTTCAATGGGCAGGTTGTTTTCTTGTATTCTTGACTGTCGCTGTTCTTGAACTTCAAAAGTTTCGTGGGAGGATGTACAAAAAAAGCAATGACTAAAAATAGTGTTGCTTGAAATTAAGAGAAACGATTCATTTATAGTGGGAGTTGTCCTCACAACCGGAAGTCATGTGCACAGGAGGCAGCGCAATTGTAGGCCCGCTTGGTGATTATATCGTTGAACCTGTTTACGGGCGAGAGGAGATTCTTATCGGGAATTTGGATCTTGATTTGATTGTGCAGAGTCGTTTCGACTTTGATCCTGTTGGCAGTTACGCCCGTCCGGATATATTTCAGCTTGCCGTAAACGAGAACAAACAGAGTTCTGTGAAATGGGTATTTGATTAAAGAGCTAAATATAGCATGGTAGAGTGAAATAGAATGCTAATCTGACGATCAGGGTATTGCCACTGACTTTTCACGAGATCCGAAAAGCAGATGTACATACATGGATCAGCGGAATTGTTTTCGGTGTTCTTCTTTTCGCGATCTTCTCTATTGACATTGCATGGGTATTACATCAACATCGGCGATTTTTTGATTCTGGGAGCGGCTCTTTGTCGGGCGATTCAAATGTCGGTGGCAAAAAAGCTGACGGACGGGAAAACAATGAACTCAGGTGCTTTGACAACCATTCAATTGGCTGTGGTTGCCATTGGTTCCGGCATACTCACAGGATTTCACCATTCGCCATTTACGGGGCCATGGAAGAAAGGATTTTCAGTAGTTGACGGGGGACAAAATCAGCCTTGAGTAGATATCCGCCAGCATCGGATGAAGGAAGTTTTTGAATTTCAAGGCTTGCGCAATCAGGCCGACCAAGATGGCGTACAATAATTTTGTACTGACTTTGGTACGAAATGGCGTAGGAAAAATGCACCTCACAAATAGGTAATTTTGGTTGTGTCGATACTTCCATTTTACCCTATTTTGCATAGGTGCATCTTTATTTTTATATCCATATGAGGTACATTTTAGACGAGCTCTATAAGCAACTCTCTTGTAGTGGGCTGTATACTCTGTCCAATTTGGGATCTTAATTATAAAATCAACTATTTTTAGTAATATACTTCACCTTTTTAATCCTTGTGGAAAAACGCTTTATTGTAAATTTATAATTTGGAGGATTCGGTTATTACAAAATCTTCTTTGTATGATCGTTGCATTGATTGAGTTTGACGAGAGTATATCCACCAAGCTGATAGAGCACTAACAATACCGGTTAATATGACATACAAAGTCATATAGATGTATGATCCACCATCGAGTTTAATTAATGCCGTAGCAATGATAGGTGTAATTCCACTCGCAAATATTCCAGAAAATTGATAAACAAAAGACATTCCGGTGTAGCGAACTCGTGTATCAAACAATTCAGCGAACAATGCGGCTTCAGGACCGTAAACAGCAGCATAGAAAATTCCGAATGGGATAATGATAGATAGCCAGATTAATAGAACATTACTTCCACTGGAGGACATTAACCAGAAGGCTGGAAGTGATGAGCAACCCGTTATAATGCTAGCATATCCGTATACACGGGCTCTCCCGATACGATCCGATAGATATCCAAATAGAGGAATGAAAAAGCACATGACAAACGAAGCGGCCGAGACACCCAATAATGCTGTAGTTCGGGAAATGTGGATATTATTTGTAAGATAAGTAATTGAGAATACGCCCATAACATTAAAGAAGACACCGTCAATATATCGAGCTCCCATTCCAGCGAGTATATTTCCAGTATGTCCACGCCACATTTCTTTGAACGGTACACGAGACTCTCTATTGTATTTTTTGATTTCTGCAAATTCTGGTGACTCAGAGACTTTTATTCGAATCCATAAGCCTATGAAAATCATTATGGTACTAATGGCAAAGGCAACTCTCCACCCCCAAGACATAAACTGACTGTTTGTTAACAAAGACGATAATGCTCCAACAATTCCAGAAGATAATAGCAATCCAATTGAAAGTCCAATTTGTGGTAAACTAGCATATAAACCACGGCTAGAAGGTTTCGCATGCTCAAAAGTCATTAGCACCGCACCACCCCATTCGCCGCCTAGGCCGATACCTTGAATAACACGTAGCAGCAACAATATTATCGGCGCCCAGACACCGATTTGTTGGTACGTCGGTATTACAGAGATTAGTGCTGTAGCAATCCCCATAAGAGATAAAGTAATAATGAGCATACTTTTTCTTCCTATGCGGTCTCCGAAATGACCAAAAATGATTCCGCCTAATGGACGAGTAATAAAACCAACTGCAAATGTTGCATACGCCAGAAGTATCGAGATCAGGGGATCATTGACCGGAAAATATAGTTTGTTCAATACAATACCAGCTATAACACCGTAAAGAAAGAAGTCATACCATTCTATCGTCGAACCCACTAGACTAGAACCTACGACTTGTCTTAACATCCTTCTATCATTAACAATCATATTAACCCTCCCACTATAAAGTAATGTTTTCTCCTGTTTTCTCGCTCATTCTTAGTTTTACAACTTTGACACCTAGAGAGTGTTGGTGAAAGATTGCATAGAACCCATATTTTTCTGTAAAGGCCGGTGGCAGGAATAAGCTTGAAATCATTGTTTTCCAAACTGTGGATAAAATGGTATGATCGCACAGTGGATCTCCACGTTCTCCCTCGGGGTTTACCCTCCCATGTCACGCTGGGTCTATGCCCTTACATTCCTTCGTTCTACCTCTCAAGGGGTGGAGGCCGATTCTTGCTCCTCGACTGGGTCGTTGCCCTTATGGATAAAATCCTTCGGCTTCTCCGGTGCTTCCGTTGTCAAAGTTGTGCACATCTGAATAATCGAGTTTTCAGTTTGTTGATAATGTTGAATTTGTGAAATATCCAGTTGTGGATATTTCATTTATTAAAAACCAGATACTAAGCTGTTGATACGTGTTCTATTTTTTATTTTATGCTGCACTTTGTTGTAGCTGGGCTTGTCGGACTGGCCCCAGTACATCGTTTGCGTTATACTCTTTCTGCTTTGTCCCCAATGTATAAAGTACGCGAACCAGTTTTCCACATAAGGCGATGATCGACTGCTTCTTTTTTAACGGATTCTGACTACGTGTCGTGTAATACTTGTGCAGCTCTTTAAATTCTTCGTTTTTGGCCACCATCGGTAGCATGGCGCGAAACAAGATGCCTCTTAATCGAGAACGACCCCGCTTGCTGATCCCCGTTTTCCCCTTCCGTTTTCCAGAACTATTCTCAGTCAAATTCAGTCCAGCCAAGCGGATGATTTGCTGTCCGTGATCATAGTTGTTGAGATCGCCAACCTCCGCTAGGAAACCGGCGACGGTCAGAACACCAACCCCTGGGATGCTCAGCATCTGCCGAGTTCCGGGGATCTTCTCAAGAATCTGCAAGACTTGCGCCATAATGGTTTCTTCCTGCTTGCCATACAGATCGTACTGCTGCAGCAAGATAGTCAGCTCGATTCGAGCCGCTGCCAGTCCCTCGGTAAGCCCGATGGAAGCCGTTGCGGTCGCATAGAGCTGCTCCGCTCTCTTAATGCCCACCCCACGCTTGATTTCCGTCTTCCAATGTGAGAGAACGCCTCTGGCGCCTACGGAGACAATCTCCTCTGGAGTTGGAAACTGACGCATGGTCATGAGGGACGCTTTCCCTTCCCAGTCCTTAAATACCTGTGGATACTCTGGAAAGTAGCGGTCAAACCAGTTTGTGATCCGTGTTTTCACTTGAATCAAGCTCACCATGACCTTCTCGCGAAGATTCATCAGAATGCGTAATTCTGCGTATTCCTTGGTCGGTAAGTTAGGTTCTGAGTACTTTCCATTCCGAATGAGGTCGGCAATGACTTTTGCATCCTTGTAGTCGCTTTTGGTCTGTGAGTTGTCCTCGAGCTCCTTGCTCTTGTTCACATGATGCGGATTGACAACAACAACCTGAATGCCTTGCTCCTTCAAAAACGCCGCTAACGGGAACCAGTAGTGTCCAGTCGGTTCAATGCCGAATATAATGTCTGTTTTCTCATGAATTCGGCCAAGCTCCTTCATCCACGCTGCCAGCTTCGTCAGCCCTTCCTGGTCGTTGTGAAACACACAGTCCTTCCCAAGCTCAATTCCACGGAAATCCACAGCTCGAGCTACGTGTATCTTCTTTGCGATGTCAGCTCCAACCACCAATGTGTTCTCGGTAATTCTTGTAATCCGTTGATTCTGTTTCTGCTTCGTCTTATACTTCATGTGAGCGCCTCTTTTCGTATGTAGGTATTGTTCTGCGTCGAACGTTTCCTAGTATACAAGAGGTGCTTTTTTCGTTCAAAGCTTAAATTACTTCATTACAGGAATTGCTCCTCGTAATGATTCCCAACATCGTTACGGCGTTTAAATGAATTTTTTTAATATTTACCACTGTTTATTCTATGGTGCAATTAAAACTCAAGGCGATTTAAGCATGTAGTAATACAAAATGAATCCGCTTACAAACAAGGGCGTATCCTCTCCTTTCCAGAAATGCAATGTCACTAAATAACAATGCAAAAACTGTGCCACTTTTATTAAGTTTTGTATTTACCGCATTTCTAAGTATTTTAAAAATATATAGTCCAACTTTGGTGATGGTTGAACACCGATATTCTGACTTTTAGTGTCAATCTATCACCATTATTGCTGTGTATAGTTATTTGGTATATGTAATAGAAGAGATAACTCACGTATCCAAATTTCCACAGTTTAAAGATTTGATGTAAGACAGAATGCTCCATCATTTCGTGTCTGTGGACGATAAGCTACGATAGCTTGACTTTTTATAAATTTCGAGTCTCTTCATTTTACGAATTAAACTAGCGTGGTCTATGCCTAGTAAGGCAGCAGCTGAACGCATACTTTTAGTGGAGTTTAATGCTCGTAATATTTGCTTTGCTTCAAATTGATCAAGTAATTGCTTCAAAGTTCTATTATCAGATATTGTTATTTGAGTATCTTCGTTTGTCTGAGATAGCTCTCCTTCGTATGACACATTCACGAAATCCCAATTATTCCTGACATGCTCTGGAAGATCATCCAGTGAAATATTATTATCAGTTGTCGAGACAACAAGAAACTCCACAATGTTTTTAAGCTCACGTACATTTCCTGGCCATGAATATTCTTCTAAAGACAACATAGCTTCTGGCTTTATCTGCTTTTGTAAACCATATTGAGAACAAAATTCATCTAAAAACTGTTTCGTGAGAGGACGAATATCTGATTTGCGTTCACGTAACGGTGGAATTTCAAGGTGAACTACATTAATTCGATACCATAGATCCTCACGGAATTTTTTCTCTTTAACTAATTGTTTTAGATCTTGATTTGTTGAACAAATCAAGCGAAAGGAAAGTTGTTTGGGTTTTGTATCTCCAAGACGGGTTATCGTTTTATCTTGTAACACACGCAGTAATTTGGCTTGTAAAGGTAAAGGCATTTCACCGATTTCATCTAATAGTAAAACTCCTTTATTTGACAATTCAATCAATCCAGGTTTTCCATCTTTATGCGCACCAGTAAATGATCCCCCTACATAACCGAACAATTCGGATTCGAATAGTTCGGGTGGAATTGCTGCACAATTGACTTTAATAAATGGTCTATTCTCTGTGGAACTTAACTGATAAATCATGTTTGCCAACACTTCTTTACCTGTACCTGAGGGACCAGTAATTAATACAGGTGTTGGGAACGAAGAAATTTGTTTTATTTTTTCTAAAAGCTTTTGCATTTTAGAGCTTCCATAAATGGCAGAGAAACTTTTCTGTGTTTCTTTAGCAGTCGGTATTTGATAGGAGAGTCTTTCGTTAATCTGTTCTACTTGCCGAAGCTGTTGTTGTAAATGGTGTAAAAATGTAACGTCTCTGACACTGGTGACAACCATTTTAATCTCTGGCTCTGTACCAAATACAGGATTGGCCGTTACAACAAAGAATTTTTGTTTTTTTATTTGTTGTATGATTGTTGTCGTCTTCTTAGATTGTAAAGCCAAAAGGGATGCTGATTTATCAAAATATTCAGATAATACTAGATCAGTTAAGTTTCTCCCTACCACTTCCTCACGTAAAATACTGGTCATTTGTTCATATGCTTTATTAATTTCTAATACAATCCCTCCAGAATCGACAACAAAAAGACCGTCGGTTGAAGAATCAAAAATTGCCCGAAACTGTTCACTGATAGATTGGAGCTGTGTAATTTCTGATAACAATTTTTCTTTATCGACATGATCATCGAATAGACAGTCCATTATTTCCTCCCACTCCTAATTTTAAAATTGGACGGTGTTTTTAGAGCACCATCATGGAAGCAAATTGTCACCATAGTAATTTTATTGTACACCATAAACTATCAGAATAATTATACATATACAACATTTTCTGATTGGCATGATTTTTGCTGTATATCTCACATATAAAATATAATTTTTAAACCTAATTCTTAATACAAAGGTGGTGAATTGTAAGTTACATAACCAGTAAGAATTGGGGGTGAACAATTTCTATTTATTTTGAGATCAAAATACTAGTACTTTGGATCCGGAAAATATATGAACTATTTCAGTTAAAATGGGGGAACAATATGCCTAAACTAGATTTACCATGCCATATTTATATAGGGAATGGGTATTTAAATTCATTGGATGAATTTGTAATTGAAAATCGTGGTAGTAGAGCTTTTGTAGTAATGGATTCTTTCTTAGCCAATCCCCCCATCAATCTGCATTACAAAGTGGAAGAAATTTTAAGGAAGGGAAATTTTGAAAGTAGATTTTTTAGTGATTATGCTGGTGAGCCTACAACCTTACACGTTGAGGCAGCACTAGAAGTTTTAAAAGATTTTAAGGCGGATTGTATCATATCAATTGGTGGAGGAAGTGCAATCGATTTGGGAAAAGCTGTTTCGTTATTTGCTATCAATCATGATTTAAAATGGACTGACATAACGAAACAGCCCTATTTAAACCGCCTCCCACTCATCGCGGTTCCGACTACGTCGGGAACTGGTTCAGAAGCTACAAAAGTCATGGTTATAACGAATACCGAAACTAATTTCAAGATGAATCCTGGTCATCCTAATTTAATACCGGATACCGCTGTCTTAGATCCAAAACTATCCATTAGCCTACCACGTCATCTTACAGCTTATACAGGACTTGATGCGTTAACACATGCAATAGAGGCGTATGTATCTAATCGGGCTACAAAAATGACCGACCTATATGCATTAGAATCTATTCGTATAATTGGAACCGCTTTGCCTCGAATATGGGAGGATGGAGCAGACAATGACTCTAGAGAAAAAATGATGTTAGCTAGCTGTTATGCAGGGATTGCTTTCTCTAATTCCTCTACGAATTTAGCCCATGCAGCAGGTCGCCCTTTAGGTACACGCTTTCACATTCAGCATGGTTTAAGTGTATCTCTTCTGCTACCCTTTGTGATGCTTTTCGGGCTTGAAGCAGCCAAAGAACGCTATGCAAATATCGCAATAGCTTTGGGCTCTGATCCATCACTAAATACTGATCAGTTAGCTAACATTTCTTTGAAAATAATAGAAAGCTACAATGAGAAATTTGGGATATGGGACGATGGCAGAAAATATATTGATGTTCAAAAATTAAGAGATTCTATCCCTATTCTCGTCGATGATGCTATGTCTGGAAATGGAATATTAACTAACGTAAGAATACCAACAAGCAAAGATGTATCAGCAATATATGAAATGCTTGCTGAGAAACTAATTGTTCAATAATAATTATCTTTTAAAATTCATTCATTAAACTTAGGAGGATTTGAATTATGGCTATGACAGAAATTGAAACTAAAAATTTAACAGGCACGAAAGTAAAAATGACACCGAGTGAAGCGATTGTTGAGACTTTAGTGGCGGAAGGTGTGACACATATCACGGGGATTCTGGGCTCTGCTTTTATGGATATGTTGGATTTGCTTCCAACTGCAGGAATCCGCTTTATCCCAGTACGCCATGAACAATCAGCCGCGCACATGGCGGATGCTTATACACGTGTATCGGGGATAGCAGGAGTAGTCGTTGGACAAAACGGTCCCGGAATTACCAATATGGTTACTTCCGTGGCTGCTGCTTATCAGGCACACACACCAATGGTTGTCATCTCTCCATCTGCCGGAACACCGACAGTTGGTTGGGATGGATTTCAAGAATGTGATCAAGTATCCGTATTTGATGCCATCACCAAAGCGACCGTTCAAGTCCCACATGTCAGCAGGGTTGCGGATTGTTTACGAACCGCTTTTCGTATTGCCTATGCGGAACGGGGGCCGGTACTATTTGATATTCCACGTGATTTATTCTATGGTGAATTGGAAGATCGAATCCTTGAACCTCACCAGTATCGTGTGGATGCAAGAGGCTGTGGTTCGATGGAATCGCTGGACAAAGCTGCCGAACTGTTGGCATCGGCAAAGTATCCGGTGATCATCTCTGGTCGCGGAACCGTGGATGCTGATGGCTGGGAACCTGTGATTGGCATTGCGGACTATTTGACTGCACAGACAGCCACTTCTTATATGCATAATGACGCTTTCCCGGCTAACCATCCTTTGGCGGTCGGACCGATTGGCTATATGGGTTCAAAAGCAGCGATGAAAACATTGGCGAAAGCAGATGTGATTTTAGCGATTGGCACAAGACTTTCCGTGTTTGGTACATTGCCTTGTTACGACATTGATTATTGGCCGAAGCATGCGAAGATTATCCAAATCGATATCAATCCGCGTAATATTGCACGCACACATCCTGTCGAGGTTGGTATTATTGGTGACGCTCGGGAAGCAAGCAGCGAACTTTTGAAACGCCTGCAAGCCAAAGATGTCAACCGTAAGCCAAATAGCAAACGCCTCGCGGAAATTGCAGCGGTCAATCAGGAATGGGAAGCAGAACTCGTGGAACTTGCCATGGTAGATGGCAATCCGATGAATCCGAGAAGGGCATTGTTGGAACTTACCAAGTTGCTACCGGAAGATGCGATTGTTTCTTCTGACATTGGCAATGTCTCTTCGACGGCGAACGGTTACCTGAAGTTCACGCAACCACGAAAACATATCGCTGCTTTAACATTCGGCAATACAGGTTTTGCCTATCCCGCGGCACTTGGGGCCAAATTAGGAAATCCCAATTGCCCCGTATTCGCCATTGTCGGTGATGGGGCATGGGGGATGAGCTTGCATGAAGTGAGCACGGCGGTTGATCAAAACATTCCGGTTATCGCTTGTGTATTCAATAATGGGGCTTGGTGTGCAGAAAAGAAGAATCAAGTGGATTACTATAACAACCGTTTCGTGGGTGCGGACATTAATAATCCTGATTTTGCTGAATTAGCCAAAGTCATGGGAGCAAACGGTATCCGCGTTGACAATCCGGAAGACCTAAGAGAAGCCCTCCTCAATGCAATGGAGTCTGATAAACCAACCGTACTCGATATACAAGTGGATGGAACTCAATTGGCTCCACCATTCCGTAAAGATGCGTTAAAAATGCCAACCCGTTTTTTATCTAAATATGCTCATCTGGATCATAAAAACTGGTAACAAGATCAATCATGCTGGGAAGGGGTAAAAGGCGGAATGCCTTTTGCTCCTTGCTTTCCTAAACGTCCATAAAATCGAATTTTCCCGTCAAATGTGAGAAGCAGGTCGAACGGTATAACTACATTCAAAAGAAGGGATACCAAGTGCAGAATCAACATTGGACACCGAAATTGGAACAGCTCCGTCAACAGGCGTTTCGGTTAGAGCATCGTATTGTGATCACGGATGGTGACGATGAACGTGCATTGAATGCCATTGAGAAAATTTCCAGCGGACGAGAGACTTGTTCTCTTCACTTCATACTTCTAGGGGATGAGACTCGAATTCACCGTCGATTGCATTCATTACCTGTATCGGTGACAGTCCGAGATCCAATCCAAGATCCAGAATTGACCCAGTTCGCTGAACTTTATCGAGAGAGGTGCTTTCGTCGCGGGAAACTTGTACCCAGTCTTGATGAGGCAGTGAAGAGGATGTCCAGGGCAGAATACTTCGGAGCTGCGTTGGTTGCGATCGGACAGGCGGAAGGGATGGTCGGTGGCTCAAGCATACCTACTGGGCATGTTCTGAAGGCCGGACTTGAGGTGGTTGGGTTGCATCAAGAGTCCAAACTGGTGTCTGGGGCGTTTATCATGATGTTGCCACATTCTCTGCCTGGAGGACAGGACATGCTCGTATTTGCGGACTGTGCGGTGGTCCCGGATCCCAATAGCGAGCAGTTATCCGCCATCGCTTTGGACGCTTCAAAACTGGCGCAAATCGTGGCTGGTCTTTCACCTGTCGTAGCATTTCTGTCATTTTCGACAAAGGGCAGTGCCGAGCATCTTGTTTTGGATAAAATTCGAAAATCTGTTGAGATCATCAGGCAACGACAACCAAACCTTATTGTAGACGGAGAGTTGCAGGCGGATGCTGCATTGATTCCTGATATAGCAAATCGTAAAGCGCCACAAAGTTTGGTTCGCGGACAAGCAAATGTTTTGATTTTCCCCGATCTGAACGCAGGGAATATTGGTTACAAGCTAGTAGAAAGACTAGCTAATGCGAAGGCGTTAGGGGTAATTCTGTCAGGATTCGCAAAACCCATCAACGATCTATCAAGAGGATGCAGTGCCGAAGATATTGTAGATATGGTGTGCGTCACGGCACTGCAAGCAGAGAAACGGTAACTGCAAACTAAGTAATCTGTCAGTTTAGCTACCAACGACAACTATATAGGTACATTTTTTATTTTTCATACCCAATATGGATACTTTTTATACGAAAATAACATTTTCATATCATGTGGTGGCCATAAGGCCATGTTGGTTTTGAACATCCTCTTTAAAAATCATTGAGAAACTGAAGGGGAAGTATCGATCCACCCTTCAGTTTGGATGATCGGCGTTATGTAAAAATTCAATTGACATTTGACTGATCATCGATGGGATTCTATTTTTACAAATTCGTTTGTTTGCAGCTTTCTACAAAGTTCTGACAAATCAAGCCTAACGTTGCGCCGATAACGGCCCCAACAACCAGGCCAACATTTCCTAACTGCAACAAATGTGCTGCAACAGCCAGAATCGCACCAAATATTGCGGCGGCAATGTGTGCCCCGGAACGCTTGGAGCTTAACAGCAATGCCAAAAATAATGCCGGGAGAGCAAAGCCAAGGATTTGAGAGACTGCTGCGGGAACCGTCTGACCGATGCTTGCTCCAACCAATGTACCGGCAAGCCAAGAACCATAACAAGCGAATACGAAGGCTAAGTGGTATCGAGGAAAAGGCGGTTCCTGCAAATAACGATTGCTGGCGACCACAAACACTTCGTCAGTCAACCCAAAAGCTGACAACCATTTTTTCGGTTCGGACCAATGGATGAAGGCGGGACCGAGGGATGTACCGTAAAGAAAATGTCGCAGGTTTACCAGAAGCACAGTGGCGACAGTGGAAATCACGGAAGAACCGGCCAAAGCCAAGCTCACTAACATAAATTGAGCACCCCCAGCATACACCCATACAGAAATTAGAATGGTAACGAGCCAAGGTATACCGTTTCCTGTAGAGATCACTCCAAAAGTCATTGCTATGGGGAAATACGCGAGTATGATCGGCACAGCATCTCGGATCCCTTTTGCAATCAGTCGGCGGTTATTCATTTTCAATCACCTCTTCACCAAATCAAGTGTGTCACGATAGCAAAACACGCCACACCGGCGGCGACTGTCCAAAAAAGGTGGCGGGTAAACCAGCCGACTATGGCAGTGGGAATCGCCGCAAGGAGCGTAGTATTATGGACAATAGGCACCAAATGGTTGTCCGGAAGAAAAAGCAATGGTCCAAGGAGTGCCCCCAAAACTGCAGGTGTTACAAAAGACAACCATTTTTGACCCCATGCTGGCCAAATGACCCGGCTTCCCCAACTCAGTGAAATGGCACGGATTAGAAAAGTGCCTGCACCGATAATCAGAGTCTCAATTAAAACGTGCATGATTGAACACACTCCTTATTTGAAGAGTTCATTAAATATACTATAACATATCTGTGTATGTTATAGTATAAAAGAGGTGAGCTGGAATGGAAATCGATTATTTAACACAACACATCGGTCAAACACTGCGCCGTCTCCGTAAGGAACGCGGGTGGACGCTTGATCAACTTGCTGATGTGACTGAGGTAAGCAAACCCATGCTGGGTCAAATTGAACGGGGTGAATCGAATCCAACGGTCGTAACATTGTGGAAGATTGCCGGGGGATTACAGGTTCCCTTTTCGGTATTCCTCAAAGATTTTGAACAACCGCATGCTATAGTGGTGAGGCAGTCTGAACAGCCGATCGTTCAAGATAATAATGGTCATTACGTTGTACGGAATGTCTTGACGATCCGGCATCCCCGATCGGTTGAACTGTTTCAGACGCGACTGCTGCCGGAATGCTTTCATGAAGCGGAAGCGCATGGAGCAAATGTCACAGAAGGCATTTGGGTCAAGAAAGGATGTTTAACGTTACGAATAAAGGATCAAGCGTATGTTCTCGAAGCAGGTGATTCGATACATTTTGTGGCTGATGTGAGTCATATCTACATAAATGAACATGATGAAGACTGTGAATTTCTTGTGTTGCTTGTATACCATCGTGTTGATCAATAGGGGATCAAAGGTAGATGCGGGTGACGGTTGCTTGGGTAGCCGTTTTTTTGTTCAAACGGGCAGGGATAGTCTAGCAATGTAGCGATATGTAACGGGATAAGTTGAACTACATACAAAAGGGATTAGTCGGATTATATGGAATAACATAGAAATAAGAGTGAAGATTAATTTTGAAACCAAAGTATGGAGGAATTTTTTATGCTCCGTATAACAAAGACGAAGATCCTATTTCTGATCGCCTGTATAGTTTGTTTAACTATCCTGTTATTTTCCATATTCCCAACACAGGGACAACTTAGGAATAGAATTTTAAATGAACAAGGTTATACCATAATAAAACAGGACAGCAATTCAAAATTAATTATGGTACGGGAAGGGGACCAAACGAAATCTTAACGGTCGTTTTAACAGACACTGACGCTAAAACGTATTTATCAAAGCCAGTTCATATCCATATAAGTCATTTTAATTTGATTGCTTATAAAAAGAACTAGGAAAATGATGAGTATTCTATAACCGATGAAAATAAAGGACTTAAGTCTAAAACTATGCAATACTGCATATACTTTAAAATTGTTATCGCAGCTTATGTGCTGGGTGTATTGGTTTGATGTAAGGAGTCCTTATGGACTCCTTTTATTATTATTTGCATGGTATTATAAAAGAAAAAAGGGAAAGCAGTGATAACGTATGCTATGGACAGAAGTACGTCAATTATATCCCGAGCAATTTGTTTTGGTGGAGGAGATCAAATCACACTATGAAGGGAATAAAGTATATGTTGAAGAAGTTGCAGTAATCCGCCCTGTATCTGATGACGAAACATTAAAAGTGCTTCGTGAGTGCAAAGGGGATCGATTTATATACCATACTTCAAAAGATCGGATTGTTATGGAGGTTCTGGTAAAGCCGGCAATTAAGAGAAGTGCCTATGAAAATTAATCTTGTCGATGGATTATTATTTACTTCTTTAGTACTTACACACAGAGGAAAATCAACAATTATCGAAAATGTGATTATTGATACAGGAGCTTCTCGAACCATTATTTCTATCGATGCAGCAGAAAAATAGATATAAAACCAGAACTTCATGATGAAATAGTTGTAATGTATGGAGTTGGTGGGAAGCAACGTTCGTTTCGAAAAAGGATTGATGAAATTACTTTTGACACTTTATCCATCAGTCATGGTCAATTAGATTTTGGGCAAATTGGTGATAGTTCACCGCTGATAATAAGTTCTTCATAATGTCTCGCAATTTGACGGAATACAGGTTCGTCGATGTTCCAATCAGGCTTCCAAGTCATGAGTACCACCTCATGTCCATGATACAGGAATTAGCTGGGCAAGAAAATCACCAATTGGCTGGAGACAACTAGGAGAAGTGGCGATAGGATAACAAAGAGAAAATGAACAGTATTTTTACGAGGAGGCAATATCATGTACATACCAGCATCTTTTGAGATACACGACACCGAAGAGATGGTTCAATTCATTCGACAGAACAGTTTTGGCATTCTGTTTTCACAAGTGAACGAACGCCCTTTTGCCACGCATTTGCCGCTGTTGATCGAGCAAGGTGCTACCCGGAAACAAACGCTTTTGGGCCATTTCGCAAAGGCAAATCCGCACTGGCGGAAGCTGGATGGGGCAGAAGTTTTGATTGTTTTTCAAGGACCACACGCATACATTTCGCCCTCTTGGTACGTAGAGAAGCAAGCGGTTCCTACATGGAACTATGTGGCTGTTCATGTGACTGGCAAGTGTCGGATCATCCAGGATGAGCGGCAATTACACTCACTACTCATGGAGACGGTCCGTTTTTACGAGCCAAATTCATCGCTCTTGGACCATTTGGACGAAGAATTTTATGTGAAGCTGGAGAAAGCAGTGGTAGGATTTGAAATCGAAGTTGCGGCGATGGAGGGGAAGGCCAAGCTGAGTCAAAACAAGTCTGCAGATACTATTCGCGCTGTGATCGATGGACTTCGAAACTCAAATGACCGTCAAGCTGGCGAGGTTGCCAGGCTGATGCAGATTCAGCTTGATGTTGTAGGAGGGAGTGATTGACAATGGTTTCTGACAAATACGAAGTTAGCCAAAATAATTTTGTGCTATCGACAGATCGAAATCGCATGGATGTGGATGTGGTATGCAAGTATCTGCACGATGAAGCGTACTGGTGCAAAGGGATCCCACGGGATGTTGCAGAGCGGTCGATTCAAAACTCATTATGTTTCGGAATTTACCATGGGGTAGAGCAGGTTGGATTTGCACGAGTGATTTCTGACTTTGCCACATTTGCATATTTGGGTGATGTGTTTGTTTTGCCGGCATATCGGGGACAGGGGCTGTCCAAGTGGATGATGGAGTGCATTATGGGACATCCGTTGTTGCAAGGTCTCCGGAAGTTTCAACTTGTAACGAGGGACGCACACGGCCTGTACGAAAAATATGGCTTTACTCGGATCGTTGAACCCGAGCGGCATATGGAAAAGACTGTACCCGCAAACCAATTGTATGGCCGAGACGATTGACGAGTTTTTGGCGGCATATGTGGGATCTATCCGCACAGCAACAAAAAATGCTGCAAAAGCAGCATTATCAAAGAATGAATTCCCAATGCACAAAATGCACAGAAAAGCATAGATATTGCAAGTTCCAATTGAGCTATTTTATAGTATGTGTTTTTGGTGTCTGCAAGACTCTATAAGCAAGGTAGGAGAGAGCAATGAAAACCAGTACAGCTATCCCCAAATCGATTCTTGCTTCATTGGAAATAAGAGTGAGAACCGTTCCTGCGATCCAACCTACACCGATTCCCAATAATACTCCAACAACAATCCCGATGATAATCCCCACTGCCAAAACTACAGGTAGAAATATCATGTCGTCAGCCCCTTGATAAAAATAGATTGCTGTTCCACTTCCTACTTTTAGAGGATGTTCAAAAAGTAGTCAAAACTCCACGGCGGATTGCTTTCGAATCCCCAAAAGGCTTACTCATGTACCAGACACGTACACTCCGTCGCCTTTTCGTGCTTCGGCTTCGCACTCCTTGTGTCTTACTTAACCACTTTTTGAACACGCACTTTTAGTATCGGGGATATCGGCAGGAATTGAATGAGCATTACGGGTAATTTTCAGTTAGTCCGTTAGAACTAGTCATGACTCTCTCGTTCTTTCCAAACGTTTTTTTGTATTGGCAAGCTGATTTTACAATACGAAACATTATTGGGGAGTAGAAGTCAGAACATCACCTTTGTAAATGTCGTATGCTTTGCTATATTCCATGACTCTTGCAACTTCGGAAAGAAAGACATCATCGTAACCGGCCCGTCTTAGCAAATGAAATCCCATTTCCATTCCTGAACTGATGCCGCCGGCAGTCACAATGCGGCCGCTGTCGACGACTCGGGAGCGGTCGATTTTACAGGCTGGTGCAATTTCCGCCAAACGATCAATGGGCACTTTTCCATGACTCGAAGCCTCTTGCCGATCCGGTTCTTTGCGGTTTGTTGCCGCTATTCCATCAAGCAATCCCATCTTGCCATAAATCCAGGAACCGGTGCAAACGCTCGTCAATAAGCAATTCTCTGGCAGATTTCGGATGTAATCATGCAGGCGGGTATTGTGCATTTCTTGTCGTGTACCGAATCCACCAGGTATTAAAAAAGCATTCATGCTTGGCTGATCACTGAAGCTGTAATTTGGCAGCACAGTGAATCCCGCCTGTGTTTGAACAGGACGCATGGAATCTGCGATGAAGAAAACATCAAGTTCGGGATCGAAACGCCTTGCTACGGAAAACACTCCATAAGGCGCAGAAAAGTCTATAATTTCTGCATCTTTGAATATATAAATCCCCAATCGAAACCCTTGATTACGTGTGTTTGACATGAAAAACCCTCCTTTTCATCATAAGTAACCATATTTATATGTAATTATGGTTAGTATAATAAATGAGTTTTGCTTAACCTGTCAATAGGTTATGATATGGTTAGTTTATGTTTGATTGCTCGTTTCGTGTCAGGAGGAATAAAAAATGGCAGTACATGATGCTTTTCCGCTTGTATCTGGGCATCTGTCCTTGGATCTTATCAATACAGAAGTTGTACGGCGGGGTGTTCGCCATGATTTGCTGGTAAATTCGGAGGATCTTACTCATTGGATCGAAGCGATGGAACAGGCTGGAAGCCTCTTTCCGGACATTTTTCAAGAAGGATATGACTCGCCAGAAGCGTTGTATGCTTTACGCAAAATGCGGGATTTTTTGCGAAAGGAATTCGAAAAGATCGCAGACGGATATATAGCGACGGATCGCTTGCGAGTGCATTTGGAAGAGTTGGTTGAAAGGGCGCCATTTTCTTATAAAGTAAGGGACGAAGCCCTAATACCTGTTCCAATGGGCAGTCCTGCAGATTCCCTGATCTCTTTGGTCGCTTTCGATGCTCTTCGTCTCCTTGCAACTGGTGATCTTCTCACTCTTCATCGATGTGCAAACCCTGATTGTGTGTTGATGTTTATGGATTTCAGCGGACGACGGAAGTGGTGTTCGATGAAGATTTGCGGAAATCGGACGAAGGTGGCCCGGTATCAATCCAAAAAATAAAAATAATAACAATCAGAGATTATTTTTAAAGCATTATCTTTTGCACGTTAAAATTGATCTTTGCGCTGCAACAAGGATGCCGGAACGGTTTGCGGTTACTGTTCAAATTCCAATCGATGCGGTATGATTCTTTTTTCTTATCCTGAACCGAACAGTGGAAAAAATAACGCCTAGAATGATTAAACAGCCGCCCAAAAGTTGAATGAAAGTAATTGGCAAACCTAAAAATACATATCCTGTCACCATTGCAACGAACGGTTGCAGATCAGTAAGTATCGATGCTTTCGAAGCCCCTACCTGAGCCATATTGCGATTCCATATCAATCCACAGACACCTTGAGACATAATGCCGGACAATATCAGGATCAACCAGTCCATAAATGTGTGGCCGATCGAAGGAGAAGGTGTTGTCATCATGGCCAGTGGAATAAACATCCCTGTTCCAAGTATCGTACAATAAACGGTAACAATAAATGTATCAAGATATAGTGTGAGTTTTCGGATAATTACCTGATTGAATGAAAAACTCAACATGGCGCCAAAAGCATAGGCGTCGCCAAGACTCGGATGGATGAGTCCCGTGCCGCGTGCAATCAGGACATATACGCCCATTATGGCAATCATTGAGCCAATAACCATGCGTGGCGTAATTTGTTCTTTTAAAATAAAATAAGCAAAAGCACACGTTGCAATAGGTGTTAACGACATAATCAAGGCCGATTCTGTAGGAGATGTATATGTTACGGCTTTAAAAAAACAAACCTGATTGATTAGCGTTCCAAAAAATCCGGAAAGAAGCAAATAAACAAGGTGTTTTTTTGAGAGAACGGAAAATTTATGCATAAGCAATGCGGAGATTACTAAAAAAACCGAAGTTAACGATAAACGAATCGCTGCCAGCGCAAGTGGACTAAATTGCTGTACAAGCCAACTGCTTGCAACAAAGTTACTACCCCAAACGACGATACAGAACAACATGCCTACATAGTTCAGGAGCAAAACAACTCACCTCAATTTTGTCAGTCAGATGTAGCCAGTTTATTCCTTGTTTTTCGGTGTTTCAATCCGAAAAAAACACCAAAAAAGTTATGTATTCCTGTTGTCAGCCATTTTAGAGTAATTAGAGGATGATTATTAAGAATTTTGCAAATGTTCAATGGTTTCATTTAAGAAATTCACCTTTTTTTGCGACCCAGACGGATTGCCTTTAGAATTATACGAAAAATAATTTGTGACATGTTTGAGTAGTAATTATCGGTAATAATTTTTGATATTTTTGGACAATTTATAAATATATTTCCAAAACAAAATTCGACATAATTCACTATTTACCTACAAACGGTTTCGTCGTAATCTAAAGGGGGGAAAAGGGGGGGACTGCTTGTCATTCTGAAAATGTAGCAAAGTATGCACGACTTATAGCAAGAGAAATGAAACTTAGCGAGAAACGGTGCCAAGCAATATTTACGGGATCGGACACAATGCGATCTTGAATATGCCATACATGAGATCGGTAAAAACAATGGACAGGTATTTAGCCGAAAACGTGTCTGCACTAAAATGTGTTTAGTTATGGGCATAAATGTGGTTATTGATTATGATTTATGATATAATTAATCTTTCAGTATAGATGAAATTCAGCAATTCCCAGTGTATAAAGAGCTATCGATTCAACTTGATCGTTGCTCTTTATTTGTGAATTTTTTGTTTTGAGCATATGCAATGTCATGAACTGAAGACCTTGCGAATAGGAGGATTCCAATGGCTTATAATACAAAACGTCCCGTCAGTGAATACGTCTATCAGGATACAGTTATTTGGCAATGTACTTCCTGCAATTGTTGGTCAAGGAAAGAGTTTGTATTGGTTGACGAGCCGAAGTGTCCGATGTGCAGCAGTAAAATGGTTGAAGAAACAAAGAACATTAGAATAGAATAGAAGTAAAGTTAAAACAACCTCTTTGCTGTTTTCCAAGCGGAAGGAGGTTGTTTTTACTTGTTACGTTTTTACATATCTATTGCGTATCTCATAGAAAGAAGGAATGTATGTTGGTGCAAAATTCCAATCAATTGCTGCATCGTAACGAACCACCGTTTCGAGCGGATCAAGTAGGCAGCTTATTAAGATCGGAACGGATTAAAAAGGCGCGGTTGCAAAAAACGGCAGGCGATATTTCGGCGGAACAATTACGATTGATCGAAAACGAAGAGATCAGTCGCATTGTGGAAAAGCAAAAAGAGATTGGGCTGCAGGCCGTGACAGACGGAGAATTTCGACGGGCATGGTGGCATTTTGATTTTCTTGAAAACCTTGATGGCGTGGAAGGTTACGAAAAAGAAAGCGGCATCCAATTCCATCAAACGCAAACCAAGTCTCACGCCGTCAAGGTAGTAGGCAAACTGGATTTCACGAATCATCCGATGCTGGAGGATTACAAGTTTCTGCACAGCATCGCCGGATCGCATACGGCTAAAATGACGATCCCAAGCCCAAGTATGCTGCATTTCAGAGGGGAAATCGAAACGAGTGCATACAGGGATAAAGACGAGTTTTTTCATGATTTGGCCCATACATATAAAAAGGCGATTCAAGCTTTCTATGATGCCGGTTGCCGATATCTTCAGCTGGATGATACGTCGTGGGCGTATCTTTGCTCAGAAGAACAGAAAGAGCAAATTCGGGCCCGGGGATTCGACCCTGATGAACTGAGTGCTTTGTATGCGAAAACAATTAATCAAGCGATTGCGGACCGCCCGGATGATCTGAGAATCACCATGCACATTTGCCGGGGCAATTTCCGCTCGACATGGATTTCCTCCGGCGGTTATGAACCGGTGGCGGAAACGTTATTTGATGGTCTTGCAATCGATGGGTTTTTCCTGGAATATGACAGCGACCGAGCTGGCGGCTTTGAACCACTTCGTTTCGTGAAACGGTCTGACTTGCAGATTGTGCTTGGCTTGATTACATCGAAATTTGGGGAATTGGAAAATCCAGAAGATATAAAACGGCGCATTGATGAAGCTTCCCGCTTTGTCGATTTGAATCAGTTGTGCCTAAGTCCGCAGTGCGGGTTTGCATCAACAGAAGAGGGCAATTTGCTGACGGAAGAACAGCAGTGGGCGAAACTGCGGCATGTGGTTGAAATTGCCCAAGCTGTCTGGAAGTAAATTTTAAACGTAATCCGCCATTTATCCCCTCCTAAGAGGGGATAAATGGCGATTTATTTATTACATGCGGTATTTGTCTGAATGATTATTTTTTATTTCATTTTGTAAATCGGTATCTGAAATATAAGCATCAAGGAAACTATTGTAACCACGGAAAGTGCATATGCCCATAGCGGTTTTTTATAATGTAGTCGCAACATAGGAAACATAACAAAATTAAAAAGGATCGACCACCCATAATTCCAGCCATTGTGATATGAAAAAATCCCTAAATAAAAATGAAACACAGCTTCAACCGATAAGTACATGCCTATCCAGAATAAGATGTAGACGACTTGTTTTCCTAATCCTGCAGGATATCGCGAGAGATAAAGAATCACTGTACATGGGAAAAAAATGAGTGTGACCATAAGGTTATTCAAAGTATGTGTAGGTACGATGACGGGGTGAGCGGGATGGTACAGCCATAGAGAATGATTGTATGTTAAAAAATTATACAACAAATCTGTCGCTATAAAGTAAAGCGCGGTGCTTTGATATTTTTCCCAGTGTCTCCAATCTCCCCAACGCCATACCACGATCAACATAACGATAACCAATAGGATTCGTATCATGACATATGCCTTTCCAAATTCAGTTATGAGCACCTTTAATGTAACCCTAAGACTCTAAAGAGATACATTATTTTACAATAATCGTTCACTTCTTCGATCAAGACAAGGTGAAAGAGTTGGCGCAGGGATACGATATTCAGGAAATACATGAATTTGAGGAAGGCGGCTTGCCAAGACGCCTTTTTCAAGTTGCGCTCAAAAAATAAAGACAAACCGATTGAATCCTTTGTGCACGGAGTTGCTGGGAAGTTATAAATGAAGCTTGGATTCTATGACATATATCGGGAATAACGCTTAAAAACCACAGATATCACTGTGGTTTTTTGTTGCAACCCGTTTTCATTTGTTTTCGTAATGTGGGTTCTAAGGCATCAGGGAATTTTCCAAATCCATTTCTTGCTTGGAATGAAATCGAATATAGCGCATTGCTCTCCAAAGAGAGATTCCCCCCACACCTGCCACTACAAAAACCGACAATAAAAGGCCTGTATTAATGGAATCCAGATTGTGTACTTTTATCCCTGTCGCTATACTCCAATCCGAAATGCCTGGCAAAAACAATCCCAAGAGACCCACAAGGACAAACATGACGCCACCGTACAAAAGAGTGTTTCCTGCTACCGTTGTGCCAATGTAGGCCTTTGCTTTTGCGCTTACTTGATATTTTTCCATCCACCAGCCGAATAAAGCTCCGATCAACGTTTGCATAAAAACAGTGCCGATACCAAAAACAAGTCCCGGAACAAACCCGAACCAGGCTGAAGGCATTGCGGGGGCGATTACTGTGTAAATGATCGTAGCAAAAGCTCCTGTCCCGCAGCCTGCAATCACTCCATGAATCAAAGGCATTTTTATGGGGATTGGTTCATTCGAATCCGGGCGGTTGGGCATCCATTTTTCCAACCAGGGAAATAAGTGAATGGTCTTATGGCGAAAGCGGATGTAGTATCCGGAAATCGCCATCACAATGCCTACGACTCCATATACGATATTTTCGGCACTCGGATGGAATAGAAAGCCGACCAAAGCAAAAAACGCGAGTTGTGAAGCGATTGCCCGTTGAAACGTAAATGCCAATGCAAACAGGAACCCTGCTTTCATGCCGCCTTGCGTACTTCGGCTGCCGATTGCGTAACTAAACGTAATGGGCCATGTATGTTCATCAGGCGTAATGCCGTGAATCAATCCCAATAAAAACGCAGTCAATAATCCCATTCCAACCGATACATGTTGGGGATCCCAGACGTTCAACAAACCGATCCCTCCCACTATAAAGTAATGTTTTCTCCTGTTTTCTCGCTCATTCTTAGTTTTACAACTTTGACACCTTGAGGATATTGGATGAAAATTGAATTCAATACATTTTTTTCTGTAAGAGCCGGTGGCAGGAATAGGGCTTGAAAGTCTTGATTTCCAAACTGTGGATAAAATGGTATGATCGCACAGTGGATCTCCACGTTCTCCCTCGGGGTTTACCCTCCCATGTCACGCTGGGTCTATGCCCTTACATTCCTTCGTTCTACCTCTCAAGGGGTGGAGGCCGATTCTTGCTCCTCGACTGGGTCGTTGCCCTTATGGATAAAATCCTTCGGCTTCTCCGGTGCTTCCGTTGTCAAAGTTGTGCACATCTGAATAATCGAGTTTTCAGTTTGTTGATAATGTTGAATTTGTGAAATATCCAGTTGTGGATATTTCATTTATTAAAAACCAGATACTAAGCTGTTGATACGTGTTCTATTTTTTATTTTATGCTGCACTTTGTTGTAGCTGGGCTTGTCGGACTGGCCCCAGTACATCGTTTGCGTTATACTCTTTCTGCTTTGTCCCCAATGTATAAAGTACGCGAACCAGTTTTCCACATAAGGCGATGATCGACTGCTTCTTTTTTAACGGATTCTGACTACGTGTCGTGTAATACTTGTGCAGCTCTTTAAATTCTTCGTTTTTGGCCACCATCGGTAGCATGGCGCGAAACAAGATGCCTCTTAATCGAGAACGACCCCGCTTGCTGATCCCCGTTTTCCCCTTCCGTTTTCCAGAACTATTCTCAGTCAAATTCAGTCCAGCCAAGCGGATGATTTGCTGTCCGTGATCATAGTTGTTGAGATCGCCAACCTCCGCTAGGAAACCGGCGACGGTCAGAACACCAACCCCTGGGATGCTCAGCATCTGCCGAGTTCCGGGGATCTTCTCAAGAATCTGCAAGACTTGCGCCATAATGGTTTCTTCCTGCTTGCCATACAGATCGTACTGCTGCAGCAAGATAGTCAGCTCGATTCGAGCCGCTGCCAGTCCCTCGGTAAGCCCGATGGAAGCCGTTGCGGTCGCATAGAGCTGCTCCGCTCTCTTAATGCCCACCCCACGCTTGATTTCCGTCTTCCAATGTGAGAGAACGCCTCTGGCGCCTACGGAGACAATCTCCTCTGGAGTTGGAAACTGACGCATGGTCATGAGGGACGCTTTCCCTTCCCAGTCCTTAAATACCTGTGGATACTCTGGAAAGTAGCGGTCAAACCAGTTTGTGATCCGTGTTTTCACTTGAATCAAGCTCACCATGACCTTCTCGCGAAGATTCATCAGAATGCGTAATTCTGCGTATTCCTTGGTCGGTAAGTTAGGTTCTGAGTACTTTCCATTCCGAATGAGGTCGGCAATGACTTTTGCATCCTTGTAGTCGCTTTTGGTCTGTGAGTTGTCCTCGAGCTCCTTGCTCTTGTTCACATGATGCGGATTGACAACAACAACCTGAATGCCTTGCTCCTTCAAAAACGCCGCTAACGGGAACCAGTAGTGTCCAGTCGGTTCAATGCCGAATATAATGTCTGTTTTCTCATGAATTCGGCCAAGCTCCTTCATCCACGCTGCCAGCTTCGTCAGCCCTTCCTGGTCGTTGTGAAACACACAGTCCTTCCCAAGCTCAATTCCACGGAAATCCACAGCTCGAGCTACGTGTATCTTCTTTGCGATGTCAGCTCCAACCACCAATGTGTTCTCGGTAATTCTTGTAATCCGTTGATTCTGTTTCTGCTTCGTCTTATACTTCATGTGAGCGCCTCTTTTCGTATGTAGGTATTGTTCTGCGTCGAACGTTTCCTAGTATACAAGAGGTGCTTTTTTCGTTCAAAGCTTAAATTACTTCATTACAGGAATTGCTCCTCATGATCCTTTTGGCAAGACGTACAATACCCGAACATATCCGCTTTATGGTATTTGATTTGTCCATATTCCGTCAGGTTTTGAAAGGAAGGACACTCAAAAATGTCTTGTACTTTCTGGCAAGCCAAACATACAAAATGATGATGATGATGGCGTATGCAAAAGGTGTAGTAAATCACTCCGTCTACTAAAAATGGTGAGCAAAGACCAACCTTCGTCAATACTTCAAGCAACCGATACACTGTGGTCAATCCGATTTCGACGCCATTTTTTTGAGCGTATTCATAAAGCTGGATGGGTGTCAGCATTTGATCTGCTTGCATGAATAACTCCAAAACAGCCGCCCGTTCTCTTGTAAGCCGGAAATTTTGCTGATGGAGCAATTCTGTTACCTGCTCCATATCCTTATGGTTTTCATTCGATGCTCGATTCATTTCATCCAACCCTTTTATAGAAAATGATTTTCTATAAAATCATAAACATATCGACTCGAATTGTCAACCGTAATTTTTATCATTGTATCAAATTATGAAAACGAAAAGTATGATTCAAATTCTCTTGATTTTATCGATTTTCACGTTTTCTTAGACATTTTCCCGGATGGAAATGATTTTTACTTGTGATACAATTGTTTCCAATAGCTCTGAGTTGAGGTGATCGCTTCATGAAATCTCTACTGAAAATAATCATGCATCCCAGTAACTATTTTGCAAAGGAGCAGAGAGTATGTCATATGAAGGAAAAGTAGTGATTGTAACGGGGGCTGGCAAAGGAATCGGCCGAACCATTGCGATTACATATGCGCAACAGGGAGCAAGGCTTTTCATCATCGATAAAGATGCAGGCGAACTGCAACATACCTCTATGCTCATTGAACAGGCCGGCGCTGGCGTTTTTTCACATGTTCTGGACTTGAGCGAACCAGGAGAGATCGAGGATTTTTTTAATTCCGTCGGGGGACAAGTGGACGGGGTGGATGTCCTGATCAATAACGCAGGGATTGGGGTATGGAAGTCTCCTTATGATCTCTCAACTGAAGAATGGGATTACGTAGTGGGAACGAATCTGCGTGGAACGTTTCTTTGCTCAAGGGAGGCGGCCAAAATCATGAGAAATCATGGCGGAGGATCCATCGTAAATATCGCTTCCACGCGCGCGCTCATGTCTGAACCGAATTCGGAAGCGTATGCCGCTTCGAAAGGGGGAATCCTCTCTTTGACACATGCCCTTGCCCTTTCTTTAGGGCCCGATCATATTCGGGTAAACGCCATTAGTCCTGGCTGGATCGAAACGGGCGATTACAATACACTTCAGCCGAGAGACCATCTGCAACACCCTTCCATGAGGGTTGGAAGGCCGGAGGATATTGCGCGAGCCTGTTTGTATCTTACCAATCCTGAAAATGATTTTATCACCGGCATAAATTTGGTGATCGATGGAGGGATGACCCGAAAGATGATTTACGATGAGTAAACGAGGATAAATGAAAAAGCATCATCCTTCTGCAGAGCAGGATGATGCTTACACACCAAATGATTCAACGGACGAAAGTCAAAAGCCCCAAATCAACGCTAATGACAATGGCATTCACGATTTACTGCCTAACCTAATAATATCAATCCAGTTGCATTATTTTAAACGATTCCTCACCAAGAAATCGAATTTGTGCATAACAAGGTTTATAAAATATATCTTACAACATGATAACTTATTTGTCAAATGACCCAATCATGCTAATATTCGTTGGTCTTTTCAGAGTGAATTTCATGCATTTTATAGTCGCACTTTATAGTTTCTTGCCGTAAGAATCAATCACCAGATAATATCGGCATTCTTCATCGCCTTTATTTGCAAAACGATGTTCCACATCCGCATCAAAAAAGATGGAATCTCCTTCCGCCAACGTATAAACCACATCCCCAGCGCCCAGACAAACTGTCAATTTTCCTTCGGCAACGCTGATATATTCCTTGACTCCCGGTTTGTGAGCGGGAAATATGCCGGATTCTTGCCCCGGCGGAATCACGTTCAAAATAAATTCCAGCCGATTCGAGGGAAGTGATGGAGAAAGTACATGTCGTTCAAATCCTGACTGTTCATCTCGGTACATCTGTCTTTCAGCGGTTCGAATCACAAACACTTCTCGCCGTTCTTGCTCACCAATCAGTTGCGAAAGAGTGGTATTCAATGCCTCGGCGATCTGACAGGCTACCTGTATGGTGGGATTTTTTTCTTCCCGTTCGATTTGTGACAACATGGAACGACTGACTCCACTCCGTTCGGCAAGCTGTTCAAGAGTCAGGCTATTTTTCTTGCGTTCCTGCTTCACGTTCTTCCCAAAGTTCATCCAAATTGCCTCCAAAACTCCGATTATTTCTATTATAGTAGAAAAAATCTTGAAATCCAACGTTCATGATAGTATTGAGGAGCGTGTTTCTCAATCCAGCCGCAACGGTTGACGATATGGCAGCGGTAATGACAGAGATTGTGCGGCTCGGACAAGTATGGATGCAGGAAGAATTACATTCGAAAAAAGCAGTCAGGCGGTAATTTTCATTTGTTTTTTGGACGACCATACATGATGTCCCGTAAGGATTCCAAATATAATCCAGTTGCTTACATAAGACCAAGATAGCGACCAACCTAATTTATAAACGATATACTCATTTCTTATCATAAAATACTCAGTCAAAATTCCGCCTGTAGTCCAAAGAAATGTGTACAAAAACCATTTTCTTAATGTTTCCGGCAGAAATTGCACGTATAAATACGCAATCACCGGATATATTCCAAAATCATCCAGTAATTCGACAATCAATTTCGGGATATGCGTTTTCGGGTCATTATAAAACCAAAACGGATAAATCGAAGCAATGACATCAGAAGTCAAACTCATAATCATCGCGATTAATGAATTTGTATAGAGTTCTCGAAATCGCTTTTTATTTCCAAAAATGAGGAAAGCGATCCAGGAAGCAAGAAACACAAGGATATAAAACAAGGAGAAAACCCCCTGATCGATTCATTTTCATAGTTGCCTTAGACTTGTAAATGTACATCGTTTATTCTTTCGTAACTAGTAACAAAATAATTAAACTACGATTCCTCGGAATAGTAAATAGTTGAGAGATATTACAAACGCTTACAGTTGGAGTTTCTATAAAGTTGTCACAATTCCAACCGCTCCAACCGCTGCGATTGCCCAATCAATTCCTGAGAATTTAGCCGCTCGCATTTGGGTGGCTATTTCCATTCCAATTCTGCATTTCGACAAACCTTTCATGGATCAGATTCTGCCATGCAGCATATTGTTAGGAGAAAATTTGAATGAAAATGATTTTTTTTAGAATGATTATGGTTGAATTTGAAATTTTATGATTGATTTCTCGGATTCACATCATTATACTAAGATTACGAGGAAACGCTTTCAATATAGGGGTAGAGAGAATACGGTTGGATTGAAAGGAGGCAATCGAAAGCAGGAATGGTGGATAGCAAAGATTGATTCTGAAATTTATTTTTATTTTTATTTTTATAGTTATTTGTAATTTTACATTTATAAGGAAAAAGGTGATATGCATGTTAATGGATCGTAATTCTGAACCAGATGCGAACAATAACAAACAAACAGTGAAAAAGTTGGTGGCTATTACCGCATGTCCGACCGGGATCGCCCATACGTATATGGCGGCAGAAGCGCTGGAGAGGTCGGCAAAAGAACTTGGCTATCAAATCAAAGTCGAGACACAAGGCTCTGTAGGTGCAGAAAACATATTGTCTGACGCTGAAATACAAAACGCGGATGCTGTAATTATCGCGGCTGACAAGAAAGTGGAGATGGATCGTTTTTATGGAAAAAAAGTGTTGGAAGTATCCGTTTCTTCAGCCATTCGGGACCCCAAACATTTGATTCACGAATCGTTTTCAGCTCCTGTGTTGCATGCGAATAAAGATTATGCAGCGCAAGTAAAGGCTGCGAAAGAACAGAAAAAAGCTGCAATGCCTGCCTTCTATAAGCACTTGATGAACGGCGTATCGCACATGATTCCGCTTGTCACCGCCGGGGGCTTGTTGATTGCCATTAGTTTTGCATTTGGCATTACGGCATTTAAAGATCCTTCTTCTCCATACTATACAATTGCGAAAGCTTTGATGGATATCGGCGGCGGCTCCGCATTCGCACTTATGGTTCCGATTCTTGCCGGATTCATTGCCATGTCAATTGCCGATCGTCCGGGTCTTGCACCGGGTCTCGTCGGCGGCATATTGGCAACATCTACGGGCGCAGGATTTTTGGGCGGGATTATTGCCGGTTTTCTTGCGGGGTATGTAGCAAAATGGATTCGTGACGGAATAAAATTACCTAAAAATTTCCAAGGTTTGATGCCGGTTCTCATTATTCCTTTTTTCGCTACGGCAATCGTCGGTCTTATCATGATATTTGTCATCGGTACGCCTGTAAAGGACTTAATGAATTTGCTCACAAATGAATTGAAAGGCATGGGAGCAACGGCTTCGGTCGGTCTCGGTCTCTTGCTTGGTGCGATGATGGCTGCTGATATGGGTGGTCCCATTAATAAAGTTGCTTATACATTCGCGACAGGTATGCTTAGTACGCAAACAACGGCGGGATACACCATCATGGCCGCAGTGATGGCGGCAGGCATGGTTCCGCCGCTTGGCATGGCACTGTCGACATTTATTGCAAAACACAAATACTCGAATGATGAACGAGAAGCCGGCAAAGCTGCTGCTGTCCTGGGAATCTCATTTATTACGGAAGGAGCGATTCCCTTTGCCGCCCGCGACCCATTCCGTGTGATTCCATCGATTATCATCGGCTCAGCGATCACAGGCGCATTATCCATGCTGTTTCAATGCACACTGCGGGCGCCACATGGCGGAATCTTCGTCTTGGCTGTTCCGAATGCGGTAGGCAACGTACTGCTGTACACATTATCGATCGTCATCGGTGCAATTGTGACAGCTGTGCTCGTATCTTTCTTGAAAAAACCTGCAGTTTAAGAAAAAACCTGTTGTTTGAGATACGTTCCACTCATTCTTGAATACTGACAAGATACAAAAACGCATCTTCGCAAAAATTGGCGCAGTGGAGTATAACGCTGCTCAACAAACCAATTGTGCGAGATGCGTTTTTAATATTTACATAACAAGCATGAATTTTGACATCTCAGACACAGATTTTAACATTTCAAGACTTTTTCAACTATACGTTTGAATTTTTTCTTAAAATTATATCGATATGAAATCGCTTTCAAATATAGAGGTTTGCAGATGTTTGGGACTGGGCTGTGTGCCTGCACAAACATGATTATTTGTTTGTTTTCCTGTATTTGAGGCAGGAAAACATAATTGAATGCAGAGAGGGGAAAGGGAAATGTCCACGGAAATCAATGGATTGGATACGCTTTTAATGGAAAATCGAAAGTTTGCACCATCGGATGAATGCAAGAATCAGGCGAATTTTAACGATCCGGGCATCTATGAACGGGCGGCGAAAGATCCGGAGGCTTATTGGGCGGAACAAGCGCAACACCTCACCTGGTTTCAACCGTTTGATCAGATATTGGATTGGAATCCTCCCCATGCGAAATGGTTTTTGGGCGGTAAATTAAATGCCGCATACAATGCGGTTGACCGTCATCGTGCCGGATCGCGCAAGAACAAGGCTGCCATCGTTTGGGAAGGAGAGCCGGGAGACAGCAAAGTCTTGACATATGATATGTTAGGCCGTGAAGTGGATAAAGCGGCGCATGTGCTGCAAAGTTTAGGAGTCAAAAAAGGGGATCGGGTAACGATTTACCTGCCGATGATTCCGGAACTTCCCATCTCGCTGCTCGCATGTGCGAAGATCGGAGCGATTCATTCCGTCGTGTTCGCAGGTTTCTCGGCAAAAGCGCTGCGTGAACGGATCATCGATGCAGATTCGAAACTTTTGATTACGGCAGATGCCGGATGGCGCCGCGGCGGTGTCATTCCATTGAAAACGAGTGCGGATGACGCTGTTGCAGATACTCCGATTGAAAAAATATTGGTCGTTGAACGGATCGGTCAATTGGCGAATGCGCAAATGATGCCCGGGCGGGACGTTTACTGGCACGAATTGATGGGTCAAGCGCCGCATACTCCGTTCCCGGCGGAAGAAATGGATGCGGAAGACATTCTGTACATGCTTTATACATCCGGTACGACCGGCAAGCCGAAAGGAATCGTACACACGACCGGCGGTTATCTGGTAGGAGCCAATACTTCCATGCGCAGCGTATTTGATATAAAAGATGAGGACGTATACTTTTGTACGGCAGACATCGGATGGGTTACGGGTCATACGTACATCGTCTATGGTCCGCTGTCTGCAGGCACGACTGTGGTCATGTATGAAGGTGCGCCAGATTGGCCGAATCGGGACAGATTTTGGGAAATCATCGAGAAGTATGGCGTAACAATCCTTTACACCGCACCGACATCCATCCGCACATTCATGAAGTGGGGACCGGAACACATTGAAAAACATAACCTGGATACACTTCGGTTGTTGGGGACGGTGGGTGAGCCCATCAATCCGGAAGCGTGGATGTGGTACAACGAACACGTGGGAAAGGGACGCTGTCCGATTGTAGACACGTGGTGGCAGACGGAAACCGGTTGCGCCATGATCTCGCCGCTGCCCGGAATCACGGTTGCCAAACCTGGTTCTGCCACACGTCCCGTGCCCGGCATCGCGGCGGCAGTATTCGACGAACAAGGAAACCCGGTAAGCCCGGGCAACGGCGGCTATCTCGTGATTACAAAACCGTGGCCGTCGATGCTTAGGACCATTTGGGGCGATGACGAACGATTCCGGAAAACATATTTTGGCAAGTTTCCCGGCGTGTATTTATCGGGTGACGGCGCCCGTATCGATGAGGACAGCGATTTTTGGGTGTTGGGACGCTTTGATGATGTGATCAATGTCTCCGGTCACCGCATTGGCACGATGGAAGTGGAAAGTGCATTGGTGGATCACAAAGGGGTGGCGGAAGCGGCGGTCATCGGACGCACACATGAAGTCAAAGGCCAGGCCATTACGGCGTTTGTCACGGTCAAGGAAGGTGTTCAGATGAACACAGACTTGGCAACGGAATTGAAACAGCATGTTGTCGAGAAAATCGGTGCGATTGCGCGCCCGGAAGAAGTGATTTTTACCGCTGAACTGCCAAAGACGCGCAGTGCGAAGATCATGCGCCGATTGCTGCGCGACATTGCGGAAGGCAGAGTGCTGGGAGATACTACAACGCTGGCGGATCCAAAAGTCGTCGAATCTTTAAAGGATCTCTATAAACACGCGGAGTGAACTCGTTTCAGCAATTCATGCGGTTTGCGGTTATAGTTTCCGACATGATTCTTGTACGGGAAAAAGGAGGTGATTGATTTCAATTCGCTGTTTTTTCAGAAATGTATGCAAGCTGCTTGGTAAAATGAAAAGGCATGGAATGAAAAATGATTGGATTAAAAATTATTTGATGAAAAATGGGAGGATGTGCTCAGATGGGTGAACAAGTAAAAATTGCAGATCCAGGACCGCTGGGATTGGCGGGATTCGGTATCACGACATGTATTCTCAGCCTGATTAACGCAGGAGTAGTCTCCGGTGAGGCGTTGGGTGTCGTACTTGCGCTGGCAGTAGCATATGGCGGCGGTGCACAGCTGTTGGCTGGCATGTGGGAGTTTCGCAAAGGAAATACGTTTGGCGCGACGGCATTTACTTCATATGGAGCATTCTGGATTGCGTTTTATCTGATTGTGCGCATGGCACCGAAAACAGGAGTCGGTCTTTTCCTATTCTTCTTTGGCATCCTTACACTCTATTTGTGGTTTGGCAGCTTCTACTTGAATCGCGCTCTGTTCTTTGTCTTCCTGACTTTGACGCTTACGTTTTTCCTGCTGGCATTCCATGAATTCGGCATTCTCGGTTCCTCGGCGCTCGGAGGCTGGATGGGAGAACTTTGCGGGCTGCTGGCTCTGTACACATCGGCTGCCGGTGTCATCAACAGCGTTGCCGGCCGTACCGTACTGCCTGTGGGCAAACCGGTCGTGAATCCCGCACCGGCGACAGGCATCTCCGCTTAAACAAGTCAAAGCCGCTCCGGACAACTGATGGAGCGGCTTTGTTTTTGATAAGGAGGATTCTTCATGAGATTGAAAACCGGCGATTGCGTGGAACATCCGCAAACAAAGAAAAAAGGGTATATTATACAAATATTTCAAAATCCCGCATGCTTCATCCGCACATTGGTGATTCGATGGGAAGACGGTGAAATTGAGGAACTGGAAGAGTTGGAGTTTGGCCCATTGGATGATGAATAACGTCTATATACTTTGTGCTGAAACCATTATAATGAATAGACAGCGACTCATTCCAAAACAAAGGTGAATCTATGAACTCGGCCTATTTTATTTTTTTTGCAGCCATCCTGATTGGATCCCTTGTGATCAGTTATTGGTCAGCCAAGCGAGGGACATCCACACATCATTTTTATACTGCTGCCGGAAGTCTGACCGGATTGCAGAATGGCTTGGCCATTGCCGGAGACTACTTGAGTGCCGCTTCTTTTTTGGGGATTACAGGGGCGGTCGCACTGCACGGCTACGACGGGTTTCTGTATTCGATCGGCTTTCTGGTCTCGTATTTGCTGCTGCTTCTTTTTGCCGAACCGATTCGCCATTTGGGAACGTTTACTCTCGCCGATGTGATTTGTGTCCGCTTTCCATCCGGCAAGATTCGCATGATCATTTCTTTAAACACCATGGCGATTTCTATTTTATACATGGTTCCACAATTGGTGGCAGTCGGCCTGCTTGTCCATCTGTTGCTGGGGGTCCATTATACGGTTTCTGTACTTGTAACCGGCACGCTGATGATTCTCTATGTTGTTTTCGGGGGGATGGTTTCGGCATCCTGGGTTCAAATTGTAAAAACCGTGCTTCTTCTGACTGGAACATTTCTGGTATCCTTAATGGTTCTTGCCCGGTTTCATTGGGATCTATTCAGCCTGCTTGAACAAGTCAAAACAGCAACGCCTTATAAAGAACAGTTTTTTGCCCCGGGAAACATGTTTTCCAATCCTTTGGAAATGCTGTCTCTTAATTTTTCTCTTGTTTTGGGAACGGCCGGATTGCCGCACATTTTAAATCGCTTTTTTACCGTGAAAGATGCACGGGCAGTGCGCAAATCCATTGTAACGGCCACTATTGTAATCGGCGTCTTTTATCTCATCACATTGATTCTGGGACTCGGTGCAGTCGCATTGGTCGGTTGGGACAGGCTTGTTGCAATTGACCCGTCCGGAAATTTGGCTGCCCCATTATTGGGCGCCGCGGTAGGAGGGAATTTTTTTATGGCGTTTATTTCCGCCATTGCGTTTACTACCATTCTGGCGGTTGTAACAGGCTTGCTGCTTTCTGCCACCTCCTCGTTTTCTCATGACATTTATAACGTGATTCTGCTGAAAGGACAGGCAACCGAAAAAAAACAGTTGATCGCGGCAAAACTAACGGCTGTTGTCATCGGTTTCGCAGCTGTCTTGGTCTCTTTGGACATTCAACATAGCAACGCCGTTTTTCCTGTCTCCTTGACATTCGTAGTAGCTGCTTCCACCAATTTGCCGCTCATCTTGTTTACCTTATATTGGAAGCGATTCAACTCGACAGGAGCATTCACAGGTATCATAACCGGTTTGATCGCATCGTTGGCGCTTGTTTTCTGGGGTTCTCACAGCATGTTTCTAAACAATTTCAATCCGGGCATCATTGCGATCCCCCTTGGATTTTTGGGATTTGTTTTCGGCACGCTATGTTCCAGGCAACCTGTAGATGAGAATCGCTATCTGCATGTATGGATACGATCACAGACCGGAATCAATCCAGAGCAACTGTGAGGATGGATGAATGGCAGACATTACGATTCTTTTTTTTCAACGCATGGGCCTGTTTCTTGTCTTAGTTTTTATGTTGACTCGTATTCCATCCTTTCGTTCTGTATTGGATCGCAAATTCAATTACAAAACGGTTTGCTATCATTCCATTCTTTTCGGTACACTCGGCATCATTGCAACGCAGATGGGTATATTGCTGGCAGAGGACCGCATTGCACCGCATTGGTTCATCTTCAAACTGGGACAGGACGAAATGCTTGTCGGACCATCATTGGTAGCAATCGTGATCGCCGGATTATTGGGCGGACCTTTTGTAGGCTTTGGTTCCGGAATGATTCTGGGCCTTTACACCTATTTTCTCGGGGGCGATGAATCATTCGCAAATAGCCTCATCCATCCTTTGGCTGGCATTTTGAGCGGAGCTACTGCCCGGTTTTTTTCAGAGGAGCGTGTCATTGCACCGACAAAAGCGATGTTTATTGGTATGTTCGTGCCTATTTTGCATATGGGCCTGTTATTGATTTTTACATCCACACCCCGACATTCGATTGCCCTTGTTGACAGGATTGGCCTGCCGCTTGTCATTACGAACAGCATCGCCATCGCTATCTTTACGGCGATGATTCGGGTCGCTCTCTTTGAACAGGAACAAGGGGCGGCAGTTGCGGCACTGCAGGCATTGCGGATTGCAGAAGCGGCGCTGCCGTATTTAAGACGGGGATTAAGCTTCGAAACCGCGACAGAAATAGCCAAACTATTGCAACAGGAGTTAAAGCTCTCAGCCGTTTCCGTTACGAACAGGGAACAAGTATTGGCGCATTTGGGCCTTGGATCCGACCACCACAAACAAGGGGAAATGCTAAAGACGAACCTTTCACGTATCGCTGTAGAATCCGGGGAAATTCAAATTGCTTTGAACCAGGATCAAATCCGCTGCAATCATTCGAAATGCCCGCTGCATGCTGCGATTCTCATGCCGCTGTGTCAAGCGGGAGAAGTGGTGGGCTTGGTGAAAATGTATTTTCAACGCTCTCAACAGTTGCGGGCTGTTGATGTCGCTTTGGCGCAGGGGCTGGCAAAATTGCTTTCCAACCAGTTGGATGTCGTGGCTGCCGAACATATGAAGGCTCTCGTGCAAGAGGCACAATTGCGGAATTTGCAGGCACAGATCAATCCGCATTTTCTCTTTAACACACTTCACTTGATTTCTACCTTGATCCGCGTAAATCCGGATCTGGCGAGGCATATTATCGTTCAGTTGGGTCAATTCATGCGTCTGAATTTAAAAATGACAAGCATTTCCTTGATTCCGATGGAAAAGGAATTGGCACATCTCTGGGCGTATATCGAAATCATAAAGGTACGTTTCTCCGACCAGCTGACCATCGATTGTAAAGTTGATGAGGGCACTGAGTCTGCGTTCATTCCTCCGTTCACACTGCAGCCGATCGTTGAGAACAGCTTGAAACATGGGTTGACGGATGTATCTGCCGGAGGTGTGATCAAGATCATGGTTCGCAAAAAAAAGGAAGAAATTGAGATCGAAATATGTGATAATGGAAAAGGAATACCAGTTGCAGTCATGGATCAATTGGGGATGCAGCCAATTCAAAGCGAGCAAGGCAATGGGATTGGTCTTTATAATGTGAATCAGCGCCTCATACATGTATTGGGTGCCGGGTCTTCCTTGCATATCAAAAATTTACCGGAAAAAGGATGCTCCGTTTCATTTAGTATTCCGATTCTGAACCAAAAGGAGAGGCAACTGCATGAACATTCGAGCGATGATCGCAGAAGATGAGCGGTTGGTTCGCGAGGAATTGGCGTATCTTATACAGCAAGAAGAGGATTTTATCCTTTGCCCGAGTGCGGAAAATGGCGAACAATTGTTGGAATTATTTCATCAGTACAAGCCGGATGTCATTTTCCTGGACATTCATATGCCTTCATTATCAGGCATTGAAGTTGCTAAAACGTTAGCGTTTCAAAAGAATGAAAACGATACCGATATTCCGTTGCTCGTTTTCAGTACAGCATATGACGAATATGCCATACAAGCATTTGACTTGGAAGCGGTTGATTATCTTTTAAAACCCTATGATATACAACGGTTTAAAGCGACGATCGAACGCGTGCGAAAAAAATTGGGCTATCGCAGCGGACCCTTGATGAAAGCAGAGGATGGCGATTCCATATCGAAAGAAACAACTCCAAACAGTTTATCTTCCAACCGTCATGCAAAGTTGTTGATTGACGATGGAGAAAAAGTTATCGTTCTTTCCCCGCAATCGATTCAATATGCGGTGAAGCAAGAGAGATGGATTGAGATCCATACGGATCAGGGAACCATTCAGGCAAAAATGACACTGCAGGAATTGGAAGAAAAGGTCAAACACTACCCGTTTTTTCGGCCTCATCGCAGTTATTTGGTGAATTTGGACTATATATATGAAATTACTCCCTGGTTTAACGGAGCATATAATGCTCTTTTGAAGAACAAGGAAAAGACAAAAATTCCGGTTAGCCGTACATCGGCCAAGGCATTATTCAAAATTCTCGAACAATAAACCATATACAACATCTTTTCCAGAAAACCATTTTGATACGGGGTGATTTCATGGACAAGGAAAACATGCTGGATTCGATCGTCTTACAATCCAATACGTTCAAATATTTAATAAGAGAAAAGAAGAGGTTTCTCCTTCTGTTCACCATCTGTTTTGCTGTTTTTTATGTTTTGCTGCCTGTCTTAACGGCATATTCGAAACGAATGAATCTCCATATAGCAGATGGAGTCACTCTGGCCTGGCTGTTTGCTTTTGTGCAATTTCTTATGACATGGGTCCTGTGCATGATCTACCATAAAAAGGCGGCCAGTTTTGACAAAATGGTCGATTGTTTACGGGAAGAAGTAAGAAGCCGTAAAAAAAAATAGACGCACATCATGTACGCCATCTAAAGTATATATAAAAGGGGGTCAAAGTGCGTCGCATCAGCGACTACATGTTTATCCTAATCCTTGAATGTTACAGCAGTATTACATTTGGTTATGAATCTTGTGGAAAAAAGGAAATGCGTATCCTATTGCAAAACTTTAGTAACAGAATTCCTGATTTTGAACGGAAAATATTCAAAAAAACAGACACCGAAGTGTCTGTCCGTTTTTTAGTCAGCTCCTGATTCCCAAGGATTTACCCATGATGGCGACGCTTGTTGTTCCTTTAGATCCGAACGCTCACCGATAAACAAAAAATCTTGTCTTTCTTTGTGTTTATCGGCAAATGCTACAATCAAAGAGATGGTCTCTAAAAACCGATAGTCATATTGTGTTTCAAGTATATTGGGCGTCAATTCCAAAAGCAAGTCATCCACCGTTTGCCGTTCACTTGGAATTCTTTCTTTTAGCTTTTTCTTTGCATATTCCCATTCGAATTTTAATTCATTAAAATTGTTTCCCGATAAATAATATCGAAGATTTTCGATGTCTTGGGGTGTTAACTGCAACCTGTCAACACATGGTTTAAGAGTATCCCCTTCCGGCATCTCAATTTCGTAGGATCCGATCTTTAGGTCCGTAAAGATCCGCTCATGATTGGGTTTGATTTCGTAGTCGATTACCGTTTCATCATCACTAAAAAGTCTGAATCCCATGTCCCATCCCTCCTGATTTTATCAACAGTTTTGACGGGTTGCATGATGAATAAACAAGCAGCATGCATTTTATCTGTAATTTTTGTTTGTGGACATTTTTTCTTTTTTTGATAGGGCGACGTTGGTTTGAGATTCACAACGTATGGCAATTCGGTAAGGTGTATATACGAATCATCCGATTATGTGTCAAAAGCCATGTTACATCCAAAAACCATGTTACAATGGAAAGAACGATATGGTTTAAGAGAGGAGAATCGTTAGATGGAAGCATTTCAAGCGTTGGTTGTGAATAAGAGGGAGGATATGTTTGCAGTATCCCTGCAAGAGATGTCCTTTGCTGAACTGCCGGAGGGAGAAGTTCTGATCCGAGTGATGTATTCCAGTGTGAATTATAAGGATGGATTAGCGGCAGACCCGAATGGGCGAATCGTTCGATCTTATCCGTTTGTGCCCGGGATTGACCTCGCCGGAATTGTAGAATCATCGGAAGATTCCCGTTTTGCCAAAGGAGATCAGGTATTGGTAACCGGTTACGATATGGGTGTGTCGCATTTCGGCGGTTTTAGCCAATTTGCCAGAGTGCGTGCAGATTGGGTTGTGCCGTTGCCGGAAGCTCTTACATTAAAAGCGGCGATGGTTTTTGGAACTGCCGGTTTTACAGCAGCTTTATCGATACATAAACTCGAACAAAATGGCATACGACCTGAAAAAGGGACGATACTTGTGACAGGTGCGACCGGTGGAGTCGGAAGCATGGCTGTTGCCATGCTGGCAAAACGCGGATATCACGTAGCAGCAAGTACGGGAAAGACCGAAGAGCATGCCTATTTGCAAAATCTTGGCGCCAAAGAGATACTGCACCGAACAGAAGTTTCACCGGAATCCTTCCGGCCGCTGGATAAACAACGGTGGGCTGCTGCTGTCGATCCTGTGGGCGGGCGAACACTTGCGTATATCTTAAGCACTACACAATACGGAGGTTCGGTAGCAGTGAGCGGTTTGACTGGCGGTACTGATGTGCCGACAACCGTCTTTCCATTTATCCTTCGCGGAATCAATCTTCTAGGGATAGATTCGGTGTACTGCCCGATGGACATTCGTATGCAAGTATGGAACCAGATGGCGAATGAATGGAAGCCCGAAACTCTCTTGCAAGAAATCGGACAAGAGATTCCTTTGGAGCAGCTTCCAAACGTTTTACCGGAAATTTTGAAAGGGAATGTTCGCGGTAGAACGATCGTGAATGTCGGGGAACGCTAGACAAAAAATTATTAACCTTTTATTAAAAATATTTAATTGTATAAAAATGTTATTGATAAATTTAAAAAATCAAAATATAATGTCAGATAGATCTTGTTGTTAGATAATTTTAAAAATAAAATGGATTGTAAAATTTAAGGGGAGAGAAACATGAATCTATTTCGCAAAAAGTCTATTGCCTCTTTGCTTTCTCAAGTAGAGAACAAGGGCACATCTTTAAAGCGCGAACTCGGTCCGTTTGACTTGATGATGCTTGGGATCGGGGCCATTATCGGTACAGGTATCTTCGTACTAACCGGTGTGGCGGCTGCCAAGCATGCGGGGCCTGCTTTGATCCTGTCATTCGTCCTTTCTGGCCTGGCGTGTGCGTTTGCGGCTCTTTGTTACTCGGAATTTGCTTCTACTGTACCGGTTTCCGGGAGTGCGTATACATACAGTTACGCAACGTTTGGCGAATTGTTTGCCTGGATTTTGGGATGGGACCTTATTTTGGAATACGGGCTTGCTTCATCGGCGGTTGCCAGCGGCTGGTCCGGATATTTTCAAGGTTTGCTTGCCGGCTTTGGAATTCACATTCCAACTGCCTTGTCGAGTGCGTATGATCCTGCAAAAGGGACATATATTGATATTCCGGCAATCCTGATTGTTTTGTTGCTGACATTTTTGTTGTCGCGAGGGATTAAAGAATCCACACGCCTCAATTCGATCATGGTTGTCACTAAGTTGATTGTGGTCGTATTGTTTATCGCAGTGGGTGTTTGGTATGTGAAACCGGTGAACTGGACGCCGTTTATGCCATTTGGGTTTTCCGGCGTGGCTTCCGGCGCTGCTACCGTCTTTTTTGCTTACATTGGGTTTGATGCCGTATCAACGGCAGCGGAAGAAGTCAGAAATCCGCAAAAAAGTATGCCGATCGGTATTTTAGGTTCCCTTGCCGTGTGTACCGTATTGTACATCATTGTGTCCGGTATCTTGACGGGAATGGTTCCTTATCAACAATTGAATGTGAAAAACCCTGTTGCTTTCGCGCTTCAGTTCATCCATCAAAATTGGGCGGCAGGATTTATTTCGCTTGGCGCAATTATCGGGATTACAACTGTCTTATTGGTGATGATTTACGGTCAAATCCGCTTGTTTTATGCAATCAGCCGTGACGGTTTATTGCCCAAAGTATTGTCCAATGTCAATCCCAAGACACAAACTCCTGTAGCGGGCAGTTGGGTAACATTCGCAATGGTTTCCGTTTTTGCCGGACTTGTGCCATTGGACAAGCTTGCTGATTTGACAAACATTGGAACATTGTTTGCGTTTATCGCTGTTTCCGTTGGGATTATTGTCCTTCGGAAGAAACAACCCAATTTGCATCGTGCATTTAAAGTTCCGTTTGTTCCGTGGATTCCACTGTTAGCCATTGTATTTTGCGGTTACTTAATGTTGCAATTGTCAAGCATTACATGGACTGGGTTTGTCGTGTGGTTTGTGATTGGACTCGTCGTTTACTTCACATATGGCCGCAGACACAGCAAACTTGCAAGTGAAGATGCAACAGCGGCAGGATTTGAACAAAAACAGGCGGTCAGTTGAAAAACATGTCGAACAAGTTCGTTCGAATCTTCTGGAGTCGGTCGTTTGAAATAGAAATCGTATAGTACTACAATAAAGATTTTTCAACGTTTGAGAGGCACAGCCATTGCTGTGTCTTTTTATATTGGAGATTCCACAGATCCACTAATGAAACTTTCTTTGATTTGTGCAACCATTAAGACAAATTCTTCAATTTAGAAAAAATGTTTGAAAAAACACTGAAATCCGTTTCTTATATTGCCAGTTTGAAATTTTGGGCTATACTAATAAAGGCTGTTTTTTAGAGAGGAGTCATATCATGAAACGCTTTGATGTAGTGGTGGTAGGTGGGGGATTGGCTGGACTTTCCGCTGCTGCGCATTTGTCTCACAGCGGCAAGAAAGTTTTATTGTTGGAAAAAGCAAATTTGGGTGGGAGAGCTGTCACGATCAATATTAAAGGTTTTGCCTTTAACTTTGGCGCACATGCGATCTATGGCCGTGATACATCTGTTTTGAAACAGTTGGAAAAAGAACTTGACATCCATATCGACTGGAAAGATTTTAATCCCTTAAAGGCAAAATATGATATTGGAGAAGAGTTGACAGCCGTTCCTGCAAATGTTGTGGGATTATTCCGCACGAAAGCAATTCAGGGCATGCATAAGCTTTCCTTTGTGTATCAGATCGTCAAAACTTTGATTAAAGCAGAGACGGGCAATCCTCATATTTCCATTCGAAAGTGGTTGGAACAAGAAAAAGTGAGCAATGAAGTCAAAGAGATGATGTTGACACTGGCATCGTCCAACTTCTTCACAAGGGAGCCGGAAAAAATACCCTCCGATATATTCTTTACCTATTATAGAAGAATTTTTACAACCAATAAGCCGGTTGCTTATATAGGCGGTGGTTGGCAAAATTTGATATCCGAGTTTGTCAGAGTGATTGAGCAAAATGACGGTGTGATTCAAACAAAGGCAAAAGTGGATGAAGTGAAAGTGGAAGAAGACCGTGTCACCGCTGTTTGCACAAAGGATGGATGGATCGAGGCAGAGGAATTTATTTTCTGTATACCGCCTAGCGACCTGTTAAAGTTGTTTGAGAACACCAAAATCGAATATGCCATCAAACAATATGCGCAATATGATCCTACATATGTGTTGGTTTATGACATTGGCTTGAAAAACAAAATCGAAGTGCCATATACGTATGTGTACAATCGGAAAGACAAAGTGTTTATTACAGATATTTCCTATTATGACACGACATGCGTACCTGAGGGCGGGCAACTGTTACAAGCAACGACATATCTGAAAAATGAGGATATCGGCAACAAGGACGTTATTGATCGTTACAAGAAAAATATTGAAGACATGTATGACAAATATTTTTCTGGATGGAGAGACGAGCTTGTCGTTCCGCGTATTTCTCAAAAAGCAGTCGTCCAGGAAATTAAATGGAACATGCATCAACAGGCGATGCCATTATTTTTCCCGGAATACCGGAATCTGTTTTTTGCGGGAGATTGGTGTGAAGGACAAGGCCAGCTTTCGGAGCTTTCATTCTCAAGCGCATACCAGTCCAGTCAATACATTATGCAAAAGCAAAGCATGGTTCTCGCGTAATCCATGTATATTTGATTGAAATGTTCGATTTGAAGAATTGATGATGCATTTCGTATGCACGCAATATTTAATATGTATGGAAAAGATGAAAAGGAATCATACAGATTCCTTTTTCATCTTTATGCTTGTTTTCTTCTCTTCTTTGGGAAGTTTTCCAAAAAGAGTTTCAAGGCGCAGCAATTCTTCTTCTACGATCTTCATATCCGTCTGTGCTGTCGTTTCTTTTGCATAGCGGAATAATAGAAGGCGCATCGCCATAAGGGAATTCCGGACTTCATTTACAAAGGACCAAGTGACGACATGATTGGGCGGATCCAGTTCGCTTAGTTTTTCTTTGAGAAGTGCGCTCATTTGGTGATGGCGGAACCCAAGCCAGGTAATATAGGCGCAAATAAAGTATTGCAAAAATGGAAATGGCAATAAAACAACTTCAAAATGTACATGGTAAAAGCGGATAAACGCGATCAGTGTATCAAATGAAACACCGGGAATAAATCCCAATCGATAACCGATTGCAGCGGAAACAATGACTTGTACGATCAGAAACCAGTCTTGTGTGGCGATCCCCCAAACGATGAGAAAAATGCCGAGGATTGCGGCAATTAATGTGGATCGGGAGCGGATCCATTCCAGGAAAACCATATCCAGATGATCAAAAAACTGTTTGATTTTCTGACTGAAGTTGGACATCTATCGTATACTCCTTATAGCTCGTTTGCGTTTATTTCATGTAATATGATTTATTATAATCGATCCATCATGTTCGCACAGGACAAAATTAGACTAATGTATAAAATGAATAAAATAGTCCTTTTGTACTATGTCATCTTCCTTTTATCAAATGTTTCTAGTAGACTGGATACGTCCAAAGGGAATTTTATCCTAGAATGTGTGAGGTGCAATCAAATGGATGATCAATTTGACAATGTATTGAATCGGTTTAACACCCATTCCATGAAATGGGACCAACTGAATAAGCTTTTCGGCTCCACGGACGTTTTGCCGATGTGGGTGGCTGACATGGATTTTGTGTCTGCTCTGGCTATCCGCACGGCGATTGACAAAGTTACGGAGCACGGTGTATTCGGATATCCGTTTGTACCGGATACGCTGCGGGAAGCAATCCAAAGCTGGTTGGGTCGCCGGCACAACTGGCCTGTGGAAACGGACTGGTTTGTGTTCTGTCCTGGCGTTGTGACGACATTGGCTCTCTCGATCGAAACGTTTTCAGAACCTGGCGATAAAATCATCATTCAGCCGCCTGTTTATCCGCCGTTTAAACGGACGGTTGAAATGACAGGGAGGGAATTGGTCAATAATCCCCTCATATGGCAGGATGACAAGTATGTGATGGATTATGACGGGCTGGAGCAATTGATCGATGCACAGACAAAGATATTGGTTTTGTGCAATCCCCATAATCCGGTTGGACGAGTATGGACAAAAGAAGAACTTCAGAAATTAGGCGAAATTTGTGAAAAACATGGTGTGATGATACTATCAGACGAAATTCATTGCGATATCGTGTATCCCGATCATCCCTTTACGCCGTTTGCATCCGTACGGGAATCCTTTGCCCAACATTCCCTTACCTGTATGGCAGCTACCAAAACGTTTAACATTGCAGGGTTGCCGTTTTCCTATGCTGTGATTCCAAATGCAACGTTGCGGCGCAAATTTCAACAAGCATTGCTGCGTTATGCCCTTCATATGTTCAACAGTGTGGCAATCGCTGCAACGGAAGCGGCGTATCAGGATGGTGAACCATGGCTGGATCAATTATTGCAGTACCTAAAGGGAAATGTTGATACATTGCTTGCCTTTGTAAAGGAGCGCATCCCGGAGATCCGCGCCATACGCCCAGAGGGAACGTATCTCATTTGGCTGGATTTTCGCGCACTGGAATTATCGGATACACAATTGGGCGAATTTCTTACAAAAGAAGCAAAAGTAGGCCTGAATCTCGGGCATACATTTGGCGCTGGCGGAGAAGGATTTGCACGAATCAATATCGGCTGTCCGAGAACTACGTTGTTAGAGGGACTGTCCAGAATAGAAGCGGCTGTACAACGAATAAAAAGATGACAGTCTTTCATACATAGATGGTTCCGGTCGTACAAAAATAGACACTTGCCAAATGCAGTGTCTATTTTTGTAAGAGTAGGTATAGGTATAGGTGATAAAAGTACTATCCGGTACTGACAGTATAGCGCATATAGTCTTAAAATACTAGTACAAAAAGACTATTTACAACGGAAAAAATAATTGGCGCAGACAAGCAGTACCGATCTCTTGCTTTGAAAAACATGGAAAACGTACTTCTGCATACAAAATTGGAATTTCACACAATTTATTACTGAGGTGAAAAAGATGACTTCGAAAAAGTTAATGGTGTTGGTTTTTGGGATATGCGCCATTTTAATCGCATTAGCTTTTTATTTATATGAAGTACTCTCCTAAAGGGTGTTGCGGCAGTCAGACTATATCGAATGCATAACATCCTATTCAAAGATAGGACATTACAACCATATCAAAAAATGGATATGGTTTTTTTGCAATGAGTTTGCTATTTTGTGTAATAGATTTCCACCCGGAAAATTCAAGTATCTGTAACATTTTCACTACAAAACATTCATACATTTTCTCTAGCTGTACATCAAAAAACGTGCTAGGATACTTGTAAATTTGTTAATTTCAGGTTGTAACACAGAAAAAGTGGAGAGAACTGTAATTTAAGCAGAGGAGATTGTGACATATGGCAAAAGGATCATCGAAAATTGTGTTAATCGGAAATGGTGCGGTCGGTTCCACATTTGCTTATACGGTTTTGTTAAAAGGGCTGGCAAATGAGCTGGTCATTATCGATGTGAATCAAAACAAGGCGGAAGGGGATGTGCTGGATCTCAATCATGGTCTGTTGCTGGCGTCGCCGATGAAAATTACGGCAGGTTGCTTTGCAGATTGTGCGAATGCGGATATTATTGTAGTGACGGCAGGCGCGGCCCAGAAAGAAGGGGAGACCCGCTTGGCTTTAATGAATCGCAATGTAAAAATTTTTGAGTCGATTATCCGGCAAGTGGTTCAATACAATACGGACGGGATTCTATTAATCGCTACAAATCCTGTCGACATTCTGACACAAGTAGCTCTGAAACTGTCGGAATGGCCCAAGCAACGCGTTTTCGGATCCGGAACATTGTTGGACAGCTCCCGTTTTCGCTATCTGGTGGCGGAAAAATTTGGTGTAGATCCGCGCAGCGTTCACGGCATGATTATCGGCGAGCACGGGGATTCGGAAGTAGCACTGTGGAGTTCCTTATATATAGCAGGAGTTGGCGTCAACCAGCGTCAGCCAGGCAGCCCCTGGCATTTGACAGATGAGCAAAAAAACGAAATTTACAATGAGACGAGAATGGCAGCTTATAAAATCATCGAAAAAAAAGGAGCGACTTATTATGCCATTGCACTTGCATTGGCACGGATTTGTGAAGCCATTTTAAAAGATCAAAAAAGTATTTTGCCAGTGTCCTCGTATTTGGAAAACTATCATGGGATTGATGGCGTATGTTTGGGCGTCCCTTCCATCGTTGGCAGAAACGGTGTAGAACAAGTGATTCCTATGGCTTTAACGATCGAAGAAGAGCAGAATTTGCAGCAATCGGCGACAACTCTCAAGAAATTTTTGCATGAGATTGGATTTTAAAGGGAGCGAAGCAAATGTTCAAGATCCGCAACCTGGTGCTCATATTTGGCATCCTCATCCTTTTGGCAATTACCAATCCAGCCAAAACGGAATATGTTTCGTGGATCAAAGAAAAAGCAATGGAAAAAAGTAATTCCATGCTGCAAAAAGGACTTGTTTCATTACTCGGAGATAAGATGTTTGAAAATGCCACAAAAACGCAAAATTATGGCGTCTTTACCATTTTTGAAACAGACCTGGAAGGCAGCCGGGTGCAAGTGTTAGGAATCTTCCATAATTTTATCCCTTTGCGTAAAATAGAATCAAAGACAACGTCCGCATTGTTTTGAAAGGCAACTATGCAAACGGCGGGTGAGACAAAGGGGGTGCTCACTATGTATGTAGTGAATGCTGCTGAGATGCGGGCCATTGACCGATACACCATCGATATGCTAGGAATTCCAGGATTGGTGTTAATGGAAAATGCCGGTCGGGAAGCGGCGCGCATGATCCAGCAAAGCTATCCTGTACCATGCAATTGGCTGATTCTGGTTGGCAAAGGGAACAATGGCGGCGACGGATTGGTTGTTGCCCGCCACTTGTTTGAAGCGGGGTATGAGATACATATTGTGTTTGCAGAGCCGCCGGAGCGTTTACAAGGGGAAGCTGCGATCCAGCGGGATATTGTGACAAAGCTTGGAATTCCATGGTCTGTTTATGAACGGGAAACCATTCATTGGCATACGTTTGACGGGATTGTCGATGCATTATTGGGAACAGGATCCAAAGATGCGCCGCGAGGTTCTTATGCAGCGATGATTCGGGAAGCCAATCGAAGCGGCTTGCCGATAGTTGCAATCGATATTCCGAGCGGGTTGGATGCGGATACAGGAAAGGTGTACGATCCGTGCATACAAGCTGTACAAACAGCGGCGCTGGCATTTTTGAAACGTGGATTGGTTCAATATCCGGGGAAGCAATGGGCGGGAAAGATTGAAGTCGTGCCGATCGGAATTCCGGATGTCGTAGCAAAAACATTTGCTTTGCAAACGTTTCTTCTGAATGCTGACTTCCTGAAAAAACGGATGCAGATTGCTTCTTTGGTGGCGAGACAGCCAAGTACACACAAAGGCTCCTATGGGCATGCATTGATGATCGCCGGATCGCAGGGGATGAGCGGCGCCGGGCTCCTTTGCGCCGGCGGGGCTTTGCGCAGCGGCTGTGGGCTCTTGACATGGGCTTTGCCTGAGGCGTTGGCGAGACAAATGACAGGACATCTGCCGGAAGCCATGCTGGTCGGAGCTCCGGATGATGGTTCAGGAAATTGGACCGAGGGAGCCAGGGATACACTGCTTGCCGTATCCATTGGGAAGACGTCGATTGGGATTGGGCCGGGGATAGGGCAGTTTCCTGGAGGGCAGCAATTGCTGAAAGACATATGGGAGTCGGTGGGCGGCCCGTTGGTGATCGACGCAGACGGTTTAAATCTTCTGGCGAGGGATTTTAAACAATTGCCGAAGCGAAATTCATCAACCGTATTGACGCCTCATCCGGGAGAAATGGCGCGGCTTGCCCAGTTGCCGATCCAAGCCATTCAAGAAAACCGGATATTGATCGCCCGAACATTTGCCGTGGAACACCAGGTCACGCTGATTTTAAAGGGTGCGCATACGCTGATAGCCACACCGGAAGGAGAAGTATTTGTCAATCCTACCGGAAATCCGGGAATGGCTACAGGCGGGACAGGGGATATTCTTGCCGGACTTGTCACCGGTTTATTGGCGCAAGGCTTAAATGCTACGCAAGCGGCTTGTATCGGCGCCTATATACATGGGTATGCGGGGGATCTGGCTGCACATGAGAAAGGCATGAACAGTTTGCTGGCGGGAGATATCCTTGATAAAATTGGACAGGCTTTTCAAGTTTTCGCATAGTTGCAGGTTTTGAAAAATTGACAATTGAAAAAATACTGGCACAATTTTTGAAAAAAGACAGTGGAACGAGATGAAAATAAAGGGGTATTTGATTTGGCTACTATTGAAGATTTTCAAATATTAGATATTCGGATTGGCACGATTATTCATGCGGAGCCTTTTCCTGAAGCGAGAGTACCGGCCATTAAGCTGCAAATCGATTTCGGTCCGGAAATTGGAGTCAAACGATCGAGTGCACAAATTACGAAACGATATCAACCGGATGCATTGGTCGGGCAGCAAATTGTGGCAGTTGTCAATTTTCCGCCACGCCGGATCGCAGGTTTTCCATCGGAAGTCCTGGTGTTAGGCGGAGTACCCGAGAAGGGCGATGTAGTATTGCTCAAACCGCACCAACCGGTTCCCAACGGTACTTCGATTGCCTGAAGCAGATTTCATATTTCATTACACGGATTATTGCAGTAGGAATACATATCCTGCATGTGGCATGAAGCGTGCAATATAAATACATGCAAAACGAAAAGGAGTGTGTACCGCCCGCTACTTGCCAGCGGTTGGCACACACTTCTTTGTTTGAACGGCAATGCAACGAAACACAGACACCAAGAGCAATTGATTGGGCCAATTTATTTTGCGATAACTACATTTGTGTCTTGCTTTCCAATCAGTCGGCGGATCGGATACACTTGGCTTATCGGCACAGCGATACTTGTAGCGATCAGTGCTTTGATTGCATCGCCCGGCAAATATGGATAACAACCTAGGAGCATCGCTTTTCCGAAGCTTAAACCGGCAACATGCGCAAGCCATGGTACTCCTGTTACATAGAGAACAAGGGAGCCGAAAATTTCAAAGGACAGAAACATCAAAATCGAACTGACGATCGGTTTGCTTTTGAGGCGTTCTACAATAAAACCGATACACATGGCGGATATCGGATACATCCAAATAAATCCACCGGTAGGCCCTAAAATCAGTGCCAATCCGCCGCTTCCGTGTATCAGCGGTAAACCGAGTGTTGTCAATACGACAATCAGCAGCATACTAAAAAAGCCGTATCCAGCTCCAAGAAACGCTCCTGTCAACATGACCACAAGATTTTCCAATGTGATGGGAACAGGTGAAAATCCCAAATGAATGTTCAAAAAACTTGCTGCGGAAAAAATAGCTGCGAATAATGCGCTGAAAATAATGCCGCGAATCGTGAACTTTTCTCTCATTCGGAAGCCTCCTTACCAAAAATTAAATATTTCATTCTAAAATATTGCACATGATACATGCAACAAAACTTCTAAAAAATACTATACACATATCATTCTATTTTGTAAAAGAATAGTCAGCACACTATAATAAAATTCTGACACACGCAGTCACTCGCAACTGTCGATTTCTGAATATGTGAGGGAACTTATTTATGAATAATCATCCGATTCTTGAATTGCAAAATGTAAGTGTGGTATACCGACAAAGGAATGGCTTGCATACGTCCTTGCATGAGATCGGACTGCAAATCGGACAAGGAGAATGGTTGGCGATCGCCGGACGCAACGGCAGTGGAAAAAGCACGTTGGCAAAGGTGATTGCCGGTCTGTGCCCGATATCCAAAGGTACGATCACAAAACAAGCAGACTTGGGGCACATTTCGATGGTTTTTCAAAATCCGGATTCCCAATTGATCGGCGAGACAATATTCGAAGATTTATGTTTTAGCATGGAGAATTTCCAGGTAGATCCGAACGATATGGAAATACGTGCAAGAGAGGCATTGCAGCAAGTAGGACTTGCCATGGATATCCATTGGGAAGTATCCCGCTTGTCAGGCGGGCAGAAGCAATTGTTAAACATTGCCGGCTGCCTGGTCACAGGTGCGAATCTATTTTTGTTTGACGAGTCCACATCCATGTTGGATCCGCTGGCACGCGAGCGAATGTTGCAAGTGGTTCGTACGTTGCACAAAGCAGGCCGTACAATCGTATGGATTACCCAATGGATGGAAGAATTAGCCTGGGCCGATCGGGTCATTGTTTTGGAAGACGGAAGGATCAAGTTTTCCGGATGTCCCCGAAAATTTTTTTACGGCGTGTCAAATCAAACAGAATGGAGTCCGTGCGAACAATTCCGGTTTCCTCCGCCTTACGTGGTCCAAGTGGCTCGGCTGTTGCAGCAAAAAGGGATCGATATTCCCAAAGGTCCGTTGACGGTCGAAGAATTTCAACAAATGTGTGGTGCGATATGTCAATCTGTTTAGAGCATGTTACAGTTTATGCCGATACCAGCCTCAAGCTTCCGATTCTCCGGGACATTGGCTTTCGATTATCCCAAGGCTCCATTGTTCTGATTATCGGTCAAACAGGATCCGGAAAGTCTACTTTGATCGATGTAATGGCCGGTTTGAAACAGCCGCATATGGGCGCCGTTTCTTTTTTCGATCATCCGTTGTGGCACAAACATCGATTGAATCGAACCATAGCCACATCCATCGGCGTTGTTTTCCAATATCCGGAACAACAATTGTTTGCGGGAACAGTGCAAAAAGAGTTCGAATATTCGTTGCGTCCTTATGGATACACAAAGGAGGAGCGGATCGACCGAATCGATCGCGGCATGCGGGACATCGGGTTGCCGAGGGAATTCTTGCAGGCAAGTCCATTATTTTTGAGCGGCGGCCAAAAACGCAAAGTAGCGCTTGCTTCTACGATAGCTGCAGATCCGATATGGCTGTTTCTCGACGAGCCGACAGCAGGTCTGGATCCGTCAGCCATTTCTGAACTGCTGGATGGTTTGCGGCAATGGAAACAGCGGACGAATGGGACACTTGTCATTGCAACACACGATTTTGATACCTTTTTTCCCTTTGCGGATGAAGTGTTGATCATGGAAGGAGGCAAGCTCCTTTATCAGGCGGGGATCGATCAGCTGTACAAACATCCGGAGTGGCTGCAGCAAGCAGGTGTTGGCTTGTCCGGCAGCATGCAGGCGGCTTGTGCGCTTGCGGGCATTGGATATGCTCATATTGATCCCCGTTACACAGAGAGTCAAATGGCAGATGCAATTCTTGCAAACATGAGAGGCTGCACAACGATTCATCCACGAAAGGGTATGCGGCGACAGTTGGATACGCAAAAACCTTTGGTGCATTCGCAAATCCATGCAGTTTCACCTGACGCTTCCGCCCGCTTCCGGGAAGCAACGAATCGGGAACGGGAAGTGCAGCCGAACGCAAAACACCGCACGGAAAGCGGGAAGACAAATGTCCATTGGATGAGGCAATTGGATCCACGCGGGAAATGGCTGTCGTATGTGCTGATTTCAATAGGAATCGTAATGCAACTAACGTGGATCGGGACGTGTGTTGCCGGTATCGTTGCATTGTCGATGGTGTTCTTGTCCGGTTTGCATTTCCGTATGGTTTGGAGAATGATTCGTCCTTTTTTGTATTTTATGGGCGTTTCCCTGCTTGTTTCCGGCTTGCAATGGGATCTTGGCCAAGCGCATGAATCGTTGAAATTAACCGGTTTTTCCTTTGCGCAAGCTGCTTTTTCCTGCCTGCAATTGTCGCGTTATCTATGGATCATGATCCTGGGGATCGTCTTTGTACAAACAACAAGCCAGCTTAAGATCAAACAAGGATTGAAACAATCCCTCTCATTGCTCTCCGCGTGGCACGTGCCTGTGGAAGAATTTGCATTGGCCGCTTCCTTTATGCTGCGGTTTATCCCGATCATTTCTGCAGAGTTGGAGCGGTTTACGAGGATCGCCCGGGCACGGGGAAAATCGGCACAACGCCAATCAGGAAGTTTGCGGCTGCGGGATGTTCCCGTTGTAACCATTCCATTCCTGCTTTCCGTCATGAAAGTGGCGGAAGGATTTTCGGAAGCAATGGAAGCGAGAGGGTATAAAACGGTAAATAACGTACGAACAACAGGCATTGTTTTAAAAATGGAAAAAAAAGATTGGATAGCAATTGCAGTGGGAATTGTAATATTTACGATCATATTGTTGGCAAATCGTATGTAAGATAAAAGGGATACCTTTCGAATCGTGCTCGGATTCTTATGGAACCGGTATGTTTATATTTGAATTTTGTAAAAACATTGACGTAAGTTCAAACTTATGTCAAAATCTATCTGTATTTAATATTTTTAATCTTTATTTAATTCAAAAAATACAAGAGGAAAGGGGTGGAGTTGTATGAACGATCAACAACAAAAAAAATCAGAGCTGACTGCTTGGCATCTGCTGTTGATCATTCCGTTTATCGCAACATTATGGATGCCGTTTTACGCTTCCAAAGATCCGGTCATCTGGGGTATACCCTATTTTTATTTCTACCAATCTTTATGGGTAGTGATTAGTGCAATTCTTACCGGCATCGTCTATTTTGCTACTAAAAATCGGTAATTTTCCGATGAAAGAGTTTATGTAAAGCTACGACAAAAGGAACGGGCGTAATTGAACCGCTTATAAACTGAAATTTCCGAATGTTTCGATTCATTCGGAGCACTGGAAAGTTGCACATGTTTTCAAATTGCACAGGTTAACAAAACCAATGAGAGATGGAAAAAGATAAAAAATAGAGAGGGAGCCTATTATGAACTGGACAGCACTTATCGTATTCATTTTGTTTTTTGTCCTTGTAACAGTTCTCGGCTTCTATGCGGCAAATTGGCGCAGGGGAGATTTGAGGCAGTTGGACGAGTGGGGGTTAGGCGGAAGGCGTTTTGGTACGTTGATCACATGGTTTTTGCTAGGCGGAGATTTGTACACCGCATATACGTTTATCGCTGTGCCTGCATTGATGTATGGGAAAGGAGCGATCGGTTTTTATGCAGTTCCTTACACGATTATTATCTATCCCTTTATTTTCGTCGTGATGCCGCGTTTGTGGTCAGTGGCCAAGAAATATGGGTATATTACCGCTTCCGATTTTGTGAAAGATCGTTTCGGCAGCCGGACACTCGCATTGCTTGTCGCCTTTTCGGGAATCCTGGCAACAATGCCGTACATTGCCTTGCAGTTGGTAGGAATGCAAACGGTGTTGGCGTCCATGGGGTTGACCGGCACCGGCATTATTGGAGATTTGCCGTTGATTATCGCATTTGCAATATTGGCTGTGTATACCTATACGAGCGGTTTGCGCGCGCCTGCGGTGATCGCAGTGGTGAAAGACTTGATGATTTATATTACGGTCATCGTTGCGATCGTGTATATCCCTATCAAACTCGGCGGCTTTGGCCATATTTTCAGCGCTGCGGCGGCAGAATTGCCGAAGCATAAGCCCCCCGGAGCGCTGGTAATTGGGCCGAGCGGTTTTTGGGCATATTCGACGCTCGCATTTGGGTCCGCCATGGCGCTTTTCCTGTACCCGCACTCATTGACAGGCGTATTAAGTTCCAGCAGCCGGAATGTGATCAAGCGGAATTCCGCTTTGTTGCCTGCATACTCGTTGGCGCTTGGCATCATTTCCTTGCTTGGCTATATGGCGATTGCGGCAGGAGTTCATCCGAAAACTCCGAACGATGCGGTTCCAGGTTTGTTCTTGAAAATGTTCCCGGATTGGTTTACAGGTTTTGCTTTTGCTGCCATTGCCATCGGTGCGTTGGTTCCGGCAGCCATTATGTCGATTGCAGCTTCCAACCTGTTTACACGCAATGTATATAAAGAATATATCAATCCCAATTGTACGGCACATCAAGAATCGAGTGTAGCAAAACTTGTCTCCTTGCTTGTCAAGGTCGGAGCGTTGTTCTTCATCATCTTCTTGCCAAAGGAATACGCAATCAACTTGCAGCTGTTAGGCGGAATTTGGATTCTGCAGACATTGCCGGCTGTATTTATCGGATTGTATACCAACTGGCTGCATCGCCATGCACTGATCGTCGGCTGGCTTGTTGGAATGATTACAGGAACGTATATGGCTGTTTCACAAAACTTTAATTCCATCTATCCATTGCATTTGGGTGGTTCTGTGATTCCTGCATATGCTGCGATTTACGCGGTCATTATTAATTTGGCGCTTGCTGTCGTGCTGACACCCGTCTTCCGTGCGATCGGAGTCAAGCATGGCTCGGATGCTACAGCACCGCATGATTATCATTTTTCATCAGAGACCATTCAAGGGTAATGTAGCGATCAGTCAAAGGAAAAATTCTCAAAAACTCTTGGTTGCGGAGGCTTTTCGAGGATACATCATGGGATGCGGTTGTTCGGCAATGAACCGCATCCCATTTTCATGAAAGAATGTTTTTGAAAATGTTGAATCACATACGTTTAGTCTTTTTGGAGCAGTCCATTTGTGTGACCGAATGATTCAAAAAGACGATACAAAAAATAGAAGAAATGGCTCTCGTCGAAACATGCGTGAATGCAGATAATAAATGACAGAAGGAATTCAATCTCAAGAGATTATCGATTTCGATAGGGAGATGATCATCCAGACTGGAACGGTCATGGTGGATTCATATAAGATGTTTATTTTCGAAACAATGTGAAAAATATCACAAATAGATCAAACGATATCATGTGAAGACTGCACAGATGAGGGAGTGATTCCAAATGGATAAAATGTTTGGCATTGATTATGACTATTTTTCCAAAAAACTGCTCAACGAAAACGAGCGAATGGTTTTAAATACAGTAGATATTTCATTGCTGGTTGATCCAGAAACACATTCGATTTCGCGCATTGTTTATTTTTCTGATATTCCTAACCCAAAACAAATGATTGAGCAAGATCAAATCATTGATAGATTTATAAACCGGCTATATAAAGATCAGGAAGTTCAACTGTTGATCTGAGATTGTATAGGATAACCACAATCGTATGCATGTTTATAAAGCAACTGCCCACACTATGTACAACAAGAGTTTGTCGTCGCAAACGCTGCAAAGTCGGTTGCGATACATCATATCCGATTGATAGGTGATTGCATGAGCAAGAGACATTCGAAACGGCCCTTGATCCGTGGTGCTGAATCGGGACTCGATCAATTAAAAATTCAGGTGATGAAGCAGCAAGGATATCCGGTACGGAAGGATCGGCCCGATCAAGTAAAATACGAAGTCGCAAAAGAACTTGGTGTACCATTGAATACAGAATACAATGGCGAATTAAGCAGCAAACAAGTCGGGCAAGTGGGCGGTCATATCGGAGGCGCCATGGTGCGCGAAATGATCCGAATGGCACAAGAGCGATTGAACAAACCGGAACAAAAATAAAGAATATATGCTGTGAAAATTTAAAAACTCTGGGGAGAATTGCACGTTCTTTGTGGTTCTCCCCAGAGTTTTTTTTGTTGTTGCGGTGCGTAAATGTTAATCGTTCCATCTCCTGGATTATAACTTTAAAATAGAACGTCGACTGCTTATTGAGCGCTTGGTCCGGCAACATACCATTTACCGTTGTCATTTGTCAACGATAATACATATGCCGGCTGGGAATAAAATTGAATTTTTGCTTGCGTACCTGTTTGTCCAAGGTTTTTAAACATGACGGCATTTGGCTCAAGACTCAAATTTAATTGACGCAGTGCGTTGATCCATTGCGGTTGATTTTGTAAAGTCGGTGCAGAAAGCTGGTTTGCTTTATCATACTGTCCAAGTTCAATATAATGCACAAAATTTTCTGTAACGACGAGTGGATCGTTCTGTTTCCGCACAGGGTCTTGAAGCACTTGCAGAAGAATGACTGCGACGATGCCAATGACCATAACGGCTGTTAAAAGAATTTTTACAAACGCATTGGATGCTTTCATAAGTTTCTCCTTTTCATGTATATAATTTTTCACCATGCATGTATTCATTAAAAAGACCACTCTGTCCATTATAATAGAAAATTATAAAATATCCAGTGGATATTCCTGTTGACATAATCAAAACTATAGGATTTTATTTTTCTTTTTGAGTAAATACGAATGATTTAATTGTATAAATACATAAAGTTCGTATTTGACTTTGCATATTTCGACTGTTAGAATTTATAAAGGGGAAATAGTGGATTAAATACGAACATTATAAGGAGATGAACACAATGCGGTATGATGTTGTGATCGTCGGTGCCGGACCCAGCGGTATATTTGCTGCTTATGAATTGACGAAGCTAAAACCGGAATTGAAAGTAGTATTGATTGACAAAGGCCATGATATAAAACATAGAAATTGCCCGATTCTTGAAGAAAAAATTGAGAAATGTCCCCCGGCAACAAAGAAAAAAGAATATGCAGGATGTTTGCCGGCCTGTTCGATTACAGCAGGTTGGGGTGGGGCCGGTGCATATAGTGACGGAAAATTTAACCTGACGACAGAATTTGGCGGCTGGATGACCGATTTTCTGGCACCTTCCCGGGTTTTAGAGCTGATCGAATATGCAGACTCGATCAATCTGGCTCATGGCGCGACAGATGTGATTACAGACCCTACCACACATGAAGTGGCGCAGATTGAACGGCAGGCGGCTGCAGCCGGACTTAAATTGTTGAAAGCCCGCGTTCGCCATTTGGGTACGGAAGAAAATATAAAAATTTTGAAAAATATCTACGAAACATTAGAAAATAAAATGGAGTTTCGTTTCCGCACATATGTGGAGGACTTGATCGTAGAGACAATAGAAGGTACAAATGACAAACGTCCAAACTACCGGATTACAGGTGTACGCTTGAAAAACGGCGAAGAAGTGTTTGCGGATTCCGTCATTATTGGCCCAGGCCGTGATGGTTCCGAATGGTTGGCCAAAATGTTAAAGCGATACGGCGTAAGCATGTTTAATAACCAAGTAGACATCGGAGTACGTGTCGAAACATCCGATGTCATTATGCAAGAGATCAACAAACATCTGTATGAAGCGAAATTTATTTTTAATACGAGCGTGGGGACAAGAGTCAGAACATTCTGTTCCAATCCGAGCGGCCACGTTGTCGTTGAAAACCACTCCGGCGTCATGACTGCAAATGGCCACTCCTATAAGGATCCGGCATTGGGAAGCAAAAATACGAATTTTGCATTGCTCGTCTCCCATACGTTCACAGAGCCATTTGACAAGCCGATTGAATACGCCAAAGAGATTAGCCGCCGTGCCAATGATTTATCAAATGGATCTGTAATCGTTCAGAAATATGGGGACATTCTGAAAGGTCGCCGATCCACGGTAAAGCGATTGCAGGAAGGATTTATTGAGCCCACTCTCAAGGAAGCAGTACCGGGAGACATTGGACTTGTGTTGCCATACAATACGATGAAGTCCTTGATTGAAATGATGGATGCCCTCGACAAAGTTACACCTGGCATTGCTTCAGAACATACGTTGTTTTATGGCGTAGAAGCGAAATTTTATAGTGCGAGACCTCGACTGAACGACAAGTTTGAAACGGACATTCAAGGATTGTTTACCGTTGGGGACGGAGCTGGGATTACTCGCGGATTGGCGCAAGCTTCTGCAGCAGGAATCCATGTGGCGAGGCATATTTGTTCAAAGCAATCGTAATGGATGATTCATGCCATTGGCTAGAGCCATTTGCTATAGCCAATGGCTCTTTACATACGATGCGATATCCCGGATTGTCTCGATTAATGCGGAGAATTCGTCTATGTGCGATTCGTTGATTTTTTGCATAAATGTCAATTCGATCACCGATCCGGTATGCGGATGGAGCAGTTGGTCGGAATGTGAGTGATCTGTTGCGACAATCGAAGGGTAGCATGTAATGGTTTTATATTGAATGTGGACAGAATATTCCCATTGGGCGAGAAACGATTGATGTGTACATGCAAGCTTGGCTTCATCCAAGACGCAATTGTCCATTTGCAATATCACTTGCATGATACAGCCAGGTCGTTCATCCGCAACGGCTTTCAGAAGCTCTGTGGCAAAGTCTTTTAATTCGCTGGAAAGATGAATCGAGATTTGAATCTCCGGCAAACTGACATAGAACATTTGCATTTGGAATGATCGACGGAAACTTGCCAGATCAAGCCAATCATTCCTGCCAAGCAAATGAATCATGCCATTCCGTTCCTGATCATATAATTCTCCTTCCAGTACAATTTTCAAATTATCAAAAATGGTCGGATCAAACATTGTGTATATATGCCAACATGTTTAGTCGTTTGCATGCAGATTGAGCCCTGATTCCATGGCTGTCATCTTTACGGCGTCTTCCCAGGTCGGGTAATAGGCGAGTGCCTGTTCTAAAAGCTTTGGATGAGAATATTTAACTTCCTCTATATGTAAGGATTCACCATTTTTTTGCAACTGTTTGATTTGTGCAAGTAATTCTCGTGCCGACAACTGTTGTTTCATCTGCATCTCTCCTGATTCCAATGGTTTTTCGAATGATTTCAATGATTGTCATGAAGGAAATGTCCGATCATGACTGAAAAATCCTGTTGGCGTATCCCTTTTTACAATTTCCAGGTTTCTATAAAATTATGTGAAAAAAATTAGGAAAAATGGCGGAATTGCTCGCAACTTCTAGGAATCTTGTTATAATACGTAATAACCTTGTTCGTGTATGCGTACTCGATCAGGTATTGTTTCAAATGCAGGCATAGGGGAGAGGAATATGAAAGGGATTCTGCTGACAGGTTTACTGACACTCACTCCAGTATTTGGACATTCTACGCTTCAAACCTCAAACTCGTTGCATGACACATATGTGTCAAACGTACATGTGCAGGCAGATTCAGGTGTTCAACAACTGGAGCGACAATTGCTGCGAGACATGTCTTCGATCGATCAATTGTTTCAATCCAATCAACCGGATCTTACAAATGTTTTGCAACAGATGAATCAAATATTTAATGATGCGAATCTGCTGAACAAACAACTGCTTGATCAGACGGTTGTTCGTCGTGCAGGTATTCACCGTTTGCCGCGGCAGCACCTGAATCGTCAGATCGCGGTTGGCGGAATCCAACTGTCTGCCGGCGATCGAAATGTAACAAATACGCAATTAAAAGCCGCTGCTAATCTCGTTAAAACCATTTCCATCCCCATCCTTACGCAAACGATTGGGGCGAGCCCGGCAGGAAAAACACATATCGTCTTGTTTTCCAGTCAGGATTCCTATGGAAATGCTTTGCTGCAAGCAGGAATTCGGCAAAATCAGTTGCCGAATATCGTTTCGGAAACAGGTGGGTTGACAGTTGGCTCCGATATTTGGATTCCTTTATACAATTTGCAAGATGAATCGGATTTGGCAAACGTGCTTACGCATGAATTGACACATGTAGTGATCAATCAAAAGCGGCTGGGCGATGTTTTGCCGACCTGGATCAATGAAGGAATCGCTTGGCATGACGGATTGCTTGCACAAGCAAAATTGTCATCGCAAGTTGTGCAAAATGAGTTTGGAATGTACGATCAGCAGTTGCAGCAAGCAGCGGCTCAAGGGCAATTGCTGCCATTGACCGCAAGCGAAACTGATATTTTGCAGGCTGGTTATAATGTGGAGTGGGAAGATTATTTGGCTGTACGTCATTTGCTGCAAACATATGGAAGCCAAACATTTCAATCGTTTCTCAACGATATCCCGAAATACGGCGTAGATCAGAGTTTTTTTAGCCACTATAAAATGTCCAAAGCGGATTATGAGAAAAGTTATTATCAAAAACTCGACAATGGTCAAATGTAAATATGGATCCTATTAGAAATAAACAAGCAGGTGGCTGTGCTACCTGCTTGTTTATTTCAAGGATTTTAATGAGCGAAGTGGTATTTGTTGTGTTGAAACTGTGTCATTTTCATCCGTTGTAGTTTAACAATACAGACATCTAACATCTGGCTGACGGCAATGACTTTCGCATCGCCAAGATCATGTGTTTGATTGGCCAATTCCATCATATACACTCGTAATGATTCCACAACATGTTCCAAAACCACTTCTTCCATCTCCTAAAATCCTCCAACATTTTCAGTTTCCATCAACAATTGACAGTATACGACCAATTTTAAAATCGGGCAATGTATATTTATCGACAATTATTTTAATGAAATTGCTTACAAATGATAATTGAATGGAATTTTGTCGTAATTTGAAATGAAAGCGGACACAGAGAGGAATTTGTTTCCGATAAATACAAAAATTCCATGTAATTCTTCCATATGAACCGCATGAGATTTTTTATGATATGATGAAAATAGTCAAACAGCAGATACAGCTTGACTATATAAAAAACGCATCAAAAGCGATCGTCTATCAATCCCATCGTTAATCATGCCGGCAATCTTATTCGCTTGTAAATGTTTTTTGCAGCATGACAAACGCAATGGGAGATAGGGTGCAAGTCAGAATCGCGACAATAATCATTGCTTCATAGATGGTTGTTGAGACAATTCCTAAATGAAGTCCAATCGAACATGCGACAATTACCAGTGTCAAACGGGAAGATAAAAGGACACCACCTGCGACTACATTTCGAAATCCAAAAAAACGTCCAAACCACAAGGTCGGTAAAAATTTCACTGCGTATGCTGACAAAAGCAGAAACGGGATCCAGGAAAGAGCGGCAGAGTCATGCAAAAATGCTCGCAGATGAAACTGCATGCCGACCATAATGAAAAATATGGGGATTAAAAAACTGTAGCCGATCAGTTCAAGCTGGATCCGTAAGCGGTTATGTTCACCCAATCGAAAACAGGAAAATAAAATTCCTGCTAAAAAACTGCCCAAGAGCGATTCGGCGCCGACGAAGTCTGTTACAATGCCGAACAATCCCAACAATGCCAGAGATGCTTGGATTTTTACTGTCGGGTTCGGAGTTATATACTTGTCCCATAAAGATGTTTGGCGGATTCGCTGGATCATCAAATAGAGTATAATAAAAAAGGGAAGCAACAAACCGACATAGAGTTGGCGAATGTGCCAGCCGCTTTGATAAATATCGGCTGCAATGGAGATGGCCAGCATTGTCAACAAATCCGCAAGAAAAGCTGCAGTCAATAAAGTTTGTCCATACTGTGAGCGAATAAGCTTCATTTCTTTTAAGACCGGCAAAATGATTCCTAAGGAAGTTGTTGATAGAATCAGCATCATCATCCATGCTTGTACATGCGGATCCATCTGTTGCACAATTCTTGCAATTAGGTATGATAAAAAAGCGGTAGAAACGAACATCATGCAGCCGATGACCAAAGGTTTTCCGTCATGTGTGTCAGTTCTGCCCGAATCGGAACGTATGTCAAACATTTTCACGTCCACCTCCAATCCGGATAAAAACATGAGATAAAACAATCCGAAATGGCTGATTCCATTTAGCCAGTGTAAATCGGAAGTAGAAAATGACAGAAAACCGCTGTTGTTGAGAATCATCCCCAAAAAAATATAGGCGATTACCGTAGGAATTTTTAATAGCGGAAGTTTGGAAGCAAGAAATTGAAAGCAAAAGGACAGAAATAGAATCCAAAATAACGGAACAAGAGAATTCTGCCAAGCCATAGGGTATCCTCCGAATGAAAAATCGTAATCTATTACACATGTACAAAGTCGAGATTGGACAACATGTTGTAGTATATGTGGCGGATCGGGAGGGAATTCCCGTATCTGACAGGCAACAAAAAAAACCGCCTTTTTTTGTGGGAAATATCCCTGGAAAGAGGCGGTTTCATGCTTCTTATCTTTGCGTCTTCACGCTTGCTAACTTTCTCGATTGATTATTTTTTGCTTTCTTCAAATACCTTTGCGATGGCCCCAACCGATCCAAGTGTCTTGACAACATCTGTAGGCAGAAAAATGGTGGATGCTTGGCCGTTTGCCATATCGGAGAGCGCCTCAAAAGATTTATAGGCAAGCACTTTTTCGTCAAGACCGGCCGCCCGCAATGCTTCAATACGGGCTTTTTCCGCTTCCGCCACATGCCGAATCGCTTGTGCCCGGCCTAATGCCTGCAATTCTTGCGATTTTTGATTTGCTTCTGCTTCCAGGATTTGTCGTTGTTTTTCTGCTTCTGCCGCTAATACGACTGCCGAACGCTGTGCTTCTGCACGCAACACGATTGCTTGCTTTTCCCCTTCCGCCTGCAAAATGCTGGCCCGCTTTTCCCGTTCTGCCCGCATTTGCTTTTCCATGGAATTTTGAATATCGTTGGGTATGTCCAATTGCAGGATCTCTACCCGATCGATACGTACACCCCATTTTTCCGATGCGTCATCAAGAGATTGCCGCAAATCCGCCTGAATCCGATCCCGATTCGATAGAATTTCATCCAATTCCAGCTTTCCGATAGTCGCACGCAAAGCAGAAGCGACAATATTATGAATCCCTTGCACGTAGTTGGCAATTCCGTATGTCGCCAATTTGGGGTCGACGACGGTGAAAAATGTCGCCAACTCAACTCCCACTGCCACGTTGTCCCGTGTAATCACCGATTGGGATGGCACAACTTCTTGCTGCATTCGCAAATCATGACGAATGCGTACCGCATCAATGACGGGAATGATCACGTTGACACCAGGGTTCAACACTTTGTAAAACTTGCCTAGGCGTTCGACAATCGCTACTGTTTGTTGAGGGATGATGCGAATGCCTTTTGCAATCAAGAAGATGATCAAAATCAGAAGAATGATACCTACGATTAAGCCTGCCATATGATTCAACCTCCTAGCGGAATGTACCTTCACTCTATGGACGGTTTAACAATTACTTTTGTTACATGAACGCTTTCAACGATCACTTTCGAACCAGCGGGAATCGATTCCTCCGCCATTGCGGTCCAGAGCTCCGAATCGATTTTTACCAAGCCTCCGGATCCGGGCAGGATATCGCGGACGACAAAGCCGGTTTTATTTACGAGGTCCTGTGGGGTGATCGCAACCGCTTCTTGCTCATTGTTCGAAAAGATTCGCCACTTTCGAATATAGGGCAGTAAAAATACATACTCAAGGAATGCAATGATACAAAATAAAACCGTTTGGATAAGAATCGATCCGGTGAATAAGGAACTAAACATGGAACATACGCCTGCAATGGAAAGCAGGAGCATATAAAACGTTCCAAGATGCATTTCCAATAGAACAAATAACCCGGAAAGAGAAAGCCATATCATCCACATGGCGGAAAAGCCTCCCCAGTTTTTAAAATCATCTGACTAACTGCCCGTGCAAATCAGCTACTGTTTTCACAAGACAAGTAGGCTTCGCTGCCTCTAATTCAGCAATCGGGCCATACCCATAAGCGACTGCAATGGAGTGGATTCCCAATTCGGATGCACCCAGGATATCAAATTTTCGGTCGCCAATCATGACAACGTTCTTTGCTGCAATCGTTGGAAAGGCATGTAATACGTATTGAAAGTAGTCATTCCAGTCTCCTTTTCGATGCAAGAGTATTGTATCTATCTTACCATATTCGCATTCATTGAAGTCAGGTTGGCACAATATATTTCCCGCTTGCCAAAGCTGGAGCGTTCGCTGCGGTTAGCGAATTGGGCAACAAATTCAATCAGAATTTCTTTAATCAGGCGTAATACGAAAAAATATGTTGCAATACTCGGAAATATTTCCAGCAAATTTATAGCTGAGCCAATAATTTCTATAATCAGTGAAATTTTTGCAGGAAAATTGTGAAATGCTGTCGAATAGTGTTGAAACAGAATTTAAAAACGTATCGAAAATCATGAGGTGCATATTTTGAATCGGCAGACAACTATAAAATTGACTACAATCTATGTGATTCATTTGGCCGTTTGTTTCGTACTATTGGGTGTCACACGAATTGTATCTTCTATATTTTCGGAAATTCTTGCAGCAATTTTGATTTCAGCTGTCGGTACAGGTGTGGTCTATTCGTTTTTCGATCGACATAAAGAAGGAACAATTGAGCAGTATGATCCACTGACTGGATTGCCTGGCAAACATTTGTTTTATCAACATTTGCAGCAGGAATTGTCAGATACTGCAAGCAAAGATTCAAAATGTGCCATTTTTTACCTGAATATAGACCGCTTTAAAAATGTCAACGATTCTCTTGGCCGCAAGGTTGCCAACATGCTATTGCAGGCAGTGGCGAAGCGCCTGACATCTCTTGAAAGCATCGGCGAAACGGTGTCCAGACACGGCGGCGATGAATTTGTCTTTTTTTTAAAGAACACGAATGATTCCAAATATGGAAGCTCGATCGCACAAACGATCCTCGACTTGCTTTCCCTGCCCTTTTTAATTGAAGGTCATGAACTTTATATCACGGCAAGCATCGGGATCAGCCGCTTTCCATTTGATGGCGAAACAGCCGAACAATTGCTGCAATATGCGGAAACGGCGATGTATCAGGTAAAGACGCAAGGAAAGAACAATTATCAGTTTTATTCCGCATCCCTAAGTGAAAATGTCGCCGAACGGATGGAATTGGAAAACAGTCTTCGTAACGCTTTAAAAAAAGAAGAGTTTTTCTTGAGTTACCAGCCGAAAGTGGATATCAAGACGAATCAGGTGATCGGCATGGAAGCATTGCTGCGTTGGAACCATGGGAAATTGGGAATGATTTCACCGGCGAAATTTATCCCCATTGCGGAAGAATCAGGCCTCATCGTTCCCATTGGCGAATGGGTCTTGCGGATGGCCTGCAAACAAAACAAGGATTGGCAGGATGCAGGATTTCCGCCTCTTCGGGTTGCCGTCAATTTATCCGCCCGGCAGTTTCAGAAAAAGAATCTGGTCGAAGTGATTTCGAAGATTTTGGCAGAGACGGGTTTGGAGCCGCGTTGGCTGGAAGTCGAAGTGACAGAGAGCATTTTAATGCAGAACATGGAATTTACTGTTTCGATTTTACAGCAGTTGCAAGCCATCGGGATTCATATATCCATTGATGATTTCGGCACCGGCTATTCTTCCTTGAATTATTTGAAACGGTTTCCGATCAACAGCTTGAAAATTGATCAGTCGTTTGTTCAAGATATCGCGACAGATCCGGATGATGCGGCGATTGTGACGGCTGTCATTTCGTTGGCACACCATATGAAATTAAAAGTGATTGCGGAAGGTGTGGAGACAGAAGGCCAGCTGGAGTTCTTGCGCATGCGCAATTGTGACGATATGCAAGGATATTATTTTAGCAAGCCGTTAAAAGCGGAAGAGTTTACAAAGCTTCTGGAATCTTCAAAGGAAATCATTGCCTGATCATGTACAATGAAAATCACTGGTATATGGATGACAGCCTTTGCCGAGCCGGGTGGAAGGCTGTATTTGCATATTGTTTGCATTATAAAGTAAAACGCGTAAAATAAAACAATGGAGTTTTAATAAAAAGCAGTTTAAAAAATGACAGACGGTTTTGGCCGTGTGGAGACAGGCGGAACCGATTCGATAAGGAGAGAACATAGAGAACATATGGATAAAACATTTATTGTACTAGGCAGCTTGCTATTATTTTTGGGTGTCGCTTTTGGTGCGTTTGGTGCGCATATTTTAAAATCAAAACTATCGGCCGACATGCTGAACGTCTTTGAAACAGGTGTGCACTATCATATGATTCATGCGCTTGGATTGTTGCTTGTGGCTTTGTTCGCAGATAAGTTCCCGCATGCCGGAGTGTGGATCGGTTGGTCCGGCTGGTCACTATTTGCAGGCATCCTGCTTTTTTCCGGCAGCCTCTATGCATTGAGCATTACTGGCATTCGGATGCTTGGAATCATTACACCCTTTGGCGGTGTTGCGTTTTTAATCGGCTGGATATGTCTTGCAGTCGCTGCTCTTAAAGGAGGGGCATAATGAATCGCAATCCGCAAGAAACACGCGTTGTCGTCGGTATGTCCGGGGGTGTCGACTCATCTGTGACAGCGTGGCTGTTGAAGCAGCAAGGGTATGATGTCGTCGGAGTTTTCATGAAAAATTGGGATGACACAGATGATACGGGATACTGCTCTGCCACGGAAGATTTTCACGATGTGAGAAAAGTATGTGAGCAGATTGGCATTCCTTATTATACGGTCAATTTTGAAAAACAGTATATGGAGCGAGTCTTTCAGTATTTTCTGGATGAATACAAAAAAGGCAGAACACCAAATCCGGATGTGATGTGCAATAAAGAAATCAAATTTAAGGAATTTCTAAACTTTGCCCTCGATATCGAAGCTGACTATATTGCAACAGGGCATTATGCACAAGTCGCCGAACGAAATGGTGAATATGTGTTGATTCGGGGGGCAGATGCCAATAAAGATCAGACGTATTTCTTGAATCAGTTGGGACAGCACCAGTTATCCAAAACACTGTTTCCGATCGGGCATCTCAGCAAACCGCAAGTCCGCGAGCTGGCAGCACAGGCAAATCTCGCAACAGCACATAAAAAAGACAGTACGGGGATTTGTTTTATCGGCGAACGGGATTTTAAAGAGTTTTTAAGTCATTACTTGCCTGCACAGCCGGGGGAAATTCGCACGTTGGCAGGGGAAGTCGTCGGCAAGCATGACGGACTCATGTATTATACATTAGGCCAAAGAAAAGGATTGGGTCTCGGCGGGGCAGGAGAACCCTGGTTTGTCGTCACAAAAGACCTGAAACATAATATCCTGTATGTCGAACGCGGGGAGGATCACCCCAGCTTGTATTCGGATGGATTGTTTGCCACAGACTTCAATTGGGTCAGCGGAAAACCGCCCGCAGCGGAATTCGCCTGTACTGCCAAGTTTCGGTATCGGCAGGCGGATCAGGGTGTACATGTCACAGTCAACCCGGACCAGACTTGTATAATACGGTTTGACAAGAAGCAAAAAGCGATTACACCGGGACAAGCTGTCGTACTGTATCAAGGCGAGCTTTGTCTTGGCGGCGGTACCATTGATCGTATCGATCAATAAAGAGTTTTTTGCAGGAGTTTTTACAAGCAAGTGGACAAAAAGCACAACTCCGCTGCCGCATGGAACTACCATGCCGACAGTGGAGTTGTGCTTTGCTTGATCGGCTTCAATCGTTTGCTCTGTATTCTCTGTACTCCGTCAGACTTGTTTACTCCGCAGAATTGTCGTAGTACTGTCGAAGCTGATCCCGCAATGCGCGTTTTAAAAATTTCCCGACGGACGTTTTCGGGATTTCCTCAAGGAAAAGTACATCGTCGGGAATCCACCATTTTGCAAATTTTCCTTGCAAAACATTCAGCAATTCTAGTTTCTCTACTTTATTTTTGAAGCCTTCTTTTAAAACCACACAAGCAATGGGACGCTCTTGCCATTTGGGGTGGGGGATGCCAATAACGGCTGCTTCGAAGACGGCCGGATGTGCCATGAGCGTATTTTCCAGCTCGACAGTCGATATCCATTCACCGCCGCTTTTGACCAGATCTTTTGTCCGATCCATGATCTTTACATAGCCTTCTTCATCGATCGTTCCTATATCCCCGGTATGCAGCCACCCATCCACAAAGGCATCTTGGCTTCGATCATCTTGATAATATGCATCGGCAATCCAGTTTCCGCGGAAGCATAGCTCTCCCATCTCTTGGCCGTCCCATTTGACTGCACCGGATTTTCCGAGGATTTTCATTTCGATCCCTGGAACCAACAATCCTTGTTTGGAACGGATATCCAGTTTTTGTGAATCTGTCAATGTTTGATGATAGGATTTTAAACGGGATACAAGAGCGACTGGCGTTGTTTCTGTCATTCCGTATGCATGTATAAAAGGAATACCGAATTTTTGTTCAAATGTTTCGATTAATGCCCGGGGAGCAGCGGAACCTCCGCACAGGATCGCGCGTAAACTGGAAATATCAGCGTTTGTTTGTTCCAATACTTGTGCCACACCGAGCCAAACGGTTGGAACTCCGGCAGCGACGGTTACATGTTCACGGGCAATTAATTCGACCAGAATCGTTGGCGTAGGCGCCGGCCCCGGCAATACTTGCCGAGCACCAAACCAGACGGAAGCAAAAGGCATTCCCCAAGCGTTTACATGAAACATCGGCACTACGGGAAGAATTGAATCCGTTTCGGAAATTCCACACGAATCTACGAGGCCCAAACACATGCTGTGCAGGTATATGCCGCGATGGGAATAGATGACGCCTTTTGGATTGCCGGTCGTTGCAGACGTATAGCACATTCCTAAGGGAGCGTTTTCATCAAGATCATCCGGATATAGAAAATCAGGATCTCCCTCTTTCAGCAATGCTTCATAGGAATAAACGGGATGCAATGTAGTTGCAGGAATTGTGTCAAGATCGGATAATATGATATACGCGTCAACGGTTGGCAACTCGGATTGCATGGATTCGATGATTGGTATCAAATCTTCATCGATGATAAGAATTTTATCTCCTGCATGGTTGATAATGTAACGTATGTGTTCGCGGGATAAACGCAAGTTGATCGTATGCAATACTGCGCCCATGCATGGTATTGCAAAATATGCTTCCAAGTGCCTGTGGTCATTCCAGGCTAATGTACCGACATGGTCACCGCGTTTGACTCCCAATTTGCGCAGTATGCTGGATAATTGACGAGTGCGCTTTGCATATTCTCTGTATGTATAGCGAAACATGCCATGTTTCGTACGGGAGATGATTTCTTTCTTTGGAAACAAGGTTTCCGCACGAAAAAGGAAGGATGGTAATGTTAACGGTACCTGCATCATACTAGATCTCCTCGCTTTACAGGAATGGAAAATCGAATCATAATACAATGTTTTTAGTAGATTACACCTCTATCCTCTAACGAACGTTCGGTTTTCATATACGATTTATTATAAAGGAAATTTCGTTTAGGGGGAACGTTGTATGTCACATTTTTATTTCAAAAATGAACATAAAATGTTTCGAAATACGTTTCGAAAATTCTTGGAAAAAGAAGCCGTTCCTTACTATGATACATGGGAAGAAACGAGAGAAATCCCAAGATCATTTTGGCGCAAGTTGGAAGAACAGGGGTACTTATGTCCGGATGTGGATGAAACATATGGAGGTGCGGGCGCCGATTGGGCGTATTCGGTTATTATCAACGAAGAATTGGAGCTGTAATCGGATGCTTGTTCACAACTGGCGGTCGTTCTTACCAATGCTGATTGCGCCGGAAAGAAACGACCGCCCATTTTCCCCCGGCTTTACTCGGCTGGCTGGCTGTTTTTGCGGCGTCTCATTTCTTCCCGGACACGAGCTTTTATGGTGCGGTAATATTCCTCTGAATTCACCCCGGTATCATACCATTCCGGATCGTCTCGAAATCGTTGTTCCGTCCAAGGATCCGCATAGAGATGATACCCCCGTTCTTCCCAAAAACCGGGAACATCGTGATCCAAAAATTCAATGCCGCGCACCCATTTTGCGCTTTTCCAAAAATAAAGATGTGGCACTACCAGCCGTAACGGCCAGCCATGTTGGGGTGTCAACGGCTTTCCGTCATGGGAATGGGCAAACAGTACGTGATCTCCTAATAAATCTTCAAGAGGCAGGTTTGTCGTCCAACCCTCTTCTGCATGAATCAAAACGAATTTTGCCGCTGGCGACACATTGGCGAGCTTCATCAGATCTCGAAACAGCACACCGTCCCAGACGTTGTCAAGCCTGGACCAAGTGGTAACACAATGGATGTCGCAAAGGATGCGGGATTGGGGCAGTGCCAGAAAGCGATTCCAGTCGAGAATGATTTCTTTTTCAACGAGACCGGATATTTTAAAATTCCATGCAGCCAAATCTACGTTTGGTACATCGCCTGCATGCAGAACCGGAAATTTTTCCGTCAGGAATTGACCGGGCGGGATTCGATCTTTTAAATGTTTTGTCATGTATGTACCCCCTATGAATGTACAGCGGTTTCGAGTGTCCGCTGGTACTTGCTTGATACATATTTATTGTAAAGGGAAAGTGTGGAACGATCAATCATGGAGATATTGCGGATTTCTTCTGTCACATTACATATAAAAATCGAGCGAGTTTATGAAAAATAGATACATGCTGATGGCTCCTATCTTTCCCTGCACATAAAGTATAACGAAGATATGTATGAAGGGAGGATGCGATATGGCTCTCACTGCTGGACATTTTCAACCCTATCTTGGCCGTCCGATTGTTGTTCATTCTTCCTATGGAATGCACACAGGCATATTACATGAAATCCGTCCGGATGGAATTGTTTTAAGAAATGCCCGGATGGTGCAAACAAGCAGCGCACAAGGAATGGTTGAAGCGCAAACGGCCGACCGACCGGATTCCTTGCAGGCGGAAGAAGCGTTTTGGCCATTTTTCTTTTTACCATTTTTGGCGCTTGCAGCATTTTCACCTTGGTTTTGGTGGTAGCAAGTTCTTTCTGGTATGTGCTTGCAGCAGAGAAATCAGCTCCGAAAGAAGGAGTTCACATTTGTGTGAACTCCTTGTATAAGAGCAGCTTTCCTTTATCATTCTGCAATCATTCTGCAATCATTCTGACTATCATTTTGACTATCATTTTGACGCCTTCGATTCTTTGCTTACACGATTTCATCCATTTTTCTGGATTTAAAAACTCCTTCATCCGAGTACCGCAAGACTTTATTGAAAAGCGGCGCATAGTTTGTATACAAAGCCAGCCAATATGGCGGTGATCGGCAATGTTATCACCCATGCGATGACAATCCTGCCGGCCATCCCCCATTTTACAGCGCGCAAGCCTTTTGCCGTGCCTACGCCCATAATCGATGAAGAAATCACATGTGTGGTGCTTAAAGGGCGGTGCAAAAGTGTAGAAATAATGATTACCAAGGACGAGGACAAGTCTGCCGAAAAACCATTGATGGGCTCCAATTTCATAATTTTCGTGCCGACTGTCTGGATAATTCTCCAGCCGCCAACGGAAGTCCCTAACCCCATCGCTACGGCAGCCAGTACTTTGACCCAGAGAGGGATGCTCAAATCGTGCTGAAAACCACCTGCAACAAGAGCGAACGTAATGATTCCCATCGTTTTTTGCGCATCGTTTGTACCATGCGAAAACGCTTGAAATGCGGCAGAGAGCACTTGCAAGCTGCGGAAAATCTTGTTTACTTTGCGCGGAGGAAAATTGGCGAATGCCATCTGCAAAATATTCATTAAAATGTATCCTACGATAAAAGCGATAATCGGGGATACAATCAGATATTCGATAATGGATATAAAGCCTGCAAAATTGACAGCTTGTACGCCTGCTGCCGAAATTACCGCGCCGGCAAGAGAACCGATTAATGCGTGGGAAGACGAACTTGGGATACCGAAGTACCAGGTAATCAGGTTCCAGGCAATAGCAGAAATGAGAGCGGCCAGGACGACGATCATGCCATTATGTATTTTTAGAGGATCTGCGATACTTCCGCCAATTGTTTTCGCGACACCGGAAAACATGAGTGCGCCTAACAAGTTTAAGAGAGCGGCAAGTATGATGGCTGTTCTGGGCGTCAGAGCCTTTGTCGATAAAGAAGTGGCAATTGCGTTTGCCGTATCGTGAAATCCATTGCTAAAATCAAAAAATAGGCCGAGCACAACAATGATTAAAATCAGTGTAATCATACGATCCCCTTATGCATTCGTCATTACGACAGATTCCAGTACATTCGCCACGTCTTCGCAGGAATCTGTAACGTCTTCTAAAATTTCATAAATTTCTTTGATTTTAATAAGAACAATGGGATCCTTTTCGCGCTTGAACAATGATTTGATCCCGTTTCGCAGCAATTGATCGCCTTCTTCTTCCAGTGCGTTTACGGCGACGCAGTATTGATGGATATCGTTTGTCCGTCTGCTTTGCAATGCGGAGAATGCCGACAGGAGTTGGGCAATTGTGCGTTCGATATTGGTAGCAAATGATTTCATGATGGTGTCGACTTGCGTGATGTCATATAGGTCAAATCGGCTTGCACAAGCTTCAATTCCATCCATCACATCATCAATTTTCGACGCAAGTGCAAGAATATCCTCGCGATCGATCGGTGTCAAATACGTTGCATTTAAAGCGGCGATAATCGCATGTGTTTTTTCATCCGCTTTCCGTTCCAATTCTTTCATTGCGATTGCAAATTCGCTTCCCTGGATTTCTCCAGCATAGAATGCCTCACGAAATTTGACAGAGCTTTCATACAAATGCTTGACCGCATCGACAAGCATATCAAAAAAATGAGATTGTTTTTTGAACATTTGACTGCCTCCTGAAACCACAAAAAATGGAGTGTGGTTTGTGTACAGATATCTTTTACCTTGAACATTATAAACTAGGATTGATTGTGTTTGCACAAAAAAATCAAAGATATTTACAAATTCTTAATGATACATGTGATTGAAATGTAAGAAAAACGTGAAAATAAATTCACAGACGTCAGGCAATCTTTATACGTATACTAAAAATATCCATATACTCGCATCCTTCATGCATCACAGGCATGTTTTCATAGATTTGCAACGGTTTGTTTTTGCGCTATTTTGCAGGAACGTATCGATTCTGTACATCTGTGTGTCGTCACGAGCGAAAGGGGAAAAATCATGGAACACCCTGTATCTGTTCAAACATTAAATGAAACGCGAGCTGAAACAGCAGCGATGGCGGCTGTCGAAACAACTGTTTCGAAGAAATTCGGGGGCTGGCAAGAGTACATAGGCGTGACAAAAGTCGGCATCACCGGTGCAAATCTCTTTACCACGTTTGTCGGACTTTGGTTGGCGAGCCGTGGTCACTTGCAAGTGGATACGTTGTCGTATACGTGCCTTGGGTCTGCGTTGGTCATTGCCGGAGCGTGCGCGCTCAACAATTATATCGATCGCGATATTGACCGACGGATGGAACGAACGAGAAAACGGGCATTGGTACAGGGGCGCCTGGAAGCGAAAGCTGTCTTATGGCTTGGGATTGTGCTCGTTCTATCGGGCTTGCTGGCATTGGCAACGTTAACGACTATAATGGCAAGCATTTGGGGATTGATTGGCGTATTTACATATGTATGCATCTATACGATGTGGTTAAAACGTTCCAGCCCGCTAAGTACGGCGATCGGCGGAATTGCCGGTGCAGCGCCGCCTGTGATCGGCTGGACTGCTGTGACCGGGCAGGTAAGCTGGACTGCCATGGCTGTTTTTGCTTTTCTATTTCTTTGGCAGCCGCCGCATTTCTATGCTCTTGCCATGAAGCGCACGGAAGAGTATCGCAATGCCGGGATTCCGCTGGTGCCTGTAGTCCATGGATTCGAAATAACCAAACGGAAAATTTTGCAGTGGACCATTGTGATGGTTCCGGAGACGCTGCTGTTTTATTTTCTGCATGTGGCAGGGAGCGTGTATGGGATCACCGCTGTTGTATTGGGATTTTTGTATATTGTTTACGCACGGATTGGCCTAACCGGGACGGATGATGTTGCATGGGCAAAACGGATGTTCCGCTATTCCCTCATTTATATGAATGCATTGTTTCTTGTCATGATTTTTGACTTGGTATAGCCGCAACGTTTATTTTCTGATTGCGCAACATGTATAATTTGGATGTACACATATGGAAGGAAAGGGAGAGTTACATATGACACAATTTGAACAATACTTCACACAACGGCGTGAAGAACATTTGGCAGAACTGAAGGAATTGTTGCAAATTCCCAGCATCAGCGCTTTATCGGATCATAAACATGACATTCGGCATGCGGCGGAATGGATCGCAGCAGCTTTACAGTCAATCGGCATGTCAAAAGTTGAAGTGATGCAGACGAAAGGCAACCCTGTCGTCTATGCAGAATGGTTGGGTGCAAAGGACAAACCGACGGCTTTGATTTATGGACATTACGATGTACAACCGGTCGATCCGCTGCATCTTTGGACAACGCCGCCTTTTGAACCGGCGATTCGGGACGGGAAACTATATGCCCGTGGATCCAGTGATGACAAAGGCCAAACGTTTATGCATATCAAAGCGTTGCAAGCATTTATGCAAACAACCGGTACATTGCCTGTCAATGTGAAGTTTTGTATTGAAGGGGAAGAGGAAATCGGCAGCCCGCATCTGGAAGAATTCGTAGAAACGCACAAAGAGTTGTTGCAAGCGGATGTCCTGGTCATTTCCGATACCACGATGTATGAACGGGGCAGGCCTGCCATCTGCTATGGCCTGCGTGGATTATGCGCCTTGCAAATCGATGTGAAAGCTGCAAAAGGAGACCTGCATTCAGGCATCTATGGCGGAGGTGTGCCAAACTCCATACACGCCCTGGTGGAACTGCTCGCTTCCATGCATGACGGCAATGGACGCGTAACGGTGGAAGGTTTTTATGATCAGGTGAAACCGTTGACAGAGGAGGAGCGCGAGGCGTTTCAAGCACTTGGCTATGATGATGTCAAAGCCGCAGCCGAATTGGGATTGCAGGAGTTGTTTGGTGAAGCGGGCTATTCAACCCTTGAACGCATGTGGGCGCGGCCGACGCTGGAGATTAACGGGATTTACGGCGGATTCCAGGGAGAAGGTACGAAAACGGTGATTCCATCGGAGGCACATGCGAAAATTACCTGCCGATTGGTATCCGAGCAAAATCCTGATGATATTTTGGATCGCTTGGAAGCACATATCCGGAAACATACGCCAAAAGGAGTAACTATAAACGTTACGCGACAAGACAAAGGACGGCCATTTGTTACGCCGTATGATCATCCGCTGATTCAAGCAGCCGCACGGGCCTATGAAAAAGGGTATGGCGTCACTCCAGTCTTCACTCGCATGGGTGGATCTGTGCCGATCGTTGAAACCTTTGGCCGCTTGTTGCATGTGCCTGTCGTACTAATGGGGTTCGGCTTGCCAGATGAAAATTTCCATGCACCGGATGAACATTTTCATCTTGAGAATTTTGACAAAGGATTGCTAACGATTTGCCACTATTGGGAAGAAATTTCGAATTTGAAATAACAACTTCTCGTACTGATACAATAACTGGCAAGGGAACCAATATCTTTGCCTTTTTGCCAAATAGTTTCCGTGTTACTCTATTCATGCCAAATCTTCTTTAAAAACCGTTTGTAAAGAAGAGCGGGGGAATTCTTTACAGAATGTATACATACACATTCTCACATTGGGGTGAATCACAGACTGTGTAGGGGTGTATCCTCAACCCGAACCCGTCAGCTAACCTCGTCGGCAAATAAAAGGAGAGAGAACTAGGGTGTTAAAAAAACTGTTGGCAATTGGATTAGGGATCTCATGTATCGCTTTCGGCGGACAAGCGTTTGCCGCAACCTATCAAATACATGCAAATGATACGCTCTGGAAACTTTCCCAGACATTTCATGTCAGCGTTTCCGAATTGCAAAAAGCAAACCCAGGCATTGATCCGGAAAATTTGCAAACAGGACAATCGATTCAAATCCCCGGTTATACGACGTATACGGCAACAGATACGGATACATTTTGGACGATTGCACAATCCTATCATGTTCCTGTAAGTGATTTGCTTGCAGCAAATCCAACGGTTGATCCGTCAAACATATACGCAGGACTCGCACTTAACATTCCGGCGGCGCCGAATACCGCGGCAAGTGGACAAGCAGTGGCGCAAGCAACGGCTTCTGCAGCGGCAATGCAATCGGCTGCAGCCACAAGTGGTCAAACGGCGAATGCAAGTACAGGACAAAACGTGGCAACGGCTGCAAACGGACAAACGTTCCAGTACTCGCAAGAAATAAGCGCGAAGGCCACCGCATATACGGCTTCTGCCGCATCAAACGGTTCATGGGGAGCTGTTGATTATTTTGGCAATCCCCTGAAATTAGGAACGGTTGCCGTGGATCCGTCAGTGATTCCCCTTGGCTCCAAACTGTATATCACAGGGTATTCTTTTAATGGATTGCCGACAGGAGGCATGTTCGCTACTGCTTCTGATGTCGGCGGCGGAATTCAAGGGAACCATATTGACATGTTCATCCCTACATCGGATGCGAATGCAAGCAATTTCGGAATTCAAAATGTAAAAGTGTATATCGTAAAATAGACAATTGATAAACAAGGGAATCCAGTGTGCCTGCCGAAAAACAGGCGGCTGGATTTTTTTGTTTTTGAATGGTGAATTTTCGCGAGATTGTATATCTTTAACAGCGAATCTTTTATAATGGAAAGAGAAGATGACTCTTTGTCCAAATGGTTTGCAAAGGAAAAACATGTTGATTTGAAAACGCTTGAATTTCGGGTGTATCTTAAACGGTAAATCATTCGAAATCCATCTGTATCATTCTAGCAACCATCGGAAATAGGGGGAGGTAGTACGTTGTGAAACGAATCGGATTTATCGGATTGGGGATCATGGGTGAACCAATGGCTGTCAATCTGCTGAACGCCGGCTATGAGTTATCTGTCTACAATCGCACCAGAGCAAAGGCGGAAGAACTAGTCAAGAAAGGCGCTAACAGATGCGACTTTCCTGCAGATGTCGCTCGGCAGTCGGAAGTCGTGTTTACAATGCTTACGGCAGATACGGCAGTGGAAGAAGTAGTATTTGGAAATCGGGGAATTTTGGAGGGGGCGTCAGCAGGTCTCATAGTGATTGATTGCAGTACGATTTCTCCTAATACGAGCCAAAAGATTTATGAAGCTCTTGGCAAGATCGGAGTGGATATGCTGGACGCTCCGGTGACAGGAAGCAAGCCACAGGCAACGGAAGGCAATTTGACATTTATGGTGGGCGGCAAGAAAGAAGTGTATGAAACATGTTTGCCATTGTTTGAAACGATGGGAAAAGCTGCATATTATATGGGTGAAAGCGGTGCCGGTTCCTATACAAAGCTGGCCAACAATACGATGGGAGCCATCAATTTGTTGTCACTTGTCGAAGGGATGATGATCGCGACAAAAGCAGGAGTGGATCCGGAATTGTTTGTAAAAGTCGTAAGCGGCGGCGGTGCTCGCAGCGGTATGACAGATAACAAATCGCCTAAAATTATCAACCGGGATTTTCAACCGGATTTTGCAACTGCATTAATGTATAAAGACATGAAGCTGGCTACTCAGCTGGCAGAGCAGTTGAATATCCCGGTGCCGGTATTGTCCACCGTCAAACAACTTCTGCAAATGGCTACGGCAAATGGCTACGGCTTTGAAGATGTGAGTTCCGTCGTGAAATGTTATGAAGAATGGGCAGATATTGTTGTGCAGAAGCGATAGAAGAGTAGAAGAGTCACAAAGAGGTTGTGCTAAAAATGTATTTGTAGTATAGCAATTCGTACAGTATAGCGAATGACTCCAAAAAGTAGGTTAGTAAAATAATCACCTCAATCCGCATGAAAGCGGAGAGAGGTGATTTTGTTTTGTCCAGATTTTACTCTTCATCCCAAACTTTGACTTCTTTCATCTTGTCGCCTTGTTTAATTTGATCGATGTATTCCACGCCTTCTACTACTTTGCCAAAGGTTGTATGTACGCCATCGAGATGGGCGGTGGATTTGCGGTCATGAACGATAAAAAATTGCGAACCGCCCGTGTCCTTACCCGCATGCGCCATTGATAAAATACCGCGTTCATGCTTGATCGGATTGTCCACCGTTTCACATTTAATGGTATATCCTGGCCCGCCCGTGCCAGTTCCTCTCGGACAGCCGCCTTGTGCCACAAAGCCAGGAATGACACGATGGAACGTCAACCCGTTATAAAATCCTTCATTCGCCAATTTCTCAAAGTTTGCAACTGTTCCAGGAGCGTATTCAGGATAAAATTCAATCACCAGTTTGTTCCCGTTTTCCAGTTCAATACTGCCTTTTTTCATTTCAATACCTCCATTATGTAAGAATCCGTTTTATTGTACTACAGAAAAGTCAAATGAGGAAATTTTGACGTCCTATGCTGGGTACGTGTGGACAAGTGTTAGGCATTTGTTAGTGTTGCCAACAGGAATCATATCGAAGTGATGCGGTTTTTGTGTGAAACTTTTGTTTTTTGTAGTAGAATCAAATGAGGAGAATGGAGCGTGAAACTATGTCGGAACAGTTGTTACAGCAAATTCCTGAGAAATTGAATCAACTAGAAGCAGGACAAAAGCGTATCGAATCATATATGGAAACACGTTTTGAAGACATTGCTTTACGTTTAGATTCATTTGAAAGGGGTTACATTTCAACGCGGATGGAACCCAAAATCCAGCAAACATCAATTTTCACAAACTTGCTATTACAAGCAAAGAAAGATGGGTCTTTTGTTTCACAGTGAAAACATGCGTAAATGATCGATGAAAGATGTGATAAAAAATGAGCGAACAGATTCATTATATTATGGGTGAAGGCCGGGACGAATTATACAACGTGCAAACAAATGCCCCAGGTCCGCAGGGTTCTCTGCCATTAACGCCGGACATGCTTCTGAATCTCCCGAGCGGCGATCTCTTCGGGTTGTCGCAAAATGTCGGCATGGGTTGGAAACCTGGCGAATTAAACGGAAAGCAAATTCTGATTCTCAGCACGCAAGGCGGTATACGAGCCGAAGACGGTTCGCCGATTGCATTAGGCTATCATACCGGGCACTGGGAAGTCGGCATACTCATGAAAGCGGCTGCAATGGAAATTCGGAAAAGAGGCGGCATTCCATTCGCCGGATATGTCAGCGACCCATGTGACGGAAGATCCCAAGGCACGACCGGGATGTTTGATTCGCTGCCTTACCGAAACGATGCGGCCATCGTCCAAAGAAGGCTGATTCGTTCTTTGCCTACCAGGAAAGCTGTCATGGGTGTAGCGACATGTGATAAAGGGCTGCCTGCAACGATGGTTGCCTTAGCGGGCATGCATGATCTCCCGTGTATTGTTGTTCCGGGCGGAGTCACATTGCCGCCGACAAGCGGTGAAGATGCGGGAAAAGTTCAAACAATTGGCGCCAGATACGCGAATTCGGAAATCACATTGGAGCAAGCTGCCGATTTTGGTTGTCGAGCATGCGCTACACCAGGCGGCGGCTGTCAATTTTTAGGGACGGCGGGTACTTCACAAGTGGTTGCTGAAGCACTCGGTATGGCATTGCCGCATTCCGCATTGGCGCCGTCCGGCCAACCCATTTGGGAAGAACTGGCCCGCCAGTCAGCCCGCGCTTTGATAAAATTGGAGTCTAACGGCATGACCATGAAGGATATTTTGACGGATGCAGCGATCCGAAATGCCATGATACTGCATGCGGCTTTCGGAGGATCCACCAACTTGCTGCTTCATATCCCGGCGGTCGCATATGCTGCGGGCTGCAGTTTGCCGACGGTAAATGACTGGATTCAAGTGAACAGGGAAGTGCCGCGCCTCGTAAGTGTTTTGCCGAATGGGCCGATCTATCATCCGACGGTTTTGGCATTCTTGGCTGGCGGGGTACCGGAAGTCATGCTGCATTTACGCCTTTTGGGTGTCTTGGATGAATCCGTCAAGACGGTCACCGGCGAAACTTTGGGCATCGTATTGGATTGGTGGGAATCCTCCGAACGCAGATACAATGTAAGAAAATATTTGAAGGAAGTAGAAGGGGTGGATCCGGACACTGTGATCATGAGTCCGGATCAAGCCAAACGCATGGGTCTTACCTCTACTGTCACATTCCCGACCGGTAATATTGCTCCTGAAGGTTCTGTCATTAAATCGACATCCATTGATCCGACTGTAGTGGATGATGACGGAATCTATCGCCATACAGGCAAAGCGAAAGTATTTACGACAGAGCGTGCTGCAATAAAGGCGATTAAAGACGGCCAAATTGTAAAGGGTGACATCATGGTATTGATGGGTCGTGGGCCTTCCGGGACAGGTATGGAAGAAACGTATCAGCTCACCTCTGCACTAAAGTACCTTCCATTCGGCAAATATGTAACTCTGATTACAGATGCGCGTTTCTCCGGAGTATCTACCGGTGCATGTATCGGCCACATCGGTCCGGAAGGATTGGCAGGCGGCCCGATTGGCAAACTGCGGGATGGCGATGTAATAGAAGTAATCATCGACCGCAACAACTTGACAGGTAGTGTCAACTTTATCGGTGAAGGCGATAAAACGTTTCGTCCGGAAGAGGGAGCCGCGATTCTCGCGAACCGTACACCCCACCCGGGATTGCAGCCGGATCCGGACCTTCCGGATGATACTCGCCTTTGGGCCGCACTGCAATCGGCAAGCGGCGGCACCTGGAGGGGAAGCATTTACGACGTCGATCGTATCATAACGGTTCTCGAAGCCGGCAAAAAGGCACTGGGATTGTAGTCTGGTTTAGCTATTGTATGCTATTTAATTCAGGCATATCGTTCTGCATGTTGATAGATGAGATGCTTGATTCTGCATGAAAAATACTAATAAGGTAATAAATGTTATGTATTCCTTTCCACTCATCCCAAAATGCTTTTCCAAATCAAACGTCAAAACCATATGTTTATGATACGATACCGGCATGGCAAAGGATGATTTTTGTATATAACCAAAAAGGAAAAGAGTGAATACAGGTGCTGCATCCGTCTTTTCATGCTTTTGGAGTATAATTATTTAAAACTTGGAAGTGAGGAATTATTCCAATGAAAGAACTCTCGATCGACGATTTGAATGAATGGATCGAATCCAAAAAAAATCATGTGGATCGTACTCTTTTAAACCTAAAGTCAGAGCGCACCATAAGAACCCGCACAAGAGATGCGGGAGAGTCCCGAATTTTGGATCGTTTATGCAAAAAAAAATTTGAACAAGCGTTGGTTTCGGGAAAAGTAAGAATTATAAACTCTAAGGAGTGGTATTATGAAGCGGATTGACCAAGCTAAGGAAGAACTTAAGCGCCTTCAGGGAAAATCCAAATTAGAATCCATGCTTGGAGTCGCAAGCATATTTACGGAATTAACGGAAGAACAACAAGGGATTCACCCGATTGTGGTCGGAGGACTGGCTGTTGAGATTTATACAAAAGAAGCCTATGCAACGTGGGACATTGACATGGTGTTTAGCAATTATCCTTTAGCAAATGAACTTTTGCTTGCGTTGGGTTTTCATAAAGAAGGAAGACATTGGTACCATGAAGGCTTGAGCGTTTCCGTTGAAATACCAGGAGATCAGCTTGAGGAAGCTGATTATAATCGTGTGTTAAAGCTGAATTTATCCAATGGACGGCATGTATACATGATTGGCGTAGAGGACATTATTTTGGATCGTTTGCGAGCTTGTAAACACTGGAAGTCAACGAGCGATTGTGAATGGGGATTGCGATTGTTTCAAACACATCGGGAACGTCTCGACATTCCATATCTTCAGCAACAATCGAAAGCGGATCTTACGGAAGACATCTTGCAATCTTGGCTATCCGAACCAATTATTTAGAAATAAAATAAAGTGTAAGTGCCGGGCAGACTGCCTAAAGATTCGCTTCTCGAAAAAAGAGAAACACTGATATAATACGGATGGAGGTGCACAAGCAGATGGAACAAGGATATCAATCATTTTCCAATGTGAAAAACATTTATTGTGTCGGACGGAATTTCGGTCTTCATGCAAAGGAATTAGGAAATGCGATTCCGGAGCAGCCGATGATTTTTACAAAACCGACACATGCAATTGCACAAGCGGATGGTACCATCCCTTTTTTTAAAACATTGGGTGAAATCCATCATGAGGTGGAAATCGTCCTTTGGGTCTGCCGTACATATCAACCGGGTATGCGTCTTCAAGAACTTGTAAACGCTTTTACCATTGGCATTGATTTTACAGCGAGAGATATTCAGAGTGTCTTGAAAGCGAAAGGACATCCGTGGGTCTTGTCAAAAGGATTTCCCAATTCAGCAGTTTTGGCTCCTTTTCGCCCCGTCGATGATGCAACATCCTTGCAGTCCGTATCCTTCGGTTTGCGAAAAAATGGAGTGGTTGTACAACATGGAACACCTGCCGAAATGATTTTTGATTTTCAAACAATTCTCGACTATATCGGAACAAATCTTGGACTCTCGGAAGGGGATATTATTTTCACCGGCACACCTGCCGGCGTTGGACCAATTGCCGATCAAGAGGTTCTGGAACTTCTTTTGAATGAAGAAGGAATCGGCAAATGTCAGGTGTCCCTTGCATAAAAATTTCTTGCAATAAGAATCTTTAAGTTTTAAACTGCATCGTTTCAGAATGATGCCGTTTGAATACGGGCTTTTGGAAAAAAAGAAAAACGATAAAATGAATGGATCATGGTATTCGTAAGAGAAAGAAAACAGGCGTATGATTATCATGCGCCTGTTTTCTCTATATTCTGGTTTATCGATGCTTTTGTATTTCTCGATTGTTGATTATTGATACATATACCCTAAGTCTTGAGAAATATGTTGTTGAACGATTTGCGGGTTTGTACCAAATTGACCGAGAGTGCTGGATTGGCCATGCATCGCACCTGCTTGTGCGGATGTCATGGTTCCTTGGCCTTGGGTGAGATCATTTTGAATGTGCTGGCGAACCACCTGCGGGTCTGTGCCAAATTGGCTGAGTGTGCTGCCGTAGCCTTGCATGCCGCCCGTTGATGGCATGCCCATTGCCCCCATTTGTGCAGGATTGCCGGTTAAGTCACTTTGAATCTGTTGACGGACCACTTGCGGGTTTGTGGCAAATTGGCCAAGGGTGCTACCGTAGCCCTGCATGCCGCCCACGGATGGCATGCCCATATTGCTCCATTGGGAACGACCGCCGCTTACATCACTTTGAATCTGTTGGCGAACCACTTGCGGATTTGTGCCAAATTGGCCAAGAGTACTGCCATAGCCATAGCCCTGCATGCCACCCATGGATGGCATGCCCATGCTTCTCATTTGCTGATTTTGGTAATTGTTTAGATCCTCTTGGATATGTTGACGAACCACCTGCGGATCTGTGCCGAATTGCGACAGCGTTCCACCATACCCATATGTTTGTACAGGATGTTGAGCATATGGCGGGATGCTGCCTTGCCGGATGTCTTGGTTGATTTGCTCTCGTACGTATTGTGCCTGTGTCGGGGATGCCTGCATGACTTGATGAAATACTCCCTGGTTGTAGTATCCCTGATTTTGTACGGGTTGATATTGGCCGCTTTGTGCATATGCATTCATATAATGCCCGGCATATTGACTTTGTCCCAGGTCTTGCGCGATCTGCTGGCGAACTGCTTGCGGATTGGTCGCGCCTGTGTGCATAATCGAATAATTGCCCCCCATAGACCCTTGCCCCAAGTCCTGCTGGATATGTTGCTGAACGGTTTGCGGGTTTGTTCCAAACTGTGAGAGCGTAGATCCACTGTAACCATATTGATTTTGCTGATTGCTGAACATTTGTTGCAAAAGTTTCATCTCCTTCTTAATATGTATAAAAGTCATATCGGAAACCAGATATAGTATGTGTTGCAATAGAAAATTCATGCAGAAATTTTGTCGTGAAATGGGAAATAAGCTGTCTGGTTTTTTGAACATTTTCTGGAAGTCCACTATAATGAAGTTGATGTGGAGCAACCCCTTTTAAAAACGATTCGTTTCTGTGCGTTTCCAGCAGCGAAAGGAACGCGCGATTGGCAAGTCAACCTCGTTTCGTACGCAAAAGGACGATTTTTACATTTTCGAGTTGGAGGAGATTTCATGGCGTCAAAACAATTGGCAAAACGAAGTGAAGTTGAAGTCATTTATAAATGGCAATTGGAAGATTTATTTGCAAACTTGGAAGAGTGGGAACAGGAGTTCCGGAAGATCAAACAGATGCTCGAAACGTTTCCCTCCTTCCAGGGGAAGCTGGCGGATCCACAGGTGTTAAAACGATGCCTGGAACTCGATGATCAAATCGGACAAATGACAGAGCGCGTATATGCATACGCACATATGCGCCATCATGAAGATACGTCCAATGGACAATACCAGGCGCTGAGTGAAAGGGCGACACATCTGACGGTCGAGGTCTCCAATGTAACGTCTTTTATATCACCTGAGTTGACAGCATTGCCGGATGATGTATGGGATACGCTTTTACATAATGAGTCCCTATCCTTCTACAAAAATTCCCTGGAACAACTGGTCCGCATGAAGCCGCATGTGCTGACAGAGGCGGAAGAAGCGATTCTTGCACAGGCGTCCGTGATGGCCAACGCTCCCCAGACGATTTTCACCATGATCAATAATGCAGACATGCGCTTTCCTGAAGTGAAGGACGAACAGGGAAATGAAGTAGAACTGACACATAGCCGCTATGGACATCTGATGGAAAGCAAGGATCGAAACGTCCGTCAACAGGCGTTTGCGGCGATGTATGACACGTACCGGAAACAAAAAAATACGATTGCAACGACATTGACATCAAATGTATCCAAAAATATCTTTTATTCCCGCGTTCGCAAGTATCCGTCCGTACTGGAGTCCGCTCTTTACGGAGATAATATTCCGAGCACCGTTTATACCAATTTAATTGAAACGGTTCATGCATATTTGCCTTTGCTATATCGTTATTTTTCCCTGCGCAAACAAGCATTGGGAGTCGATGAACTGCATTTGTATGACTTGTACTGTCCGTTGCAATCCGATTTTGATTGGAAAATCACATATGAAGAAGCAAAACATACGGTTGCAAAAGCGTTGCAAGTCCTGGGCGAGGACTACGTTTCCCAATTGCGGGAAGGGTTTGAGAACGGCTGGATCGATGTTTACGAGAATGTGGGAAAACGTTCAGGAGCATATTCGTGGGGTGCCTATGGAACACATCCGTACGTGTTGTTAAACCATCAGGACAATGTCAGAAGCATGTTTACGCTGGCACATGAAATGGGCCATGCATTGCATAGCCATTATTCAGACCATGCATTGCCGTATCGGTATGCACAATATACGATCTTTTTGGCAGAAGTTGCTTCAACGACAAATGAAGCGCTTTTGATGGAATATCTTCTAAAGTCGGCGAACGTGCAGCAGCGTTTGTATCTATTGACGTATTATGCCGATCAATTCAAATCCACGGTGTTCCGGCAAACGATGTTTGCAGAATTTGAAAAAATTGTGCATGAACGGATGGAGCAGGGGGAAGCTCTTACGGCAGACGAATTGTCAAAGATCTATTATGAATTGAATCTGCTTTATCACGGGGATGCTGTGACGGTTGACCGGGATATCGAACTGGAATGGGCGAGAATCCCCCACTTTTATACCAGTTTTTACGTATACAAGTATGCAACTGGATTCTCCGCAGCTACCGCATTTGCGAAACAAGTCATTGAACAAGGACAAGAAGCGGTCGATCGGTACATTCAGAAATTTTTACAAGCCGGCGGAAAGGACTATTCCATCGAGATCTTAAAAGCAGCCGGTGTGGATATGTCATCGCCGGAACCGATCCGCCAGGCGTTTGCCGTATTTGAATCTGTACTCGATCAGTTGGAAGAAGTTTTAAGAGAAAGAAAGTAAAATGTTTCAGGGATTCCATTTCACAGGTTTCTCACCGGATGAAAACAGGTGATAGCTGTTGATGTCTGGTGGGAACCGTGAAGGTTCTGAAAAGTATGAACAATAAAGACAAAATCATGTTCAATGAAATACTAGTCAATCGAAATGATAGCAATCGAAATGATAGCAATCGAAATGATAGATATTTTCCAGGGGATTTGATACAGTATTAAATAGAATTTATTATAAAACCTGTAATTTCACATGTAAATATAAAGGAAATGCTAGAAATGACTCAGCAGATTTTTATTCGATCAGAAAATGATATTTTTTATGTATTATCAAAAATTCGCACTCTGTTACAAGAATTGCAGCCTTCGGATATGGAAAGACAAAAAGTTCTTGTTAGCGTTTCCGAATTAGCTCACAATATTTTAGATCATGCAGATGGCAAAGGGTATATTCAATGTGAGCGGATCGGCTCAGAAATTTTGATTGAGGCTGCTGACAGCGGACCCGGATTGCAGAACGCCGAAAGCTCATGTATGAGAAAAACTTCTATTTCAAGACGTGGCTTGGGCAAAGGGTTGGCTGGAGTGCATCGATTAATGGATGAAGTACTTGTTGAAACTTCTGAGAGAGGAACGAGAATTATTGCAACAAAAAGAATCCAGTCAAGAAGCGCAAAATAACACGTTAAACCGCCTGGCAGCAATCGGACAATTATCTGCAGGCATTGCCCATGAAGTGCGCAATCCACTTACATCTGTCAAAGGTTTTTTACAACTGCTGCATAAGGAGAGTCCGCACACCTATACGGAGATTGCTCTTGCAGAGCTGGATCGGGCGATCGATACGTTGCAAAATTTATTGCAAGTATCCAAACCGGACCAGGACACGGAACCTTTTCGAGAGTTTTGTTTATATTCGGAAATCGAATCGATTTTGTACTTGTTTCAAGACAAGCTATATACGGTTTCTGTGAAACAGACGTTTGAAAATCCGGACGTGACGATTTACGGGAAACGGAATCAATTAAAGAAGGCATTTTTTAATTTGTTAAAAAATTCCTTTGAAGCAATACCGGAAAAGGGAGAAGTAGAAATTCGCCAATATGTTGTAGGCAAATTTCTGTACTTAATGATACGAGATACAGGTGTTGGCATACCGGATGAAAAGATGCGCCTGCTTGGCACTCCATTTTTTACGACGAAGACGGAAGGTACAGGCATGGGGTTGGCACAGGTGTTTTCTGCTATCTATCAACATGGCGCCAGCATCGACGTAGAAAGTGAAGTAGGCGTCGGAACCACGTTTCTTATCAAATTCCCGATTGTCAAAGATAAAAGGCTGGGAGTGACGAAATTGGAGCTTGTACAGACAGAGTCAGACCGATTTCTTGATTTCTATAAAGTCAATCATCAGGCATTTCTGCATGCGTTGATGCAAGAGGCAGAACAGACGTTTCGAATGGTAAAGGAAAATCAAATCCAATCGATCGATCTGCTGCAAACAATGGACAGTCTGGTGACAGCTCTTGACGAGGGGCAATATCATGTGCTGGTTTTATTATCGCAAGAACATGGGGTGGAGTGGGCCAAATCCGGATTGTCTCTTTCGTTAAAATTAGAATGGCTGCAAGCGTTTCGAAAAGTGTATTGGGACTTTTTATATAATTTTCATAAAAACCATGAGCTAACAACAGAAGAATTTTTTGAACTTGAGAGAAAGACCAATTATACGATCGATGCATTTGTCCATCATTTTACAGCCAATTATACGAAGTATAAGGATGAAGTGTTGCAATCGCAACAGGAGATTATTGAAGAATTGACCGTTCCGCTCATACCCATGTCTGCCAAAATCGCAGTCTTGCCGCTTGTGGGAACATTGGATACCTATCGTGCCAAACGGATACAAGAACGGGTATTGCATCGTATATCTTCCTTGAATCTTTCCCGTGTCATTATCGACCTTTCCGGTGTGCCATTTATGGATACGGCTGTTGTCAGCCATCTTTTCCGGATCATTGACGGCATTACATTGCTTGGCTGCAAAGCGATTATCACTGGAATCCGGCCGGAAATTGTCAATACGATGATCGAATTGGGAATTGAAATGCCGGCGAAAGTCGTGACATTAGGTTCACTGCAGCAGGCTCTTGAACAATTTGGTTTAAATTAATTTTTATAAATTGAAATATAAAAAGCAAAGCCGCCCCAGCGGAAAACGGCTTTAAGGCGGCGCCAAAGAATCTTTCCAAAAAGTACTCTACTTATGCTTTGCTGTGTAACTCGCTATGTGTTCGTCCATAAAACGCATATACCAGCAAACCAATGATAAACCAGATTAAAAATGCTTCCCAAGTAATGGCTCGCAATTGAATCATCAAATACACACAGGCAATCGCGGACACGATCGGTGTAAATGGAACGCCCGGTGCGCGAAACGCCCTTGGCAAATCCGGTTGTGTGCGGCGTAAAACGATAACGCCGATCGAGACCAACGCAAATGCTGCCAATGTGCCAATGGATACCAAATCAGCCAATACATCCAAAGGAACAAATCCTCCCACGAGGGCTGCGATGATACCGGTCAACCATGTGGAACCATACGGCGTTTTAAACCGGGGATGAACGGTAGAGAACGCCTTAGGCAATAATCCGTCTCTGGACATGGCATAAAAAATGCGGGTTTGGCCGTAGATCATAACGAGCAAAACGGTAGTAATACCGCAAATCGCTCCTAATGAGATAAAACCTGCGACCCAATTTTGGTGGACAAATATCATGGCAAAGGATACAGGATTTTTCACATTCAATTGAGAATACGGTACGATTCCCGTCAGAATTCCTGAAACCACGATATAGAGAACGGTACAAATCACCAACGATGCGATAATTCCGATCGGCAAATCCCGCTGCGGCCGTTTCACTTCCTCAGCAGCCGTGGAGACGGCGTCGAAACCGATATAGGCAAAAAATACGGTTGCGGCACCCGTAGCTACGCCGGAGAAACCAAAAGGCATAAACGGCGTCCAGTTGGACGGCTTCACATATCCGGCACCAACTATAATAAACAATACGACTACGATCAATTTGATAAACACGATGAGATTGTTGACGCGTGTAGATTCTTTCACGCCCCGGGATAATAAGAATGTAATCAATAAAACGATGACAATTGCGGGCAAATCGAAATAAGTTCCTTTTGCCGGATTCCATGCACTGGAAATCACAGTGGGTATATGGACGCCGAATCCGCTTAACAAACTCTGGAAATAACCAGACCATCCGGCAGAAACAGCCGATGCGGCAAGTCCGTACTCCAGAATCAAATCCCAGCCGATGATCCAGGCGATGATTTCGCCTAAGGATGCATAACTATATGTATACGCACTTCCGGCTACGGGAACGGACGATGCAAATTCAGCATAGCACAGTCCTGCGAACACGCAGGCAATTCCCGCCAAGATAAACGAAATTACGAGTGCGGGTCCGGCATGTTGGGCAGCCGTTACCCCAGTTAAAACAAAAATACCGGTTCCGATAATGCCACCGATTCCAAGGAATGTTAAATCGAGCGGTCCCAGAACCTTTTTTAAAGATTGATTGTTTTTTTCTGTCTCTTTCAACAGTGTCGATATGGATTTTTTTCTAAATAGACTCATTTCTTACTCCTCTTTCCCGATGATGTCCAAGTTTACATTTGAGTATCGAAAAAGTCAAAAAATAATGATTACTAAAAAATTAAAAAATAAAAAGAAAAACCGGATTTAGAATACAGTAACGACGAATTTCGATGTTTTTCGACAAATTTTAAAATCTCATGCTTTTTTATAAATAACAAAAAATTTATATTTTACTTAAAATTCATACTATAATGAAAAATTCCACTTCTCAATGAAAGATCCCGTTTCAAAAACGTAGCAATAAACATAGTATGCGAATTTTTAAAGCTTCCCATGTAATCCTTAATCTGTATTCAAAAATTACTTATTTTTTAATAATCGCTTCCTTTTTTGTCTGATAAAATGTGTGTGTCGATCGTTTTTCTCAATCGTTTCATGAGCAAAAAATGTAGTATTGATTTTTACCGACCGGAAAATAAATACGGCGATTACTTGCATGACGCCTAGTGTCAAGAGATAGATCGGGATCCATTCTTTCGGAAAGACGTCATACCCCAGTAGAAAGCTCCCTACACTTAGCACGCGCCCGGTATTTAAACAAATCTCCCGCTCCACCAGATACTCTTGTTGATGAATTTCATGCGCCTCATCAATCACATGCAATACCCGCGTCAGAAAAGGGACAGAAAATACGGGAACGGATATGGCAGTAATTAACCCGTAGAGCATAACCATGGTAAAATTTAACCGGATCATAAAAACTGCGATCGCTGCAGTCGAAAGCATGGATCCAACGATCATGCACTCGTTGAACCAACGTTTGCTTAAATATTTTCCCATTATAAAAAAGGAAATACTGGAAATGAAAGCGGTAATTGCGCTATACTTCCCTAATGACATTTCACTTTGTGTCGTGATGTAAACAAGAATGGCTGGAAGATAGGAAAATACTCCTTCCTTCATCCCTTGTAAAACATTCCCTACGAGAATTTTGTTCCAGTTTGGGTGTTGTCGCCGGAATAAAGGAGCTGTCGGAATATCGTACGGTTTTGCATGCAAACGAAATGACAGCAAGAAAGCGATCAAGAATAAGCTGACAGAAAGTCCGAAGATCAAAAAATATCCCAAATTCCCTGCCGTGTTTGTAATGATGATTCCTGAAACGAGCGGCGCCGCCACATTTGACAACGAATTGAAAACTCCAATATAACCGTTGAAACTGGCGCGTTGGTGTTCTTGTAGAACTCGAAATGACAACAAATTGTAGGCAAACCAGTAAAAACCGGCGCCAATCCCGAACGTGATTCCCAACACATACGGATTGGCATAGGATTTCAGGAAAAGTAGCAGCCCGTAGGAGATTCCGTAAAAAAAAATGCCAGCCCGGATATAAAGCTCCGAATGCTTCCACGGAAGTTTTCGACATATGGAAAAGAGGATGGGAATCATGACGAACTGCATTCCGTTATAAAGTGCAATTGCACTTAGACTTTTGTGTTCCTTCCAGAAAAAAACGTTTAGAAATGCAGTCGATAAAGCGGTTGCCAGTGTAAAAAGCGTTCCGATTGCAAACATGTATTTTGCGGCTGGTGCCCAATGTTCATTTGTCAAATTGGAAAACCTCCCACTATAAAGTAATGTTTTCTCCTGTTTTCTCGCTCATTCTTAGTTTTACAACTTTGACACCTTGAGGATATTGGATGAAAATTGAATTCAATACATTTTTTTCTGTAAGAGCCGGTGGCAGGAATAGGGCTTGAAAGTCTTGATTTCCAAACTGTGGATAAAATGGTATGATCGCACAGTGGATCTCCACGTTCTCCCTCGGGGTTTACCCTCCCATGTCACGCTGGGTCTATGCCCTTACATTCCTTCGTTCTACCTCTCAAGGGGTGGAGGCCGATTCTTGCTCCTCGACTGGGTCGTTGCCCTTATGGATAAAATCCTTCGGCTTCTCCGGTGCTTCCGTTGTCAAAGTTGTGCACATCTGAATAATCGAGTTTTCAGTTTGTTGATAATGTTGAATTTGTGAAATATCCAGTTGTGGATATTTCATTTATTAAAAACCAGATACTAAGCTGTTGATACGTGTTCTATTTTTTATTTTATGCTGCACTTTGTTGTAGCTGGGCTTGTCGGACTGGCCCCAGTACATCGTTTGCGTTATACTCTTTCTGCTTTGTCCCCAATGTATAAAGTACGCGAACCAGTTTTCCACATAAGGCGATGATCGACTGCTTCTTTTTTAACGGATTCTGACTACGTGTCGTGTAATACTTGTGCAGCTCTTTAAATTCTTCGTTTTTGGCCACCATCGGTAGCATGGCGCGAAACAAGATGCCTCTTAATCGAGAACGACCCCGCTTGCTGATCCCCGTTTTCCCCTTCCGTTTTCCAGAACTATTCTCAGTCAAATTCAGTCCAGCCAAGCGGATGATTTGCTGTCCGTGATCATAGTTGTTGAGATCGCCAACCTCCGCTAGGAAACCGGCGACGGTCAGAACACCAACCCCTGGGATGCTCAGCATCTGCCGAGTTCCGGGGATCTTCTCAAGAATCTGCAAGACTTGCGCCATAATGGTTTCTTCCTGCTTGCCATACAGATCGTACTGCTGCAGCAAGATAGTCAGCTCGATTCGAGCCGCTGCCAGTCCCTCGGTAAGCCCGATGGAAGCCGTTGCGGTCGCATAGAGCTGCTCCGCTCTCTTAATGCCCACCCCACGCTTGATTTCCGTCTTCCAATGTGAGAGAACGCCTCTGGCGCCTACGGAGACAATCTCCTCTGGAGTTGGAAACTGACGCATGGTCATGAGGGACGCTTTCCCTTCCCAGTCCTTAAATACCTGTGGATACTCTGGAAAGTAGCGGTCAAACCAGTTTGTGATCCGTGTTTTCACTTGAATCAAGCTCACCATGACCTTCTCGCGAAGATTCATCAGAATGCGTAATTCTGCGTATTCCTTGGTCGGTAAGTTAGGTTCTGAGTACTTTCCATTCCGAATGAGGTCGGCAATGACTTTTGCATCCTTGTAGTCGCTTTTGGTCTGTGAGTTGTCCTCGAGCTCCTTGCTCTTGTTCACATGATGCGGATTGACAACAACAACCTGAATGCCTTGCTCCTTCAAAAACGCCGCTAACGGGAACCAGTAGTGTCCAGTCGGTTCAATGCCGAATATAATGTCTGTTTTCTCATGAATTCGGCCAAGCTCCTTCATCCACGCTGCCAGCTTCGTCAGCCCTTCCTGGTCGTTGTGAAACACACAGTCCTTCCCAAGCTCAATTCCACGGAAATCCACAGCTCGAGCTACGTGTATCTTCTTTGCGATGTCAGCTCCAACCACCAATGTGTTCTCGGTAATTCTTGTAATCCGTTGATTCTGTTTCTGCTTCGTCTTATACTTCATGTGAGCGCCTCTTTTCGTATGTAGGTATTGTTCTGCGTCGAACGTTTCCTAGTATACAAGAGGTGCTTTTTTCGTTCAAAGCTTAAATTACTTCATTACAGGAATTGCTCCTTCTATAATAACTCTTGACCAAACGGCATCGGCACATGCATGGAAACTTTATACGATTCATGGCAGCTGCCGTTGTTTTCGTGTAATTCTTTGAAAGTACCAAGCATCTTTACAGCCGACAGAAGCATCACATACCTGCTGCTGTCTGAAATGAATAAAATTTTGTGGATACGATTTCAATCTGCACGAATGTTTGTTTTAATAGAGTGTAACAGTACGTAATTTACATAAAACCTAAATTGAACGGTGATGGCATGTATCTCAAACAAATACGCACCTATATTTTGCTTGCGGTTGTTTTGCTTGTATATGGGTATTTTTTGTACCTGCCTTTTCGAAGTGAATCGATGAATGACATAATCGTGGATTATAGCCGCGCAGTCGGGAATTTACACGTGGACGAACCGTTGTATGGAACAGAACTGAATGATGTGTTAAGTCAAAACCTGAAATTGCGGGGCATATTTTATCACCGATTTCGTGATGCGAATGAAACAGCGGATCAGTTGGCGTATTGGAATGCGGAAAGTATGACGCATAGGATCCAATTGGAATTGCTGATTTTATCGCTCAATCATGATTTGTATCAACAGACCGATGGAGTGGCACAGGAAAAACCATCCTATGCGGATTATCAACAGATTGCTACGTTAATTCAGAATCTTTCCGATACGAACATATCAAAGGCGGATGAATTGCAAAAACGTGCGTTTCAACTTATGAAGACAACAGGGCTGCCAAATCTGGGCGGAATTTATATACTTGCACATGATCTGGTTTTGCTCATGCAGATGAATGATCCGATAAATAAGCAATTCTGTCAGATTGATTTAAATCTTTTGCGTGAAAAAGCAAAGAGTTTTGAGGGGCCCATGCAAGGACCGCAGATGATCGGAAAAGGAATGATACGTGATTCATTTATCGATGCGGAAGTTGACGATGCCATATCGACGGTGCAAATGGCAAGCCGGATGAGCAAGAAAGCCGATACGGATCCGATGCAGTCCATTGCGTTGGAATCCTATACGATTCCATCGATTCCCGCAAGCAACGGACAGTCGTATGTCAAAATGGTCGGCATTGATAATGGAGTTGCCTATCGGGCGTTAGTTGGCTCGGTTTTTAACTGGGATGTTCCCAATGGAAAATACAATGTGGAAATTCATCGGGATCAAGATTTTGTGTGGGCGAAAACATTGCCGCTTGCTGATGACATGCAGATTGAAGCAAATCTTGTCCGGAGCGATCAAACATTGCTGACTGTTTTTAAACCATCGATCATGGAATCGATTCAGCAAATCGGTTATAATTTGCTGGATTTTATTCATCAATCCAATGAACCGCAAGCAGGTCTCACGTACATGTCTTTTGAACAGGTAGTGGAGCAACTGCCGACGGGAACGGAAACAAATGTGGCTGATCAATATAAAAAAGACATTCAACCCGAGCAAGTGATTACCGAATTGCGGCAAATGAATGACCAATTATACAACATTGTGTATCATCATGGCAGTTCCAACAATCAATGGAAACAAATGATAGCCGCAGCGTTTCCCCGTTCGCAAATAACCGAAGTTGCGTCGTTGTGGCCACCAGGGAAATTGACGGAGCCGATCAAGCTTGATTATATATTTATCGACGTCAAGGCGTTTCGGATGACGCCGACGCCCGCTTTGTACGTCACATTTGCCTGGTTTACTCCGGACATGCAGCGGGAAGCGTGGAATGTTACGTTTTCCACGGTTCACGGGCGATTTGTAGTCGCTGGTGTAAACAAAGATGTAGATCCGCATGTATTTTCCCGATTTGGAACATTCTTTAGTTATAAAACGAAAAATCACCTTGAATATTTACAGACGGTGCCATCTGGATCACCTGCCGACTTAAAGCAAACGTGTCGGGAATTATTGCCGGGTGCGGCGGGAGAATCATTATTTCCTGGGCAAGCGCATAATTTGACAAAATGAGCGCTTTGTGAACGCTAAAGAGATTTTGAAGCAAACCAGATCGACGAAACATGTCGGATTTTTGGATTTTACAGGATTGCTAAATATTTACAGAATGATCTTGGGGTAAATTTACTTTAAAAAGAATTTGCGATATACTAGAATTGGTATTTGTTTATATTGGAGGGCTTACTATGTTAGATCGTATTGAAACTGTTTTAGATAAAATTCGTCCCGGTCTCGAAGCGGACGGCGGGAATGTTGAAGTCGTTGAGTTTGACCAAGAGACTGGAGTTTTGTATGTACAAATGCAAGGCGCTTGCGGCGGTTGCCCGATGAGCACCATGACGTTGAAAATGGGAATCGAACGGGCGATTCGTGCGGAACTACCTGAAGTCACGGAAGTAGTTGCTGTTTAATCGAACAGAAATTTTCCTGTTTACAAATAGCAATGGCGCAGATCTGTGGAAAAAGCAAAACAATTCCCCGGTCTTTTGAACAGCGTGTGATCGAATCGTGTATCGGGAGTCAAAGAACAGTGATTTCAACAACAACTTAGGGAAGCATTCGATTCTCTAAGTTGTTTTCTTTATTGTTTTCTTTATTGTTTGCGGCTTTCATTTGTATTATAATGCGACATAAATTCATGAAAGGAAATAGGGAGCGAATATGCACACAATTTTGTTTGATGTCGATGGCGTTTTTTTGAAAGAAGAGAGATATTTTGATGCTTCTGCTTTATGTGTTTGGGAAATCCTCGGAAGTGAAAACTACTTGGGGTTGGGGTTGGATTTCCATCTTCCCGTTGCAGAGTCGACGATTCGAAACATACGCGACATGGTGTTTGATTGCAATCGAGTGTTGAATTTTATCAAAAGCCGAGGGATTAACTCCAATTGGGATATGGTGTTTTTGCAGGTGTCCTATCAACTGGTAAGGGGATTGATTCAACTTGATCAGAAGCAAGTGGCAGAATCTTATTTGCGCGAGCCGTTTACACGTGAATCCTTGCAAGAATTAGGCGCGAAATTTCGTGAAATAGAGCTTAAGCCCGATTACCCGGCCTTTGTGCAAGGATTTGCGGATTCGAGAGCACAGAAACATGAATTGTTTTCCGTGTTTAATCAAATGATCGAGACACATTTCCAAATGGAGTGCAATTTCTTCAGCAGAAATTCTTCCCTTTGGAATTTATGCCAACGGGCGTTTCAAGAGTGGTACATAGGAGAAGAATTATATGTGCAAGAGACGAAAATTCCATTGATTCAAAGCGGTAAACGAGGGTTTTTAAAAGATGAGATCGTATTGGCGCCTGTGGATCGTTTGCAGTCGCTTTTGCAACGGTTGCAGGAGAAAGGCTATACGCTTGGGATTGCTACCGGCAGACCCAATTTGGAAACTCGTGTTCCATTATCGGAAATCGGTGTTCTCAAGTATTTTGATTTGAATCGCGTCGTCACGGCAAGTGATGTGTTGGCAGCGGAACAAAAGTATCCGCAATATGCACCATTAGCGAAGCCTCATCCATTTTGTTACCTGGAAGCATTGTATGGGAAGCAGACGGATATTCTGGAGTTGCTGACACTTGACTTGCCTCTTCCGAACGTTGAGGATATTTTGATTGTCGGTGACTCGCTGGCCGATTATTACGCCGCAAAAGCGATTGGATGCAAGTTTGCCGCTACACTTACAGGGTTGTCGGGGGAAAAGGCGCGCGCGTCTTTTGAAGCGTTAGATACCGATTATATTTTGCAGGATGTATTGGAAATCGAGAATTTGCTGCTGTAGAAACTAAAAATGATTGTTCAAAAAGTGGTTAAACAATCCGCCGTGGAGTTTTGACTACTTTTTGAAATTTCTCTAAAAGTCAAACAAGTCGCAGAAACCGTCAGGAATTCATGTTTCTGTCCATCTGTTCGGCAAATGCTGAGCGCATGGAAGGAATTTGAATTCCTTTTTATACGGGTAAATTTTGGGTGCTGTTTTATCTTTTGATCCTATCTTATTATGCGACTTATGCAGCAATAGAGAAAAAACCCTAGTGTATTTCCACCAGGGTATCAATGGGGTAGGGGTACTATGCCCAAAAGGGGCTTGATTCAATTATACGTCTCCCCTATGGAACCGCACGTTACAAAACTGTGAACATCATGACAGAATTGTGAACGGAATCATTTGTGATCCATTGAAAAAACTGTGCCATTGCAGTACATTGTGTAGGAATGCATAACAGCAGTCTTTGGCAGTTTCGATCACTTCCTTGATTTCACTCTTTTAAGATCTTGCAGAAACCAGTACAATAGCATTTGGACTATTACTTTCGTTTTTGAAGTAAAGGGGAAGGAGAAACGAGCGTGGTTCATAAACAAGACGGCCCGATTGTTGCCGCAAAAGGGCTGACAAAAGAATTTCAGATTTTTAAAAGCCGACCGGGGTTGATGGGGGCCATTCGTGATTTATTCAACAGAGAACATATGATGGTGAATGCTGTCAATCATATTGATTTGCTGATACAACCGGGTGAAATCGTGGGTTATATCGGCTCGAACGGTGCGGGCAAATCAACCACGATCAAGATGTTGACAGGGATTTTAATGCCTACTTCCGGGAACTTGTCAGTGAACGGCATGGTTCCGTATGAGAACCGGGAAGCGTTTGTACGGACAATTGGCGTTGTATTCGGCCAGAGAAGCCAGTTGTGGTGGGATATTGCCGTACGTGAATCCTTTGAATTGCTGCGCAAAGTGTACCGGGTTCCCCTTGAGCGGTATCAACCACATATGGCACACATCATCGAAACGCTAGATCTGGAGGAGTTATTGGACAAACCGGTGCGAAAACTCAGTCTTGGACAGCGAATGCGCTGCGAATTGGCCGCATCCCTGGTTCATAATCCACGCCTGCTGTTTTTGGATGAACCGACGATTGGACTCGATGTGATGGTAAAATTGCGAATCCGTGAATTTTTAAAAGAAATGAATGAACAATATGGGACGACGATCATGCTGACAACACATGATATCGGAGATATCGAAGCGCTGTGTTCCCGCGTGGTGATGTTGGACAAGGGGAATATCATCTATGACGGCACACTGTCAGAACTTCGCGCCAAGTGGGCAGGCGAGCGGGCGGTTCGGGTATCGTTTGCGGATCGTGTAAAAATGGAGTCTTTGCACAGGATATTTGTGGAGCAGCCGGTCGTGATTCAAAGAAATCATGAGTTGGAGTACGAATTTCTTCTAAAGGATCCGTCTTACTCCCTGTCGAATCTGATGACCCAATTGGCGGCACAGTTTCAAGTGCGGGATTTGGCCATGATCGAAACGAGTACGGAGGAGATCGTTCGCCATATCTACGAAGGGGGACGGGCGTAGTGTGGTCAGCCTATCTGGAAATGATTCGAATCAAATTTTTGATGATGCTGGCGTATCGTGTGAATTATTATAGCGGAATTTTAGTGTACAGTATCAATATCGGCGCTTACTATTTTTTATGGAATGCCGTATATGCGAGCAAAATCGGCAGCGGAGCTACGATGGGCGGGCTGAGTGCGGTGCAGATGACCACATACATCGCGATATCCTGGATGGCGCGGGCCTTTTATTTTAATAATCTGGATCGGGAAATCGCAACAGAGATCCGGGATGGCACGGTGGTTGTGGAGTTGTTGCGGCCGTATCATTATCTGGTGATCAAGATCATGCAGGCGTTTGGGGAAGGATTGTTTCGTTTTCTGTTTTTTATGATTCCGGGCATGGTTTTGGCTGTGTTTCTGTTTCCGGTTCAGTTGCCCAAGCACGCTTCCGCTTGGGGGTGGTTTCTGGTGAGTATCGTATTGAGTTTTATTTTAAACTCCATGCTGAATATGCTGACAGGATTAAGTTCGTTTTTTATTTTCAACAATCAAGGACTGATCCGGGCCAAACGCATTTTGGTCGATTTGTTGTCCGGGTTGTTTTTGCCGCTCAGTTATTATCCGCTGTGGGCGCAAAAAATCATGAACGATCTCCCGTTTCAAGGGATCAGCTATCTGCCCAATCTTTTATTTACGGGAGTTCTCCATGGGCATGCCGCTTGGCTTGCCATTGGCCGGCAAATGCTATGGATTGCCATATTCCTTGTGATCTTGCAAATCGTCTGGCGCAAAGCGGCGCGTTCGCTGACAGTGCAAGGGGGGTGATAACCAGATGTTTTATACGTCCATTTGTATGGATTATATGAAGCAATATATGAAATCAAGAATGATTTACCGAACGGATTTCCTGGTGGATTTCTTTTCCAATCTTTTGAATCAATGTATTAACCTATTGTTTATTTTTATCGTGTTTGCAAAAGTTCCCACATTATCCGGCTGGTCTCGGGAAGAAATCGTGTTTATCTACGGGTATTTTTTGATTCCGTATGCAATCTTCGATACCTTTTGGGGAAATCTCTGGAATGTTCAAGATCGGTATATCATAAAAGGCGAAATGGATCGGATATTGACAAGACCTGTGTACAGTCTGTTTCAGATCTTGCTGGAAACGATGACGCTGGAATCCTTGAGCGGAGTGATCACCGGCATTGCCGTTATGGTGTATAGCGGGAATCAATTGCACCTTTCTTTTCAATGGTATGATAGTTTTGTACTGTTGCTGCTGGTGCTGGGCAGTAATTTTGTCTATGGCGGCATTTATGTGACACTTGCCAGCATCGGTTTTTGGACAGATTCGAAAACGGGAATTATTCCGCTGATCTATAATATCGGCAGCTATGGCCGATATCCGGTGGACATTTATAACAAGGCAATACGCGCGCTGTTGACATGGGTGCTGCCATTTGCTTTCGTCGGCGTCTATCCGGCCATGTATTTTTTGCACAAACCCGGATATCTCCTATGGACGATATTGACGCCGATCGTTGGCGCTATCGCCATGACGATTGGCATTTTCGTCTGGAATGCAGGGATAAAAAGGTATCGCGGCGCGGGCTCCTGACATACATGTAAGAAGACATGAAAACCGCGATCATTGAAATTTTGTTCCGTTTGGATTGGATTGGATTGGATTGGATTGGATTGGATTGGATTGGATTGGATTGGATTGGATTGGATTGGATGCAGGCAGGGGCAACTGATTATTGTATCGATTGGGAGGTATATGTATGTTTATGGAACGGCGGAAACGGTTGGCGCAATGGATTGCAGATCAAGCCATTGCCGGGGTGATTGTAACAAATCCCAGACATATCTATTATTTGAGCGGCTTTTTGATCGATCCGCATGAACGGTTTGTCTGTCTGGCATTGTCTGCAGACGGGCAAGCCACGGTTGTCGTGCCGGCTTTGGAAGCGGAAAAAGCCGGCGGCTTCTTTAAGGATACCGAAATGTTTTGCTATAAGGATGGGGATACAGACATCATTCCAGGCTATTTGCAACATTGGAATGGCAGGGGAATTGCCCTCGAGTTTGATACGCTGACTGTGCAGCGCTGCCAAACACTGCAAGGATTTTGGCCGGATAGCAGATTTGTCGACGTTTCTGCAGCTTTTTCCAAATTGCGTCTGTATAAAGACGAAGCAGAAATTGCTCTCTTGGAAGAAGCGTGCCAAACGGCCGATTATGCGGTTGAGATCGCCCGCAAGTCGATTGCAGCAGGGGTCTCGGAATTGGATGTCATTGCGGAAATCGAGTATCAACTGAAAAAACGCGGAGTTTCCGGCATGTCGTTCGCGACAATGGTATTAGGCGGAGAACAAGCGGCCAATCCGCATGGCGTGCCTTCCAAGCGGGCGTTTCGAACAGGTGAGTTGGTGATTGTGGATTTAGGGACCATTCATGCCGGATACTGTTCCGATATCACACGCACGTTTGCCGTTGGGGACATTTCGGCAGATTTGCAAAAGCAATATGAGGTGGTTTACAGGGCGCAAGCGAAAGGTTTGGAAACCGTACAAGCAGGTCTTCCGCTGCGAAATGTGGATATTGCAACGCGCAACGTCATTGCAGAAGAAGGCTATGGGCCATACTTTGTTCACCGCACCGGGCATGGGTTGGGCATGGAAATCCATGAACCTCCATATGTACATGAAAAAGCGGAAGAACAGATCGAAAATGGAATGGCATTTACCATCGAACCTGGCGTATATATTCCCAAAATCGCCGGCGTGCGAATCGAAGATACGGTTGTTGTACAAGCGGGGAAAGGAAGAGCATTGACCCGTTACCCGAAAGAATTGCTGTATGTGTAATAAGCTGGAGGAAGGACGCGGTGTAAGCAAAAATGGCTTGCCAGGCGTCCCTTTTTGTTTCCGGATGCGGGAACGAGAAAATCGTTCGAAACGGATGGCGGTTGCAGTTGCTTTCATTTTTAAACGCAGAATTCTTCTTTCGAGGTAAGGATTGGGAAAAGTTCGGTCATACTGATGAAAGGAGGGATTGCAAGAGATGAAATCACATATAAAAGCCCAACTTTTTATCGTCATTACCGGACTGTCGTTTTTAGGCATCGGTGTACATATGCGTCAATTGGCGCTTAAATTGATTGGCGCCGTGTTTTTGCTCGTTTGGTGGTGGATGTACCTGCGGGAAGATCATCTGCAGGCAGTAACAGGCTATACGAAGAAAAAATGGTCGGAACGTTCCCTGTTGCGCCATATTCGCAGGCATGAAGAAAAATATCTGCAAGTACAACCATACATACAAAGGTTTGCAGTGGCATTCAATGTTTTGCTTCCGTTTGAATGGGAACTCACGGAAGACGATACGTTGCAGGTTGTCAAAACATCTCAGGTTGCCATGGATGGCACAAATAAAGAGGAGGGGCCTTTGGCGTATGAAAAGAATCGGCTGCCGGCATTGCTGCTGGATTTAAAAGAACTTCTGCGCTTGCAAGGAGTCAGCATTGAAGATTTGGATGTATTGATTTTATGGATCAATCGGGCGGTTCATCAACATCGCTGTGAACGCCTGACAGGAAAGCTGCTGGAACAGATGCCAAAATCGTTTTCCGTTGAAGATGTGATTCACCGGTATATCGATTTGATCGGCGATGTTCGCCCGGAAGATTACGGCGTCCGCCCGCTGTATTGTCAAACGCGCTACCTGGCGCAATTTTTGCTTCAACATTTTGATGATTTCGAAATTGCCGAATCGATTCGGCAAAAACAGGTTCCGCGAGAACGGCAACGGCTGGAACATCTATTAGAGACAATTGTGCAAGAACAGTTGGGGGATGTGATACGAGCCAAACGGGTACAGGTGTTGCGGGATGTTCTGATTTCCAAAAAGCCGCCTGCCATACCAAAGACGATTGAGACATTTGACGGACTGGATCAGGATGCTTTCATAAAAGAAGTATTTTTGATGTTTACACATGCGGGCTATCGGGTATCGGATATGACACAAGACGGGCAAGGGGCGGATGCTGTATTGGAAAAACTCGGCGAACGAATCGTATTGCGAACGCAACCGCTCTCCATCGGTCAGGAAGTGCCGTTGATGGTCGTACAACAAACACATGCAGCCCGGGCTTTTTATGAAGCAGATCGTGCATGGATTGTTACAAATCGGCAATTTGCTGATGCGGCAATATCGCTGGCAAGCAGGGTAGGCATTCAATTGTTTGACAGATCGCAAATGAGCAGGTTAATTAAACGGTTTTATCTCGTAGATGCCGACTATGTATCACTTTTATTCGGTCGGTCTGACGATACGTTCGTATTGGACAGACAAGAAACCAAACGGTGGAATCTCGTTCATGAAAAATGATACAAACTGTGTTATAATTACGTAAAGAATGTTAATGTGTTGTATAAAACTTTCTTTTTTTGTTAGAAATGAAAAGAAGGAATTTGCAAGAGAAATGTCGAATTTTTGTCATAATACTCATTCCTTGAGAAGAGGTGTCTTTTCTTATGAATGAACGCACCCCTTTGCCTCCATCGAAAATGAGTGAAGAAGAGTTTTTGTCCTGGCTTCGTTCATATTTTTCTACCGAGCAAGATCCTCTTGTCACACTTCATAGAAACATAAAAAAACGTAAGACAAACTCTCTCACCCATTTGCAGATGGAAGATGAAGACGACGGACTTTCATAAAGTTCGTCGAAGTAGGAGACATTCGTCTCTTACTGCAGAGTCGGTAAGCGTTTACAATATGATCGCGTATTGATTATAGATCTTTCAATCGAGTGTTATATATAGGAAATAGAATGATATATATAGAAAACGAATGAAACATGCATGTCATACTATAAAACGCAACATGTATGTTTCATTCGTTTTTCACATCAGAGCAATGTTATTTCTTGACGGTTCAATCCCATCACCATAATCCATAGAATCAAAATCGCCGCATCCCGATTTACATCCCGATATATTTGGCATATAAACTGCGGGCAATACCTGGCTCGTTTGTTCCTTGCACCAATGCACGGCCATCGGGAAACACGACGAGGACATAGTCCTTTATATGAACGCGAACCAGAAAACGATTGGCTTCCACCTTGCCGATCGGCTCCATGCGTTTTGCAAAATCGGCAAGAGGGATCCGGACTTCTTCTTTGGGGTGAACTTGCACCGTGTCCCGACCACACAGGGTAGTGGTTTGTTCTTGTATGGATGTTTGCAGATATTCAAATGTATGCTGTCCGCAGCAGATGCAGGATGGTTGTTTGGCATGTGTCAAATCGATTTGCCGAAATTGGGTGTTCCATACATCGACAGACGTCGAAACACGACTTACGGCATCTGCATGACCCGTCAGGTATTTGATTGCTTCTGTTGCCTGTAAGGATGCAATGACATGAATAATCGGCCCAATGACACCAGCCGTATCACAGGTGGGCGTCGTGCCTGGCGCAGGAGCAGAAGCGAACATACAGCGCAAACACGGAGTGCGGCCAGGGATGATTGCAAACGTCATGCCATGTGCGCTGACTGCACCGCCGTAAACCCAAGGGATCTGGTGTTTTACACTGACATCGTTGATTAAAAAACGAATTTGGAAATTATCCGTGCCATCCAAAATAAGATCGACGTCCGCTAACCATTGTTCTGCATTTTGACTGGTCAAATCGGCGACGATCGGTTCGATGACTACGCTTGAATTGATCTGGCGCAATTTGCCGGCAGCCGCTTCCGCTTTCGGCAGCAGTTGTTTCGCATCGTTTTCATCATATAACATTTGTCTCTGCAAGTTGCTCCACTCGACGAAATCCCGATCGATCAACCGGACAAATCCTGCGCCCGCCCGTACCATATGGTTTGCCAATACTGTCCCTAAAGCACCCATGCCGACGATTGCCACACGACTTTGCAAAAGCCGCAATTGTCCTTCTTCGCCAATGTTGGGGAAGAGAATTTGTCTCGAATAACGGGCACGATCCAACTCCATGTTTGATGTCACCTCACAAGCGTATATCGATATTTTTTGATCAGATCAGTGGATTCCAGGGAGTTCCCGATTGTTCGCCAATCCATTCGGAGCCGTCTGACCACTTTTCTTTTTTCCAAATGGGGACAATTTTTTTGAATCGTTCGATGGCATACCGCCCTGCTTCGAATGCTGCGGGCCGATGTGGAGTAGCCACCACAATTGCAATACTGATATCTTCCGGCTGCAGCACACCCAACCGGTGTGTCATCGCAACTTCTGCTGCCGGCCACCGCTCTTGGATTTCATCACAAATTTGGTACATTGTTTGAATCGCCATTTTTGCATACCCTTCATATTCCAAATGAATGGTTTGTTTATCACCTGTAAATTCCCGGACAATGCCGACGAATGCGAGAATGGCTCCGGCATGACGATTGGAAACGTGCTTCATCAGTTCATTGACGTTGATTTCATCATTTGTCAAAGTACAAAGATAAGGTGGTTCTCCACCGCTTACAGGTGGAATAACAGCAATTTGATCCTGATAGGAAACAGTTGTATCAATGGTTGTATAGGATTCATTGACAGCAAAAAAACATTGTTGGATAATTGATTGGATTTGCGGGTAAAGGGAACAAAGCGTTTCACGAATCTCAATCAGTGACGCCGGTTCAGGCAGTGCAATCTCAACTTGGCTGCTGCCGATTTGTTCTGCTACCCCAGCGAATAGTTGAATCTGGTAAGACATATATTTCAACCTTTCTATCGTCATATAATGAACAAACAATTCTATATGCGCAACATGTGAAAGAAACAGATCTATCATACCACTATTTCGACAAAAAGTGGTACGGTATATGCTATAATGAACCAGAGATCGTTTCTTTGCTATGTTTATTAAGTTGGAATAAAAAGCAAATTCATGACAGTGCTGAATATTCTTAATATAGATTCGGTTAAAGAATGAGATTCATGGATGGATGAGAAAGCAGGTGAAGGTATGGAGTCATTGTTAAAAGACCGGTTCGGTCGGATTCATGACTACTTACGCATTTCTGTTACGGACCGTTGCAATTTGCGCTGTGTGTATTGCATGCCGGCAGAAGGTTTGCAGTGGATGGAAAATAAAAAAATTTTATCGTATGAAGAAATTTCCTATGTAGTGGAAGTTGCGGCAAAGCTGGGTGTGCGGAAACTTCGCATAACAGGTGGAGAACCGCTGGTACGAAAAGATTTGACAAAACTGATTGCCAAGCTGTCAAAGATACCTGGCATTGAAGATATTGCCCTGACCACAAACGGGATCTTGCTTGAAGCGCTTGCCGAACCATTGCGTGCGGCCGGTGTCACCCGGATCAATATCAGTATTGACTCGCTAAAGGACGCGCGCTTTGCCGAAATTACCCGCGGCGGCGATTTGCAAAAAGTATTGCGCGGGCTGGAAGCAGCCGTTCGCGTCGGCATGCAGCCGATTAAAATCAATACCGTTTTAATGAAACAAAATCTGGACGAAATTCCAGACTTCATTCGGTTGATCGAGACACATCCATATCATATCCGGTTTATTGAATATATGCCGATTGGCCATGCGGATGATGCCTGGCGGGATGCTTATACACCACTCAGTCAGGTGCGGGAGAGCATCGAACAGATGGGATTTCAGCAACGGGAGAGTACATTTGCCGGAAATGGTCCAGCCGAATATTTTCACAAAGACGGGTACTCCGGTTCGATCGGCTTTATTCATCCGGTCAGCGATCATTTCTGCGCCAACTGCAATCGGCTGCGTTTGACGGCAGACGGATTTTTGAAACCTTGCCTCTACTGGTCTTATGAATATAATGTCAGGAATTTTATCGGCGATGAAGATGGCATGAAACGATTGCTGTTCGACGCATTGGGAATCAAGCCGGAAAGTCATGAGATGGCAAAACAATTGTTGCAGCAAGAGTTGGGTCATATGCCGACAGATCGCCGGATGTCGCAAATCGGAGGATAATTCATGAATGAGTTGACACATATCAACGAACAGGGACGGGCCCATATGGTGGATGTCTCGGAAAAACCAGTTTCAAAGCGTGTTGCGGTGGCATTTGCAGCAATCAGGATGCAGCCGGAAACCCGAACCATCATACAAAACGGCGGCAGTAAAAAAGGTGACGTGTTGGCAGTCAGCCAAGTGGCAGGAATTCTTGCAGCCAAAAAAACTTCAGACATGATCCCGATGTGCCATCCGCTGCCATTGACCAAAGTGGATATTGCATTTCAATATCCGGAAGATCCAAGTCTGCTGTACGTGTATGCGACAGTTGCTACGAAAGCGGAGACGGGTGTGGAGATGGAAGCATTAACAGCCGTGTCTGTCGCTTCATTAACGATTTATGACATGTGTAAGGCGGTTGACAAAGGGATGGAAATTGCTTCGATATATCTGTTGGAAAAGTCCGGAGGAAAAAACGGAGATTACAAACGACTCGAACATGTAGCAGAATGATGGTGTTTGTATTGTGTTTTTTATTGCATGCCAGCTCATGATGCGTCGAAAAGCTTGGAGAAGTCAAGTTTTCCTTTGCATCGGTGCGGATTTCTTAAAAAATCCCGGTAGTTTTCACTATCGGGACTTTTTATATTTTTTGCGGATGATTGAATGATTTTTCCAGAAGAATCTCATACTACAAATGCAGAAAGCCGAATTCGTATCAAGGGGATGATCCTCCTATGAAACGCAAGCGGCGCCTTTCCGACGATCGATGGCTGAAAGGCGTAGCACGGGTAGATCGACGGACAAAACAAGTCGTAAAACGAATGATGCCTGGTGAAATCGCAGTGATCGATCATCAAGACATTGACTTGCTGGCAGCAGAAAGTTTAATTCTCGCACGTGCAAAATTGATTGTGAACCAAGCAGACTCTATGACTGGCGGATTTGCCAACCAAGGTCCGATGGCACTGCTCAAAGCTGGAATCCCGATTGTCGATTGTTGTGGCCCGAACGTATTCGAAAACATTCAGGAAGGACAACAGATTTGGGTAGATGGGGACAAAGTGGGTATCGGTACACAGGTCATTTGTCAGGGACGTCGTCTTGATATCGCTACGATTTCCCAAAAAATGCAGTATGCAGAGCAGCATCTTCAAGAAGCGTTAAACGATTTTATCGAGAACACATTTCGCTATGTAGAGACGGAAAAAGGAATGTTCTTTGGACAATTGGAGTTCCCGACATTAGCAGTGAGCATGGAAGGGAAACATGTGCTGGTAATTGCCCGCGGAAAAAATTATCGGGAAGATGTATTGGCGATTCTTTCATATATTCGGGAACAGCGGCCCGTTATCATCGCGGTGGATGGCGGTGCAGACGCGTTGCTTGAAATCGGGTTGCGTCCGCATGCTATCATCGGCGATATGGACAGCGTTTCCGATCAGGCATTGGAACTGGTTCAGGAGCGAGTGGTTCATGCCTATGCAGATGGACGTTCACCTGGGCTGGAACGCTTGCAGAGGATGGGCCTGTCTGCACATGTATGCAATGCACCGGGAACCAGCGAGGATATTGCGATGTTGCTGGCGGATCACGCAGGCGCATCGTTAATCGTAGCAGTCGGAACACATACGAATATGCTTGATTTTTATGAAAAAGGCCGAAAAGGAATGGCCAGTACGTTGCTGACCCGTTTGCGAATTGGCGGAAAATTGATTGACGCAAAAGGTGTCAGCCAGTTGTATCGAACACGCTTGGGCATTAAGCCGGTGTTGTTCGTTTGTGCGGCATCGATGCTGCCGTTAGGTATCTTAAGTTGGGTGAATCCCGTCGCTCGCCAGGTTTTCCATATGTTCCTGTTGCAAGTTCGTTTGATACTCCCCTAGCCAAGATGATGGGTGGAGCGTGAGAAAAACTATGTATCATTTCCGGTATCATGTGCTTACAATCGCAGGCATTTTTTTATCGCTAGGCATCGGGATGTTTCTCGGAACTGTAATGGCCCCCGAATGGATGACAAAACAGCAGGCAGGTATTTTGCAACGTTTGGAATCCCGTTATCATTCATTGTTGGAACAGCAGCATGTTCTGCAGGAAAAAACCGATCAATTGGAAAAAGAATCGTCCAGCACGAAACACGAGTTGAGAGCAGTGGAAAGTCATTATATTGCAAATCGGCTGTCAGGCAAACATATTCTGGTGATCAGCGTCACTTCGGTCGATACGTCAGAGATGATCGAAAGTCTGCGCGAGGCTGGAGCGGAAATCACCTGGAATGTGCAGGTCAGCCAATTGGGCGCTTTGCTGAACAATGCGTTAAATGAGGAGCAAGTATCGGCATTGGGGTGGTCCAAAGACTGCTCACAATCCGAATTGTATGTCAATTCCTTGGTGAATGATCTATTGTCGGGCAATGAGACGCATCTTCAATCTCTCGAACGGTTGGGCCTGCTTGAGATCATGCAACATGCTGCAGGTCAACCGGATCATGTGATACTTGCCGGAGGAACTTACAGCGCCGATTCATCACAATGGCGCGCAGGCGTGCGGCAGTTTGATCAACTGCTCATTCGCGCATTTGTACGGCGACAACTGCCGATCGTCACGGCAGAACGATCCGACAGCAAGGAAATGTTTGCAAAGTGGTTCCCTGAATATCCGATATCTACGATTGACAATATCGACCATCCGGCCGGTCAAATTGCGTTGATTGATGTTTTGAACGGCGCTCATGGCCACTATGGAACGAAAGCAGTTGCAAAAACATTGCTGCCTGATGGAAAAATGAGCAAAGAGGTGTTTGGTCAATGACGTTGAGAGTTTCTGCAATTATTCCTGCTTATAATGAAGCTGACCAAATTACAGATACGATACGTGGCTTGCAGAACATGCCGGAGATTGCGGAGATTTGGGTTGTTGATGATGGTTCACGGGACCAAACGGCAGATCTCGCGAAACATGCGGGTGCGAGCGTATTACGTTTTTCAAAAAATATGGGAAAAGCAGCTGCGGCTTGGGCGGGTATCAGACAAGCAAAAGAAGAATGGCTGCTTTTTTGTGATGCCGACTTAGGTGCCAGCGTACAGGGGATTCATCCGTTGTTCGCTCCTTTGGAACGAGGGGAAGCGGACATGACGATCGGCGTCTTGCCAACTATTTGCAGCAAGCAAGGATTCGGCATTACAAAAGGCATTGCCCGGGCCGGTATTCATCATTGCACAACGTATACGTGTATGGCTCCTTTGTCCGGGCAACGAGTCTTGCGCCGGGAGATGTTTACGCAGATTGAATCACTGGCACGGGGGTATGGCATGGAAGTCGGGTTGACAATCGATGCATTGCGTTTGGGATGTCGCATGTCTGAAGTGCCAATCGATGTCAGCCACCGTCTGTATGGGCGTACGTGGAATGGTGCGATCCACCGCGGGAAACAGTTGCTTGATGTACTGCAAGCGCTTCATAGCAGATACCTGGAGGTATGATGTCAATGAATGGATGGATGGTCATCTGTCTCTTGATGAGCAGTTATCTTCTTACATTATTTTGGTATCATGCCTTTTATCACGTCTGCAATCGTCACATCGTAAGAGAAAATTATCAAAAAAAAACCATTCCTACTGCAATGGGAATCTCGATTACGCTGACAGTGGTTGTTTTGATTTGTACGCTGCCTGGGAGCGGACTTGCCAAACAGGACTTGGTGCTCCTTGTTTCCATGCTCATGGCAACATGCGTGGGATTGTTGGATGATATTGCAAATGATCGACGAATCAAGGGGATCAGCGGACATTTGCAGATGCTTTGGAAGCGGAAAACGTTCACGTCCGGCGGATTAAAGGCAATTATCTTGACAGGAACGGCTGTATGGACCAGCACGCAGTTAACAGAGAGTTGGCTGGAAATGCCGATTGGAGCGACGATCATCGCATTGACGGCAAATACGATCAATTTGTTCGATTTGCGCCCGGGAAGAGCAATGAAAGCAGTTATATTGATGCTGCTTGTATTGTTTGGATGGATTGCTTTTCATTCTTCGATATCCTCGAATTTTCTTTGGAAATGGTGCATCATCCTCATCGGCACATGTCTGGCTTATATTCCAAAAGATTTAAAAGGGTATGCGATGATGGGAGATACAGGAGCAAACGCCCTTGGCATTCTATTGGGCAGTTTATGTCTGTCAGCATTCCCGTTTGGATATCAATGGATCATGCTGATTCTTTTGCTTGGAATCCATGGAATTGCTGAAATTCATTCCATTTCAGCAATTATTGACGACAACAAGTGGCTGCGTTGGCTGGATCAATGGGGGAGGCCCAAGCAGTGCAGCGCGGATGAACCGGCGGTCGAACCGGAAGACATACAGCCGCTTCCCAATTCATAACGGAGTGGTTTGTTTCCTGCCGATGCTTTTTTTGATGCGGCCTCTTTTTTGATCCCGGTAATGCATGTAACCACCAATAAAACTGACTCCGCCGACCATCAAAAGTGCGCCCAGGGTCATATCCGGCCAAACGGTTGCAGCAGGTTCCGCAAGTTTTGTAAGAATGGCTTGTTTGATCAGATTGACCCCTTCGCCTGCAAGGACAACGATACCGAACATGGATAGCCATAAAATATATCGAATCATAAAAATCCCTCCTATAAATTCACTATACTGGATTGCTCACGGTAGAACAATGGAAGCGCATAGAGTTTCAAATAACTGTTGATTTTTAACGAGCACGTACAGTGTAGAACATACAGTGTATTCCTTATTTTTTTGTGAAATTTCCCAGTCAATCGAAAGGAATTTTCATAAAGTTCTCGAAAATTTGTAAACAGTAAATTTGCAGATTGTACATGTATATCATTTGCGGAACGGCATTTGTTTTCTGCAAAATCATTTGCTTCTTCCTAAATTCATATATTCATAGAGTAAGTAAATATCGTGACATGTCAGGGGGCGTAAAAGATGGAATTTGGTATTAATAATATGAATCAATCCTATGCGAATCCATTGCAGCAAACACAACTCCTACCGATACAACCGGTTGAGCCGCTACTGCCGGCTCAACCGACAGATTCTCATCGCGAAGGCAATTCCCGGTTTCAAAATCAAGATGAGGCTGCCCGCAAAGAGCGAATTGCAAAAGCGATGGAACAGTTGCGCCATATGGCCCGACAGCATTCCTTACAGGTACGCCTCGATTATAATAAAGAAGCAGATCATATTGTGATTCAATTTATGGATCCGGAGAACAACAACGAAGTTGTAAGGCAAATCCCGACAGAAGCAATATTGAATATGGATATTCAAATGAGAAAGTATCTTGGCATGCTATTTGACAAAAAAGCGTAACGGTCATTTTGTTTTTTCTTTTTATTAGATAATACGGAAATGCATGGGGTGGAGATGGCAATTACATGAATTCGGAGCATGAGAAATTATCTGGTGGTCAAGACTTGGGCAAGCAGCGAGAATTGGAAGTGATCTTAAATTCCACACATGATGCGATGATCGCGATTAATATCGATGGACAAATTACAATTTTTAATGCTGCTGCGGAACGTTTAACACAAAAACGGGGACAAGACGTGCTTGGGGAGAATGTCAGTGAAGTGATCCCGAACAGCCGCTTGCATGAAGTGTTGCGTTCGGGGCAACCGGAATTGAATCAATTGCAGACGCTAGGAAACATTCGAATTATTACGAACCGGGTGCCGGTAAAAGATGAGCATGGCCGAGTGATCGGTGCGGTTGCCGTCTTTCGGGATGTAACCGATATCCAAAATTTAATCGAAGAAATTACAAATTTGCGCGAGATGCAGCAATTGCTTGAAGCGATTATCAATTCGACACAAGATGCCATTTCCGTAGTGGACGCAGAGGGACAAGGCATCCTGATTAACCCTGCCTATACCAAGCTGACCGGTTTAACCGAACGGGATATTATTGGCCAGCCGGCAACGGTGGATATTGCGGAAGGGGAAAGCATGCATTTGCAAGTGTTGCGCACGGGACAGCCGGTACGGGGTGTGCCGATGAAGATCGGTCCGACTCGTCGGGAAGTGATTGTAAATGTGGCGCCGATTACAGTTAAAGGACAATTAAAGGGAAGTGTAGGCATTCTCCACGATATTTCGGAAATGAAAAAACTATCCGAAGAATTGGAAAAGGCCAAACAATTGATTCGGAAGCTGGAAGCGAAATATAGCTTTCAGGATATCATTTCCGTGAGTCCGGATATGCAGCAAGCGCTTGAACAGGCCCGACAAGCTGCTGCGACACATGCAACCGTGTTGTTGCGGGGCGAATCGGGAACGGGGAAAGAATTGTTCGCACATGCCATCCATAATGCTGGCGATCGCCGTTTTAATCGATTTTTGCGCGTCAATTGCGCTGCCATATCGGAAAGTTTGCTGGAAAGCCAATTGTTTGGCTATGAAGAAGGCGCCTTTACAGGTGCGAAACGGGGCGGGCAAAAAGGGTTGTTCGAGCAAGCGGGGGGCGGGACGATATTTCTTGATGAGATTGGCGAATTATCGGTGTCAACACAGGCGAAAATTTTACGGGTTTTGCAGGAAAAAGAAATTGTTCGTGTGGGTGGATCACAACCGATTCAGATTGATGTACGAATTATTGCCGCCACAAATGTAAATTTGGAGAAAGCGATTGCGGAAAGCCGCTTTCGGGCAGATTTGTATTATCGCCTCAATGTTTTACCCATTATCATTCCGCCTTTGCGGTGCCGTAAAGAAGATATCTATCCGATTGCCATGCGTTTGATTCGCAAATTAAATCAGGAGTATGGACGAAATGTAGACAGCATCGCTGCTGCCTGTTTGGAACAATTGTTCCGCTACGATTGGCCGGGAAATGTCCGGGAATTAGAAAATGTCATCGGCCGCGCAATGATTCATATGCGTTTGACAGACAAGGAAATTCAATGTATTCAGTTGCCTGAGTTCACAGGCCCGGCCAAGCCGACAGAAAAAACCTTGCTCTTGCCAAAAGAAGTGGAAGCAAATCCGGTAGACACATTAGACGCGATTGTAGCGGCGGCAGAAAAAAAGCATATCAGAAACGTGCTGCGGCTTACTCACGGCAATAAAACGGAAGCGGCGAAACGCCTTGGAATCGCTGTGCGGAGTTTGTATTATAAAATGGAAAAATATCACCTGAATCCGTGAGGGTAGTTACCCGGTACAGGGGATAGCGCGTTATTTCATACTGATTTTACGCAATTTATTGCATGCAAATATTTGCGCAATATTTGCAAACAACTACATGGTTGAAACGATAACTCATTGACTGATGATAGGGAAATGAGTTATTTTACATTTTATCAGGAATATTCACTTTTTAACATTTACATAAAAAATTGGTACGATTTTTGCATTTGAATGTTTTTAGAAATGGATGGCAAAACAAATAGCAATCGGCTTCCATTTTCTACAGGAAAATGGTATGCTATCAACAGGTTGTGTAAGTTGATGTTAATACCTGATACTAAATTAATGAGAAACTTTCTCATGAAGCTGGGATCTGATAGCATGAAGTTTGCGATCCCATTCAGGATGATGCAAGGAACAATAGCGAGACGGAACATGTGTGCGTAAAGGGGGAATAGCATGTCAGATTCATTTGATATTGTCATACTTGGCGGAGGCACCGGGGGATATGTTGCAGCCATTCGCGCCGCACAGTTGGGATTGAAAGTGGCTGTTGTAGAAAAAGAAAAACTCGGCGGAACGTGTCTCCATAAAGGATGCATTCCTTCGAAAGCCCTTTTAAAAAGTGCCGAAATGCTTTCAAAATTTGCAAAAGCCGGTGAATATGGCATAGAAGTGGAAGGAAAGCCGAAGCTGCGTTTTTCCAAAGTCATGGAACGAAAAGATAAGATTGTGAGCCAACTGTATAAAGGTGTGCAGCATTTACTGAAGAAGCATGGCGTGACAGTGATTCAAGGCCATGGACGATTGATGGGGCCTTCCATTTTTTCGCCAACCAGCGGCACCATCTCGATCGAGAAAGCTGATGGGCAGACAGAATTGACCACACCCCGCCATGTCATTATCGCAACCGGTTCGAGACCCAGGACTCTGCCTGGTTTGCCCATTGATGGAGATAAAGTAATCACAAGCGATCATGGATTGCAGTTGGAACATTTGCCAAAATCGATTCTTATCATCGGTGCAGGGGCGATTGGCATGGAATGGGCCAGCATGTTGAATGATTTTGGAGTCGATGTTACGGTTGTCGAGTATATGGATCGGATTTTACCCCTGGAAGACTCGGATTGCTCGGATGAATTGGCAAAATTGTTAAAACGGCGCAATGTGAAAATTGTGACAGGAGCGAAAGTTTTGCCGGAATCTTTCGAAGAAGCGGGCGAAAATGTACGGATTCAGGCACAAGTCGGTGATCGACTGCAAACATTTGAGGCGGAAAAAATCCTCGTATCCATCGGCCGGGAAGCGAATGTTCAAGATATCGGACTGGAAGCTACGGAAATTCAGGTGGAACGCGGTGTGATTCAAGTGGATGCGCACTTGCGGACTGCCGAACCGCATATTTTCGCCATCGGTGATTGTATTGGCGGTTTACAGTTGGCTCATGCAGCTGCACATGAAGGCGTACATGCGGTTGAGACAATCGCGGATCTGCATCCGCTGCCGATCGACTCCACTGCGATTCCCCGCTGCACATATAGCCGTCCGGAAGTGGCAAGCATCGGATTGACAGAAGCAAAAGCCCGCAGCCAAGGGTATGAGTTGAAGGTTGGAACATTTCCCTTTCGCGCCATCGGCAAAGCACAGATCAATGGCGATATCGACGGTTTTGTTAAAATTTTGTCAGATGCAAGGACACAGGATCTTTTGGGAGTGCATATGGTGGGCGCACATGTGACGGATATGATTTCGGAAGCTGCTCTTGCCAAATTGCTGGATGCCACGGCATGGGAAGTAGCACAAACCATCCATCCCCATCCGACGCTGTCGGAAGCTGTGGCGGAAGCGGCTTTGGCCGTTGACGGTTTGGCGATTCATATATAATCGGGCATGTCTGTTTGCTATTCACGATTCTGATCGAGCGGAGGAGACTTCATGAGCACATATACGCATGAACAACTTGGACTTACGAAAGAACAATTGTTGCAGATGTTTTATTATATGGTTTTGGCGCGTACGATTGATGAACGGTTGTGGTTGTTAAACCGTGCCGGCAAAATTCCCTTTGTGGTTTCTTGTCAGGGACAGGAAGCTGCACAAGTCGGAGCAGCTTTTGCGCTGCAACCGGAAACGGATTACATTCTTCCTTATTACCGGGATATGGGCGTCGTGCTGGTATTTGGACAGACGGCCCGCGACATGATGTTAAGTTCATTTGCAAAAGCAGAGGATCCGGCAGGCGGAGGACGGCAAATGCCTGGGCACTTCAGCTCGCGCAAGCATCATATCATATCGGGTTCCAGTCCAGTATCCACGCAGATTCCCCATGCGGTCGGCGTGGCATTGGCCGGTAAAATGCGCAGGGAGCCAATGGTTGCGTATACATCCTTCGGTGAAGGCTCCAGCAATCAGGGAGACTTCCATGAAGCGTGCAATTTTGCGGGTGTACACAAACTTCCGGTGATTTTCTTCTGTGAAAATAATCAGTATGCAATTTCAGTGCCCGTAATCAAGCAGCTAGGTTGCGAACATGTGGCAGATCGGGCTGCCGGCTACGGATTTCCTGGCGTAATCGTCGACGGCAATGATGTCCTGGAAGTCTATAAAGTTGTTAAGGAAGCCGCAGACCGGGCTCGTCGCGGCGAAGGGCCAACTTTGATTGAAGCCAAAACGTATCGGCTCGCACCCCATTCAAGCGACGATGATGATCGCAGCTATCGTTCCCGTGAAGAAGTGGAAGAGGCCAAAAAGAAAGATCCATTGGTGATTTTCCGCAGGTATCTGGTCGACAACGGTTTGCTTTCCGATACGGAAGAAGGGGCCATTCGCGAAAAAATCGCCAAAGAAGTGAACGATGCCACTGAGTATGCGGAAAAAGCTCCGTATGCCGCGCCGGAAGATGCTTTGACATTCGTTTACGCAGACTAGGAGGGGGAGCATATGGCTGTCAAACTTTATATAGAAGCGATTCATGACGCGATCCTTGAAGAAATGCGCAGGGACGAACGGGTATTTGTTTTGGGAGAAGACGTGGGTGTGCGGGGCGGAGTATTTCGCGTCACTGCAGGCCTGATTGAAGAGTTTGGCGAACAACGTGTCATCGATACGCCGTTGGCGGAATCTGCCATCGTCGGAGTCGGCATTGGAGCCGCATTACACGGAATGGTGCCGATTGCTGAAATTCAGTTTGCCGATTTTATTTTGCCTGCCATGAATCAGATTATTAGTGAAGCTGCCAAAATGCGGTATCGTTCCCGGAATGACTGGGGGGTGCCAATGGTCATCCGCGCTCCATATGGAGGGGGTGTTCATGGCGCTTTGTACCATTCCCAGAGCGTAGAGGCGCTTTTCCATCATGTCCCAGGTTTGAAAATTGTCGCTCCTTCCACACCTTATGATGTGAAAGGTCTTTTAAAAGCGGCGATTCGCGATCCGGATCCGGTTTTGTTTTTTGAGCACAAACGATGCTATCGGCTGATCAAAGGGGATGTGCCCGAGGAAGAGTACGTTCTTCCCATCGGCAAAGCGGATGTGAAGCGTGAGGGGACCGATATTACGGTGATTACCTACGGTTTGATGGTGCATCTGTGCATGGATGCGGCGGAGCAATTGGCGAAAGAGGGAATCGATGTGCATATCCTCGACCTTCGCACAGTGCTTCCGCTCGACCGGGAAGGTATCATCGATGCGGTGAAGAAAACAGGTAAAGTACTCATCGTTCATGAGGACAATAAAACTGGCGGTGTGGGTGCGGAAGTATCTGCAATCATTGCAGAAGAAGCGCTGTTTGAACTCGATGCGCCGATTGCCCGTCTGTGCGGGCCGGATGTCCCGGCGATGCCCTATAGTCCGCCCATGGAAAAATTTTATATGCTGAATTCGGAAAAAATTGCAGCAGCCATGCGGAAGTTGGCTGAATTTTAAGGGGGTTATGGAATGCCAGATGTTCGAATGCCGCAGTTGGGAGAAAGTGTGACAGAAGGCACCCTCGGCAAATGGTTAAAGCAAATAGGGGACAAAGTAGAAAAATATGAACCCCTTGTCGAAGTGATTACGGATAAGGTCAATGCGGAAATTCCATCGGATGTCGAAGGGATTCTGACGGAAATCCTCGTACAAGAAGGGGAAACGGTTCCTGTCGGTACGAAAATTGCCGTAATTGAAGGGCAGGATGTGTTGCCGCATGTGCTCCCGCAAAAGGACACGGCGAATGCGATCACAACTGCAGCGTCCAAGACACAAGCGGCTGCCGATGCTCTGGAAACCCTCGCGGATGTACGTCAACATGCAGATGCGGTTTTCGATGGACAAGGAAGATTTTCGCCGGTTGTCATGCGTCTTATGCAGGAGCACCGAATCAATCCTGCCATGATTACAGGCACAGGAATCGGTGGGAGGATTACACGAAAGGATGTATATCGCTTCATTGAATCTCCCAATCCCCCGTCTGTTATCGAACAGCCGCAATCCGAACCGAAAGCGGCCGTACAAAGCGAGATGCCTGCCGTTGAGCCTGTGATTTCGGCAAGCAAGCCCCTTTTAGCAAATGGGGAAGATCAAATCATTCCCGCTACTGCCATTCGGAAGACGATTGCAAAACGGATGGTGGAAAGCAAGCACACAGCGCCGCACGCATGGACAATGGTAGAGGCGGATGTCACTTCCCTCGTCAAATTCCGCACGAAAGTAAAAGAAGAATTCAAACGCAGGGAAGGAATTGATCTGACCTATCTGCCCTTCTTTATCAAGGCAGTGGCCGAGTCGTTAAAAGAGTTTCCCATTTTGAATTCAGCATGGACGGACGAAGGGATTGTGATCAAGAAAGGCATTCATATCTCAATTGCCGTCGCGACCGAAGATGCACTTGTCGTACCTGTGATTCATCACGCGGATCGGTTAAGCATTGTCGGCATTGCCCACGCGGTCCATGATTTGGCTGCAAGAGCCCGCGCGGGGAAACTGACGATGGAAGATGTCGCAGGCGGTACATTTACAGTAAATAATACGGGCGCGTTTGGATCGATACTGTCAGCGCCGATTATCAATGCCCCGCAAGCGGCCATTATAACGATGGAATCCATTGTCAAACGCCCCGTAGTGCTGGATGATGATGCGATTGCCATCCGTTCGCTCGTGAACATCTGTTTGTCACTGGATCACCGCGTATTGGACGGACTTGCTTGCGGGCGGTTTTTGCAAAGTGTCAAGAGGCGCTTGCAAGAGTACGGCGAACATACTATCCTATAAGGAGATCACCGGGCTTGGCACCTGCCAAGTCCATATACCATTTTAGAAAGGGGTGGGGAGTGTGGAAATGCACGGTCAAACGATGAAAGAATCCGCGAAAGAATCTGCACAACGCCCGCTAAGAAAACCAGAGTGGTTGAAAATAGATTTAAAGACAAACGAAAATTTTACGGAATTAAAGTCCTTGATGCGCGGCAATCGATTACATACGGTTTGCGAAGAAGCGAAATGTCCCAATCTTTTCGAATGTTGGACGCATCGCACCGCGACCTTTATGATTTTGGGGAATATCTGTACCAGAGCTTGCCGTTTTTGCGCTGTCACCACAGGGCTGCCGACGGAATTGGATTTGGAAGAACCAAGCCGCGTGGCGGCATCAGTCGAGCAGATGGGGCTGCAGCATGTGGTTGTCACATCTGTCGCAAGAGACGACCTTGCAGATGGAGGGGCTGCCATTTTTGCGGCGACGATCCGTGCGGTGAGAGAAAGGGTTCCCGGGTGTTCGGTGGAAGTTTTGATTCCTGATTTTCAAGGGAATTGGGATGCGTTGCAGGTGGTGATGGATGCACGGCCAGACATTTTGAATCACAACATAGAGACCGTTGAACGGCTGTCCGACCGCGTGCGGGCGAAAGCGAAGTACCGTCGATCCCTTGAGCTGCTGCAAAGGGCAAAAGGAATGAAGCCGGATATCCCGACAAAATCCAGCATCATGTTGGGCGTAGGGGAAACATGGGAGGAAATTTTGCAGGCGATGGACGATTTGCGCAACGTGGATTGTGACATCATGACGATCGGTCAATATTTGCAGCCGACGAAAAAACATTTAAACATTGAAAAATACTATACTCCACAAGAATTTGCAAAGTTGAAGGTGGAAGGAATCAAACGGGGATTTTCCCACGTGGAATCCGGACCGCTGGTTCGCAGTTCCTATCATGCACATGAGCAAGTTCAGCAGGCGGGGAAAAAATAGCGATACAATTCGTTTGGCGACCTTCTTGTCACAATGGCCGGTTCATAAGACGAAGGGTCGCCATAAGCGTTTTTGTGGAGCAACAAACAAAGGTGCAAATGCATGAAAATAATAGATACGCAACGATATAACGAGATGTTTGCGTTTACATACTCTTCTTTTCTGATTTGAAGGTAGAATTGCGATAAATTGTCTATCGCCTTTTTTGAACAGATATTATTTAATAGATTCATCAGAAACTTCTGGTGTGGAGATGAAGAGCAACCGATGGTCAACCGCTTAAAAACATGGTGGAATAATTTGTTTCGTTTGACGGCAGATGAAATGACAGAATTAGAAGAGATTGATTCAATTGCCGTAGAAGTATTGGATGAATTTCATCATCAATATCATCCAAACCAGCAACAAATGGCATAATTTAGCATTTGTCTATTCCATTTTTATCTTCCTGTTTTTGTAATTTCAGCACTATTTTTATCTTATTTTATTCTATCTTTTCATGAGCAGTATGTATTTTGCCAGTATTTTTGTGTGCAACGTCTTATGGCATATGGGATTCCGATGCCGTAGGACGTTTTTTATTTTCATTATAGTTTCTTGCTCATATCTGATGATGTAAGATGTTCTGCGCTTCAGATTTCGAAAAATGAAACCGGCGGATAAAAATCGCTTTTTATGTAAGTATTTCTTCCATATATTGTTGTCAATCCGGCAAGATTGGCTTATAATGTGATCAAATGTAACAGTGTAGTGGGGGGAGACATCTTGAACGGCCAGATAGTAATCGGTTTAAACACGGTGTGGATGGTTATTGCAACGGCACTTGTATTCTTTATGGAAGCAGGTTTTGCTGCATTAGAGGCTGGGTTTATTCATTCAAAAAATTCGATGAACGTGATTATGAAAGTTCTCATGGATTGTTGTGTCGGTTTGATCGGATACTTTGCTTTCGGTTTTGCCATTATGTACGGGATTCATGGCCAGGGCGGCCATATTCAGTGGGATGGATTTTTCCTGAAGGGAAATTTTACATTTTTAGGACTTTCCATTCCGGTAGAAATCTTTTGGTTATTCCAGGCGGCATTTGCCGTCGCAGTAGCAACGATCGTTTCCGGCGCGGTAGCAGAACGGATGAAGTTCGGGCCATATATTTTGTACAGTTTCTTGGCAACCGTGATCATTTATCCTGTGAGTGGTCATTGGGCATGGGCTCCTACGGGATTTTTGCATCAATTGGGATTTGTTGATTTTGCCGGTTCGACAGTCGTACACGCGGTCGGAGGATGGAGTGCTTTGGCGGCGATTCTGGTATTGGGGCCAAGGCGCGGCAAATACAATGCGGACGGATCCGTGAATGTAATGCCGGCACATAATCTTCCGTTAGCCGCATTAGGCGCATTTATGCTGTGGTTTGGATGGTTCGGATTCAACCCGGGCAGTACGTTAAATGCTCTGGATGGTTCTCTTGCCCATGTCGCGTTGACAACCAATTTGGCGGCAGCTGCAGGAGGAGTGTTGGCGACTCTTTATACCATGCGGCGGTATGGCAAAGCGGATCCCTCGATGGCGATCAACGGTGCATTGGCCGGATTGGTGGCAATTACTGCAGGCACACAGGTAGTCAGTGCACTTGGCGCCATTGTAATCGGCGCAATCGCCGGTGTCATTGTCGTGGAAGGTGTTGGCCTGATCGACCGCTTGCATGCGGATGATCCGGTCGGTGCGGTAGCTGTTCACGGCATTTGCGGCAGCTTCGGAACTATAGCGGTTGGCCTGTTCGCAACAAATGGCGGTTTGCTTTATGGCGGCGGATTGCATTTGTTGGGCGTTCAAGCGTTAGGTCTTATCGTATGTTCTGTCTGGGGATTTGCCTCTACGTATGTGGTGTTTTTGTTAATGAAGAAAACCGTTGGAATTCGAGTCAATCGAGACGAGGAAGATGAAGGGCTGGATATTGCGGAACACGGTGTTCCGGCATATGCGTCAAATTCGGAAATTCCGGCGCAGATCGCGGATATGAGCGAATATTTTGCAAAGCAAATGAAGGAAGCAAACGTTCAAGCGTAAGCGATGGATGGAACGATCTTTTAAAGATGAAGCAATCTTTTAAAGATGGAACAAATGTTTTATGTTTGAAGCGGATTGCAAGTTTGTGAATCGAAGCTGTTGAATGTTGCATAATCAATATTCAACAGCTTTTTTAATTGACTACGACCACAATGTTTTATTCACGGATCGCCATTCTTGCAAGATAGATGTAAAAGTTTGGTTCAGCAGAGACAACATTCTATGATATACTATGCTTGTATTCGTTTTCACAATGGCTTCCAAAGCTGACATTGCGGAATGCAGTAAATGCAGGTTCGAGTACCATTTCTGTTTCGCCTATGTTTATTTTTCACTTGGAGACGATGATTGCCGGGAAAGGCAAGGAATTTCGATCAAGTTCAAGCGGTGTCGATAAAGAGGAATGGGATGAGTAGAAAAGGATTGGCAGCAGGAGGGAGAGAAGTGGCGGATTTTCAGGAGCAATATGCATCTTGGCAGCGAAAAGCGGAGCAAGCAAGCGGGCGTATTCCGGAGCGCAAGGCAACGTTCGCAACATCTTCGGGAATTCCGGTAGATCGATTGTATGTACCGGATGAGCAAACGGCAGATGCCACACAATATGTGCATCAATTGGGTTTTCCAGGCGAATTTCCGTTTGCGAGAGGAACTCAGCCGACCATGTATCGCAGCCGCTATTGGACAATGCGTCAATATGCGGGATTTGGCTCGGCAGAAGAAACCAATCGCAGATTCCATTACTTATTGGAACAGGGGCAAACAGGCTTATCGACAGCATTTGATTTGCCGACACAGATCGGATACGACTCGGATCATCCGTTCGCAAAGGGAGAAGTAGGAAAAGTAGGTGTGGCAATTTCATCGCTGGAAGATATGGAGCGATTGTTAGCCAATATTCCCCTTGATAAAGTAAGTACCTCAATGACGATCAATGCGCCTGCTTCCGTTTTGTTGGCCATGTATATTGTCGTGGCTGAAAAACAAGGTGTGACTGCGGACAAACTATCAGGAACCATTCAGAATGACATATTAAAAGAATACGTCGCCAGAGGGACATATATTTTTCCTCCCAGGCCTTCGATGCGGCTGATTACCGATATTTTTGCATACTGTTCGACGTCTGTGCCCAACTGGAATACGATCAGCATCAGCGGCTACCACATTCGCGAAGCAGGTTCGACAGCCGTGCAGGAAGTGGCATTCACCCTGGCAAATGCGAAGGCGTATGTGGATGCGGCGATTGCTGCAAGGCTTGACGTGGACGTATTTGCACCGCGGCTGTCGTTCTTTTTCAATGCACATAACAACCTGTTTGAAGAAGTTGCCAAATTTCGGGCGGCCCGCCGCATTTGGGCGCGGATCATGAAAGAGCACTATGGAGCAAAACAGCCAAAATCATGGCAGTTGCGCTTTCATACGCAAACGGGCGGCTCTACATTAACGGCACAGCAACCGGACAACAACATCGTCCGCGTGACATTGCAGGCGCTTTCTGCCGTTCTTGGGGGTACGCAAAGCCTGCATACAAATTCCCGCGACGAGGCGCTCGCTTTGCCCACGGAAGAGTCTGCCCGCATTGCATTGCGGACACAGCAAATCATTGCACATGAAAGCGGTGTGGCCGATACGATCGATCCTTTGGGCGGGTCGTATTATGTGGAAGCATTGACGGATCAAATCGAGCAGGAAGTTGGCGAATACCTGGCACAGATCGATGGTCTGGGCGGAGCGGTCGTCGCTGTTGAACAAGGTTATATGCAGCGGGAAATCCAAAAGTCTGCCTATCAAACACAAATGGCAATTGAGACAGGCGAACAAATCGTCGTCGGTGTGAACGCGTTTAAATTGGAGCATGAGCCGAGGCCGGAATTGTTGCGCATTGATTCATCGTTGGAACGGATCCAGTCCGAAAGACTTGCACACCTGCGCAATACGCGCAATTCAAAAGCGGTTCAGGAAGCGTTGGAAGCATTGCGAAACGCGGCAAGAGGCAGTGAGAATCTGATGCCGCATATCATACAATCTGTACGCGTTTATGCAACACTTGGAGAAATCTGTGGAGTTTTGCGGGAAGAATTCGGCGAATATCAACCATCAGTATGGTAAAAGGAGTCAATTGGGATGGCGAATCAAACAATCCGTGTACTTGTGGCAAAACCAGGGCTGGATGGACATGACCGAGGAGCGCTTGTCGTCGCGCAAGGGCTGCGGGATGCCGGCATGGAAGTGATCTATACAGGACTTCGGCAAACTCCCGAACAGATCGCATCCATTGCCATTCAGGAAGATGTGGACTGTGTCGGCCTATCCTCTTTGTCCGGTGCCCATATGCAGTTGTTTCCAGAGATCGTAAGCCAGCTTAGGAATGCTGGCGCCAATGACGTGTTAGTCATTGGCGGCGGTGTGGTTCCACAAGATGATATTCCGTATTTGCTGGAAAAGGGAATTGATGCAGTGTTCACGCCAGGCACTCCGATTTCGGAAATTGCCGCTTATATTCGTACACATATTCAGCGTCGGGGGTATATGCATGCCGGCATAAACAAAACAGAGGCGGACTCTGACTCTGCAGCTGAAACGATCCGTCAATTGACAGAGGATACATTGGAAGAGCCGTCGAACATGCCGCAAGAACTGCTGCAAAATCTGCGAATCGTTCCGGAGCAATTGGATCATATCGGGATTGCCGTGCGCAGTCTTCATGAATCCTTGCATCTCTACCAGGAGCAATTGGGGATGGAAGTCATACATGAAGAAACGGTGAGCGATCAAAATGTGCATATTCTCTTTTTGAAAATAAAGGAAACTGTGATTGAATTGTTGGAGCCGACAGACAAAGCGAGCCCAATTGCAAAATTCATGGAAAAACGCGGGCCGGGTCTTCATCATCTGGCATTCAAAGTCAATGATATTCGACAAGCGTTGGGCTACGCAAAAGCGGCCGGTTATCAATTGATCGATGAAACGCCCCGGAAAGGCGCACACCACAAATGGGTAGCATTTTTGCATCCCAAACACACAGGCGGAGTTTTAACGGAATTTTGCCAGCCAATGGAAGACGAGTAGAGGATGTTCAAAAAATAGTCAAAACTCCACGGCGGATTGCTTTGCCGAATCCCAAAAAGGCTTACTCATGTACCAAACACGTACACTCCGTCGCCTTTTCGTGCTTCGGCTTCGCACTCCTTGTGTCTTACTTAACCACTTTTTGAACACGCACGAGTAGGAGGAAAGGAAAACAAGATGGAACGAAAAGTATGGGAACTGGAAGATCGCCGCAGAAAAGTGGAACTTGGCGGCGGGGATCGGCGAATTTTACAACAACACGAAAAAGGCAAGCTGACGGCCCGGGAACGGATTGAGTTGTTGCTGGATCCGGGATCGTTTCGAGAATTGGGAACGTTTGTCGAGCATCGGGGTTCCCATTTTGGCATGGATCAAATGGAGGCGCCGGGAGAAGGCGTGGTGACCGGCTACGGCAAAATTAACGGCCGCATTGTGTACGTATTTGCACAAGACTTTACGGTCTTTGGCGGAGCGTTAGGGGAAATGCACGCAAAGAAAATCTGTACGATTATGGATCATGCCGCGAAAAATGGCGCTCCTGTCATTGGTCTGAATGATTCCGGAGGGGCGCGAATCCAGGAAGGTGTGATCTCCCTCGACGGCTATGGACATATTTTTTATCGAAATTCCGTATATTCCGGCGTCATCCCGCAGATTTCGGTCATTATGGGACCATGTGCGGGAGGTGCCGTATATTCGCCGGCCATTACCGATTTTATTTTTATGGTGGAAAAAACCAGCCAGATGTTTATCACGGGACCAAAAGTCATTGAATCCGTGACGGGAGAATCGATCAGCGCGGAAAATCTTGGGGGAGCAAACGTGCAATCCTCCGTTAGCGGTGTCGCTCACTTTACGGCGTCTTCCGAGGAGCAAGTACTGCAGGATGTGCGCAGACTCTTGTCGTTTTTGCCGCAAAACTGTGAAGAAAAGCCGCCTCGTGGCAATTGGGACGAGACAAATGCGGAACAGCCCATGGAAGCGTTCATGACAATCGTACCGGAAGACACGACAAAGGTATATGATGTTAAGCATGTGATTCACCTCGTCTTGGACAATCAAGATTTCCTGGAAGTTCAGCCGAATTTCGCCAAAAATCTTGTCATCGGTTTTGGACGCATTCAAGGCCGGTCTGTTGGAATGATAGCCAACCAGCCGAAATATATGGCAGGCGGGCTCGATATCGATTCGTCGGACAAACTGGCGCGGTTTATCCGCTTCTGTGATTCCTTCCAGATTCCATTGGTCACATTTGAGGACGTGACTGGCTTTATACCGGGAGTCAAGCAGGAACACCGGGGAATTATACGGCATGGCGCGAAGATTTTATATGCGTATTCGGAAGCGACCGTACCGAAAATTACGGTGATTTTGCGCAAAGCTTTCGGCGGTGCATATGTTGCTTTGAACAGCAAGGCGATTGGCGCGGACCTGGTATATGCCTGGCCGACGGGAGAAGTCGCCGTCATGGGGCCGGAAGGTGCTGCCAGCATTATTTTTGCCAAAGAAATTGCGGAAAGTGAAGATCCGCTGGAAGCTCGCGGACAGAAAATCCAAGAATACAAGGACAAGTTTTCCAATCCCTATGTTGCCGCTGCTGCCGGGATGATCGACGATGTGATCGACCCGCGGGAGACCCGCATGAAGTTGGCGGAAGCATTGGAGATGTTGGAACACAAAAGGGAAAACCGTCCGTACAAAAAACACGGCAACATTCCCTTGTAATTCTCGAAGTTCACTTTCATTCTCTCACATAGTTCTGGACACAATTGGAAAACCTACCTATCAGAAAATTTCATTGATAGGACAGGTGTGTGCGCGAATGCAAAAGTCAAAAAGCCGACTTCTTTCCTTTCCAAATCGTATGAAAGGCGAACAAGGGGAAACTTTGAAACACGTGACAGGCAAAAAAGATTCATTCAATGCGTTTAGTTTGGCTTTCATCGGCATTGGAGGAATTATCGGAGCCGGATTTTTTCTGGCATCCGGCATGCCGATTCAGCAAGCGGGTCCGGGTGTTTTGATCAGCTATCTGTTTGGGGCGCTCATTATGTCACAGGTGTTGGGATCGATCACTTCGATCGCCGTCAACCATCCTGTACGGGGGTCGTTTCGCGTCTATGCGGAAGAAATGCTGGGATCCTATGTAGGGTTTCTGCAGGGATGGGTATTTTTCACATCCGGTGTGTTAGCTGTCACGAGTGAAGCTGTTGCGATGTCTATTTTTGCAAAATTGTGGATGCCGCAGATTCCGTTATCGATTATGGCTACCAGTTTTGTTGCATTGATTGTAGTTTTGAACGCATTTGGCGTGAAAAATTTTGGAAATATCGAATCCGTTATGTCGATTGTAAAAGTCGCGGCGCTTGTCGGTTTCATTCTCGTTGGCGTGCTGGTGATTTTCGGTGTCATTGGCGGTGGGGCAGGTATCAGCATGTCAAATTTGGCACAAGGCAAAGGGGGCTTTCTGCCCAATGGCTGGAGTGGCGTGCTGCAGGCGATGTTAATCGTCATTTTCTCCTATTCCGGTATCGGCGTCATTGCAAATGCAGTAAGTGAAGTGAGGGATCCGCAAAGGATGATCCCGAAAGCAACGACCGGCTTGATTGTCTCGATTACCGTGTTATATGTCGCAAGCACGGCATTGCTGCTGCTGATGTATCCTTGGCGTCTCATCAATACAAAGCACAGTCCGTTTGTCGTCGCTTTACAAGCGATGCACCTGCCGTTGCTTGCAACCATACTGAATGGAATCGTCCTGATTGCCGCATTTTCCGTTATGGCAGGTTCGCTATATTCGATTATGTCGATTTTGCGCAGCCTTGGTGAAGCCAATAAAGCTCCCCGATTTGTGTTAAAAGAGACGAAAAACGGCCATCCTGTCGGCGCCTTGCTCTCCTGTGCCTTGGCTATGGCCGCAGCCTTGATTCTCGCTTACCTGTTGCCTGCCAAAGTCTACAACTACCTCACGAGCGCTTCTGCCTATTTTACGTTTTTAAATTGGACCATCATGATCCTTACGTTTCTCATCTGGCGCAAACGTGGATATAAAAAAGGAGACTACGTTTCGCGGTGGGCATTTTCTCAACCTTACGGGCAATATATAACGATTGCGGCCATAGTTGCGTTAAGCGTTTTTTCGTTATGGGATAAAGATCAAAGAATTGGCTTTTATTACGCATTTGGAATATTCATCCTCGTCTCCGTTGGTTTTTATTTCAGCGAAAGAAGGAGGATTCGAACAAATGATTGATTGGGAATCCGGATATGTGATCGGAATTCGAGAAGAACGGGAGCATATCCAACTGATCGATGTAATCGAAGAGAGTTCGGGGAGCATCCAACCTGCGATTGCCTATCCGCTTTTGACAGGTTCCTGTGCTCTTGGGATGCGTGTCCGAATCAATCGGACGGCCCGCATGCTCGGACTCGGCAGCGGCGGCTATGATTTTGTCATACCTGATGCGGATATCAGGGAAACGTTAGCGAAACCTGAAAATCCGGAATTTGGAACGGAACTCTGGCTGGATGCAAAAGGATCTCCTTTGTCTGCTTGCGCTGAAAATCAAAAGACCGGCACGGATCGAAGCCATTTTGCCATGAAGAGACAAGCCGGCCATATCATGAAGTTGCGCTATACGCCCATGCAGCTCAAAGTGCATGCCATTGAAGAACCGACACATCCATTGCATTCCCGCATATACGGAAAAGATTCCCTTCACAATTGTCCGGTTATCGTGGCCGAATTGCACAGTATGGTGCCTGTTTTGTGCAGTGTGTTGCAGTACCTGACTTCCCATTCCTGTCAAATTGCGTACGTCATGACAGATGGCGGGGCGTTGCCTGCCATGATGAGCAAGAATTGTCAGGAATTGAAACAGAAGCATCTGTTGGCGGGGGTTGTCACGGTTGGCAACGCATTTGGCGGAGATATTGAAGCGATCAACCTGTATAGCGGATTGCTGGCAGCCAGGTATGCGTTACAGGCTGATGCAATCATCGTAGCGATGGGACCGGGAATTACCGGCTCCGGAACGACATATGGCCATACCGGAATCGAGCAAGGCGTGGCATTGAATGCGATCCATACGTTGCGCGGCCATGGAATTCCTGTGCTTCGATGCAGTGCAACAGACAGGAGAAAACGCCATGATGGGATTAGCCACCATACCCTTACATCGTTAATGCAAGTTTCTCTGGTTAGTGGTAGTATTGGAGTACCAGAAATTGCTTCAAGCACTGTCAAAGAGAAAATTTGGGATCAGTTGATCGGGCATCGCATCTGTGAACGTTATGAGATTATTGAAACAGGATGTTCGCATGTATCGGATGCTTTCAGGCAGTATGGGATTCATTGTTCATCAATGGGCCGTACATATGAGGATGACCCGGTTTTTTTCGATATGGCCGGTGCTGCGGCAGAGGTGGCTGTGCGGTCGACTGCATGGAGAAAGTCCCTGAGATATGCGGAGGACGTACGAAATTGACGGAGATATGCCCGGATTTGCCATGCCTTTCCGGCAATGGTTATGGACGTTTGTGTTCGATATGTATGCATGAATCTGGCCTCCTTTTGTGTTGTACAAGTCTATGTCAAATTGATTGAAATTATTCCAATGTTCGTGGCCCCGCGGACATTTCGTTGTAAGGAAGTGAAACAATTGAAAGACAATAATTCAAAACATTCTGCTGAAAATACAGACGCTTTGATCGAAGCCGGAACAATGGACTTGCAAGACTTTGATGATCAGGTACAAGAAAAAACGTTGGAAAGCAAGCGGATCTTTGACGGGAAGGTCATCTCCCTGGACTTGCTGACAGTACGCTTGCCAAATGGCCGTGAAGCTACGCGGGAAGTGGTGAAACATCCGGGCGCTGTGGCTGTACTGGCAGTGACAGAGGAAGGGAAGATCGTATTTGTCCGTCAATACCGAAAAGCAATTGAGCGGGTATCATTAGAAATTCCTGCAGGAAAATTAGAGCCGGGTGAAGATCCTTTCGAGGCTGCACAAAGGGAATTGCAGGAAGAAACGGGATATCGGGCGCAAGAGTGGCAGCATCTCCATTCGTTTTTCACTTCGCCGGGATTTGCGGATGAGATCATGCATGTATATGTGGCCAAGCAATTGGAAAAAACCCAAGCGAATCCTGATGATGATGAATTCCTGCAAGTGCTTGAGGCGGATGCCGTTCAAATTCTCTTGTGGCTGCAGCAGCAAGCCATAATCGACGCCAAAACATTGGTGCCGCTCTATTGGTGGTTGTGGCAGCAGCGTGGTGTTTGACTATGATCGAAAATAAAGGATCGCAAAACCGGTATTTTTGTGATTTGCATGTACATGTCGGCAGGGCCGGCAACAATCAACCAGTGAAGATAACGGCATCCAAAGATCTGACCTTGCAAGCAATCCTTGAAGAAGCCGCGCATCGCAAAGGGATTGATATCATCGGTGTGATTGACGGTTCTTCACCGGCGGTTCAGGAGGATTTGCAGGTGCTTTTGCAGCAAGGCGACTTATATGAACTTGCCGGCGGGGGCTTGCGCTACAAAGATCGGACGACGCTTTTCTTAGGTGCGGAAGTTGAGACGGCGGGCCCGGCAGGAGGTGCTGCCCATTTCGGCATTTGGATGCCTTCGCTCCCGGTGATGAAGGAGTTTAGCCGGTTTTTGAAAACACAGGTCAGCAATGTCCTGTTAAGCTCGCAAAGAGCCCGCTGCCAGGCGTACGAATTGCAACAGATGGCACAAGAATTGGGTGGCTGGTTTATCGTCAATCACGCGTTTACACCGCACAAAGGCATGTATGGGAATTGTGTCACAGCAATGGCGGAAATGGTCGACCCGGCTCTTGTCACAGCGATCGAGTTGGGGTTGTCTGCGGATACGCAAATGGCGGACCGGATTCAGGAATTGCACGAATTGCCCTTTGTCAGCAATTCCGATGCGCACTCTACAGCCAAGATTGCCCGTGAATATAACGTTGTCGAACTTCAGGAACCGACGTTTGACGATTTGACAAAAGCGCTCCAAAATCAGGAAGGCAGAAAGATCATCGCCAATTACGGGCTGCATCCGCTGCTGGGAAAATACCATCGCACCTCTTGCTATGCGTGTGGCTTTATTCCAAGTGAGTTTCGAAGTGCGGCGATTGCTTGTGACAAATGCGGCAGTGCGAATATGATTCAAGGTGTTGCTGACCGATTGGAAATGATTGCAGACCTATCCCAGAGCAGATCGCCGGAATTCCGTCCGCCTTATTTCTATCAAATTCCACTGGAGTACATCCCGAAAGTCGGCAAAAAAACGTTAGAAAAATTATTGGATGCATTTGGAACGGAGATGTCGGTGATCCATCAAGCTTCCTTTGAGGAGTTGGCGGCGGTCATAGGCACACAAGTTGCGCAGCGAATCGTAGATGCACGAATGGGGCAAGTAGACATTCAAACAGGTGGAGCCGGGGTTTACGGAAAAGTGTTGTGAAATAACGGAGACATAAGTTGGGGCTCGTCCACATACAGTGTAGGGAACGGGACAAGGAGGGCCTCATGTATGACTCGTAAAGCAAAAGCATTTGTCGAAGGATTCGTCGCACAAAACTATTCACTCATCGTATTTTCCGTCGTCGTCTTTGTTGTAGGTGTGGTTTTCGGCTCAATTGTCGTTCATGCATTGGATCCAGATCAGAAAAAACAGTTGTTTGACGAATTGCAGTCATTTTTTACGGCGGTATATCATCAACAAACAGCCAGCGGCGCAGCAGTCATGTGGAACCGCACAGCGTCCAATCTAAAAGTAGAAGGCCTGATTTGGATTTTGGGCCTGTCGATCATCGGTCTGCCGTTGATTGTCGTTCTTTTATTTTTGAAGGGATTCGCAGTCGGGTTTGTCATTGGATTTATGGTCGATCAATATGCCTGGAGGGGAATCTTATTCGTGCTAACCGCGATTTTTCCGCAAAATTTGCTCGTTGTACCTGCATTATTGACTACATGTGTCGTGGGATTATCCTTTTCTCTGACCATGATAAAAAATCGGTTTCATCATCATGAAGAACCGGCATATCAAAAATTTTTGTCGTTTTCGGGTGTTGTCTTAACAATGGCTTTTGTTATGATTCTTGCATCCGGAATCGAGGGTTATGTATCCACGAATCTTTTAAAATGGATTACACCGTTGTTTTAGAGAGGGTTTTCGAATGACTGATCAACCACAATTTACGGTTCGAAATGAATCGTTTACATGCATAAATTGCCATACATTTGTTCATCCGCTCAAAAACGGCAGTTGCCGCAATCATTGTCCGGAGTGTTTGTATTCTTTGCATCTCGACGATAAACCGGGGGACCGCAATGCACAGTGCGGCGGAATCCTGGAGCCTGTCGCCATTGAGCTGCACACAAAAAAAGGCTATCAAATCGTCCATCAATGCAAAAGATGCGGACATAAAACGAAAAATAAAATGGCTCTAGATGATCCCGGTCAGCCTGATTCCTATACCGTTCTGTTAGAAATCATGCGGCGTCAAAGTATGCAGTGACTTTGACGTTTCTTTGTTTGCAGGTTTTTTTCTTTGCTGCTTGACGATGTTTTTTGTCTTTCCTATAATTAGTACGTTTAGATGGTAAGAAAGGGGTTGCGATGAGATGCAGGAACGTTTGGAACAAATAAAAAAACAGTTGCAGTCTCAGCAACTCAAATTGACACCGCAACGGGAAGCAACCTTGCAGATTTTATTGGAAAATCAGGAAAAACATTTAAGCGCGGAAGATATTTTTATGTTAGTCAAGCAGCGCAACCCGGATATTGGATTGGCAACTGTGTATCGAACACTCGAATTATTGCATGATTTGCGTATTATAGAAAAATTGAGCTTTGGCGATGGAGTTTCGCGCTATGAGTTTCGTTCGGATGACCATCCGCACCATCATCACCACCTGATTTGCCTGAAGTGTGGAGAGGTATCGGAAATTGAAGATTTGCTGGATGATTTGGAGATGCGAGTCGAACGGGAACATAAGTTTAAAATTGTAGATCATCGTGTGAATCTGCTTGGGTATTGTGAAAGCTGCCAACAAGAAATGAAACTGAAAAACATGTAGGAAATAGAAAAACCAAAGAATGCGTTTTTTCTCAGAAAGACCAGAGCCTTGACGTGCTATGACCAAGGCGCTTGGTCTTTTTGCATCGTATCAAGAATCCCAAAGAGATTTACTCATGTACCAGACACGTACACTCCGTCGCCTTTTCGTGCTTCGGCTTCGCACTCCTTGTGTCTTACTTAACCACTTTTTGAACACGCACTTATATGCTTTTTGTCATGAAGCAGGGACTGGCTGCATATAGACAAGCATAGGAAGTCCGAATTTGGCAAATCAAAGATTCGAAACGGATGCGGAGGGACTGACTGATGATTATCTCTGTGCGGAGACTGATTCGCTTTTTGCAAATGTGGATATTGATCGTAGCGGGCACCTTGTTTATGTACCAAGCGTTGCACTTGATTCATTATGTTTTATGGCAGAATGATCCGTATCATCCGCCCAAAGGACGTTCAATCAAGGTTCAGGCAGCGGCAAGTCATGAACAGCCTTGGTACATGGAAGATTTGCAACGTCTGCGAGTGTTTTATATTACCGGGGAATAATACCCATTTACTCTGGAATGGAGGAGATTCAAAAAATGTGTGGAATACATACATAGAATCGTGACGGAAGAAGCAAAGGAGTTTGGTTTTTGGTGGACAATTTAATTGAACAATTCATTCAATATCTTACGGTTGAGCGAGGTCTTTCTACCAATACGCTTGCGTCCTATCAGCGGGATTTGCATGGATTGGCTGTGTTTCTCGATCAATCCGGGCTACATGTTCACCAAGGAACCCGTTCGACAATCATTGCATTTCTTGCGTATTTGCAAAAAGAAGGGCGAGCAACTGCAACCATCTCTCGAAATTTGGCGAGTTTGCGTGCGTTTTATGGGTACCTTTTGCGATCCGGTCAAATTGATCGGGATCCTACTGTCAATTTGGAGTCGCCGAAACCTGAGAAAAAATTGCCGACTATACTTACAATAGCGGAAATCAATGCACTGCTCGATGGCCCGAGTCTTTCAACAACAACCGGTTTGCGAGATAAAGCAATGCTTGAATTGTTATATGCAAGCGGGATTCGGGTCTCTGAGCTTGTATCGTTAAATGTAGACGATATCCAGTTATCATTGGCATATCTAAGATGCTCTGGCAGTACTTCGAGAGAACGTGTCATTCCAATAGGTGAAACAGCTATACTTTACGTCAAACAGTATCTTGAATGTTGTCGGCACAAACTGCTGAAACATGAACATGAGCAAGCACTGTTTGTCAATCACTTGGGACAGCGGTTATCCAGGCAAGGGTTTTGGAAAATCATCAAGAAGTATGCCGTCTTGGCCAATATACGGGTAGAAATTACTCCACATACGTTGCGGCATTCGTTTGCGACACATATGTTGGAAAATGGTGCGGATTTGCGGTCAGTCCAAGAAATGTTGGGACATGCGGATATTTCCACGACACAAGTGTATACACAGTTGACGAAAAGCCATCGCTTAAAGGATGTATATGCGAAAGCACATCCACGTGCATAATGTCTCAGAAATTCGTTACGATTCCATTAGGCAGCATATCAAAAGATCATACAAGTGCCCCTTTCAAGGTGTCGCGGCTTTTTAACCAAACTGCCATATTCCTTGATTTGGGGCACATATTTGGTTGAAAGGTTCCTTTCCACGGTAAGTGATGTCCAAGATGAGGGGTGCGGGGCAATCGGAAAGAAATGCGTGAATAAAATTATGTCAGCAAATGGAATGTTCTGTCTGTACGATCTGAATTACCTATCGATTTAACGTTTGTTTCAATCGAACACGTTTTTTTACTTGATGAAGTTCCTTTTCAATTTCCCACTTTTTCTCTACCAGCAAATCTATACTGTCTCGCAACTCTTCGAAATTTATTTCCTGCTCTTCGAAACGTGTATTCATCTCGGCTTTGAACTGCTGCATCTCAGTGCACATCTCGGCTTTGAACTGCTGCATCTCAGTGCGCATCTCGGCTTTGAACTGCTGCATCTCAGTGCGCATCTCGTCTTTGAATTGTTGCATCTCGGCACGAATTTCAACTTTGAACTGCTGCATTTCGGTACGGAGTTCATTTACATCCTGTTGCAAAGCAGAAATCTGTTTTTGGATTTGGTAAACACCTTCGAAGATTTGTTGAAGATCCATCTTTTTCGCCACTTTTCCATTTTGTTGTGCTTACAAGCCTATTATACGAAAACAAACGAATAAAAAGCTAGATAAAATTTAATTATAAATATAATTTAATAATTGATTAAAATTATATAAGAAATGGTCACCAAAAACACTGGATCCGATTGCTTTATGTAAAATAAATTGTTTTGCAACATTTGGCAAGGTTGCGGTAATCTTAAATCAGAATGAGTTCGAATGGAGGTTTTATTTTGGCAGATCCCCGATCCTTGCGCACCATTTTAATTGTTTTGGATAGTGTTGGCATTGGAGAACTACCGGATGCACCCGAATATGGCGACGCCGGTTCAAACACGATCGGAAATATTGCGAAAGCAGTTGGCGGATTGCGAATTCCGAATCTGGAAAAATTGGGCATCGGAAATATTTATCCGATTGAAGGAACAAAGCCATTGAAAGCAACCGGGAATTATGGAAAAATGCAGGAAACTTCAGCAGGCAAAGATACGACGAATGGGCATTGGGAGTTTGTCGGTGTGCAACTGACTCGACCATTGCCTACGTATCCGCATGGATTTCCGAATGATTTGATCGAAGAGTTTGAACGGCGGATTGGCCGTAAAATATTGGGCAACAAGCCTGCATCCGGAACGGAAATTATCAACGAGCTGGGGGGCTTGCATGTCAAGACTGGCTGTCCGATCGTATATACGTCTGCCGATAGTGTTTTTCAGGTAGCTGCACATGAAGAAGTTATACCCCTTGACGAGTTATACAGAATTTGCAAAATTGCCCGTGAAATGTTGACTGGAGAACATGGGGTAGGGCGTGTCATCGCTCGTCCATTTATTGGTTCTCATGGAAAGTATACGCGGACGGGCAACCGCCACGACTATTCGTTACATTTCGGGCGAACTGTATTAAATGAGTTGGCTGATGCCGGGCTGCCGGTGATTGGCGTCGGAAAGATCTATGATATTTATGGCGGATCCGGCATTACGAAAGGAATTCATACAGAGGGAAACATGGATGGAGTAGACAAAACACTGGAAGCGATGCAGCAATATCCAAATGGGCTGCTATTTGCCAATTTGGTGGATTTTGATATGTTATACGGGCATCGGAATGATCCAAAAGGGTTTGCCAGGGCCATCGAAGATTTTGATGCGCGTTTGCCGGAGATTCTGGCAAGCATGCGGGAGGATGACATGTTGATGATCACAGCCGATCATGGTTGTGATCCGACGACGCCTGGAACGGATCACAGTCGTGAATATGTACCGCTGCTTGTTTATGGAAGATTACTTCGACAAAATGTGGATCTAGGAATACGCAATACGTTTGCAGACATTGGAGCCACTTTGGCAGATCGTCATGGAGTTCCCAAACCATCCATCGGGGAAAGTTTTTATTCTGTGATTGCGCGATAGCAAGAACCATTATCAAACACATTCGATAACAGCGAACGCGTTTGTCAGCCGTGAAGCGCCAACAGCTTATCTGGTGAATGGCAACAATGTGTATCATCCGTACCTGTAAGCGGCGTATTTTAAATCATTCAAGAGGTGTATACATATGTTAGATACTGCAAAATTATCGGAAGCAAGAGACTTTATCCGTTCGAAAACAGCCGTTCAGCCGACGATTGGCTTAATTCTCGGGTCCGGGCTGGGCGTTTTGGCGGAAGATATACAGGAAGCTGTACATATCCCTTACCGTGAAATTCCCCATTTTCCTATATCAACGGTTGAAGGCCACAAGGGTCAATTGGTCATCGGTCAATTGTGCGGCAAAGCTGTCATCGCTTTGCAAGGCCGATTTCATTATTATGAAGGGTACTCGGCAGATGCGATTGCGTTTCCCGTACGTGTGATGAAAGAACTGGGCGTACAAACACTTATGGTGACAAATGCAGCGGGTGGGATCAATGAAGAGTTTTCAGTAGGACAATTGATGCTGATCAAAGACCACATCAATTTCTCCGGCAAAAATCCTTTGATTGGTCCGAACTGGGATACACATGGCCCACGTTTTCCGGATATGTCGACTGCCTATGATCCGGAGTATCGGGCATTGGCGTTGCAAATTGCCAAAGAGTTGAACATTTCCATGTCAGAAGGCACATATATTTGGTTTTCTGGCCCCAGCTATGAAACGCCTGCAGAAATTCGCATGAGCCGGATACTGGGGGCAGATGCTGTCGGAATGTCCACCGTTCCTGAAGTGATCGTTGCGAGACATGCCGGCATCCGGGTGATAGGTATCAGTTGCGTGTCAAATATGGCTGCAGGCATTCTCGAACAACCACTTTCCCACCAGGAAGTGATGGAAGTAACCGAACGGGTGCGGGAACAGTTCGTTGCATTTGTCAGACAGTTCGTACAAAGGGTGTAAAACTATACGTTGTAAAACGGCACGTCCATTGTTTTTGAACAGGTCAAACGGATGGTTCAGGCAGTTTCTTAACTGGATTGCAGGGAGCGGATCAAAAGATGCGAATGGTAGATTTGATTCACAAAAAACGTCAGGGCCATTCATTCACGACAGATGAACTTCGATACATCATCCAGGGTTATACATGCGGGGATATTCCGGATTATCAGATGGCGGCATGGTTGATGGCTGTGTACTTTCAAGGGATGACGGATGAAGAGATAGCCGACTTGACAACGGTGATGGTTGAATCTGGAGATACGATTGATTTGTCGGGGATTCGAGGGATTAAAGTCGACAAACATTCCACAGGCGGCGTTGGGGACAAGATCAGTTTGATCGTGGCTCCTCTGGTTGCGACAGTTGGCGTGCCGGTGGCGAAAATGTCGGGACGAGGGTTGGGGCATACGGGAGGAACGATCGACAAGCTGGAAGCGATTGAAGGATTTCAGGCGGAGTTATCAAATGAGCAATTTATCGAACATGTCAACACATACAAAATGGCGATTGCGGGACAGACAGGCAATCTTGCACCAGCGGATAAAAAACTATATGCACTGCGGGATGTGACTGCAACTGTCGATTCGATGCCTTTGATCGCTAGTTCCATCATGAGCAAAAAGATTGCATCAGGTGCGGACTGTATTGTGCTGGACGTGAAAATGGGCGCGGGCGCTTTTATGAAATCATTGGCGGATGCGCGGCGGCTTGCAAACACCATGGTGAAAATCGGACAGCGGCTGAATCGAAAAACCATTGCGATCATATCGGATATGAATCAGCCGCTCGGATGCGAAGTGGGCAATGCCAATGAAGTAAAAGAGGCAATTGAAGTATTGCGAGGAAACGGGCCGGAAGATCTGCAAGTGATTTCCCTAACTATTGCAGCTCACATGACAGTGCTTGGGGGAATCTACAAGACGTTTGCCGATGCCTTGCACAACTTGACAACCATCTTGCAGAGTGGCTCCGCATTCCATACGTTTCGGCAATTCATTCAAGCGCAGGGCGGCAATCCTGATCTTGCGGACAATCCGGAACGATTGCCTCAAGCAGCCAATCATATCGATATAACAGCCTGGAAAACAGGATATATCCAGCAGATTGATGCAGAAGCTGTAGGAACAGCAGCCATGATGGCCGGTGCAGGCAGGCAAAAGAAAGGGGATGCCATCGATCCGGCAGCAGGTATTACGCTGCTCAAAAAAAGCGGCGATCCGGTTGCGAAAGGCGAGCGGATGGCAGTGATTCACACGAATAAAAAGACGGCGGAAGAAGCGTTGCAAAGATTGCAGGACGCTTACGTAATAACAGAGCAGCCGCCGCAAATCCAACCGTATATCCATGAAATTGTTTGCTGATTTCATGTACATGAATGGAATCAGGTACATGAAGAATCTGCGCATGCAATTGGCGGATGTTTCATTGTATAAGGATTCTGTGAAGCGACACTCTATGTTTGAGGGGGTGAAGGAGCATGCCACAAGGTGTTCGCTGTACGGTTGAGGAGTGTTCGTATAATGACAATAAGAATTGTATCGCCAATTCGATTGAAGTGCGTTCCAATGGAAACGATATTGTAGGAACAAAAAAAGGAACGTTATGCGCCACATTTGAATACAGGGATTTTGATGATGCCGGGATTGCCTATGGTGCCGGTGCTGACAAAGGCAGTCACCCGACACACCCCGGTCATTAGAAAAATCAAACGTTTTGAAATAGGAAACGATTTCACACCCTTATGAGTGTAAATTTACAATCATAAGGGTATTTTTTTGTTCTTTCGCACAAAATACATTTGCTGAAAGTTTTAAAAAGGAGGATATAGAATGGCAAGAATACGGCTTCGCATGTTTTTTTCATTTTTTGTCATACTAGCGATGTTTTCCATGTATCTCCCGCAAGTGAACGCCTCGGAAGTTTCTCTTGCCAAGCAATCCCAGGCTGCCGTATTAATGGATGTTGCAACAGGGACTGTTTTGTTTGAGAAAGAAAGTCACAAACACCTTCCGATTGCCAGCGTAACAAAAATTATGACGATGTTGCTTGTAATGGAAGCTGTTGACACAGGAAAAATCAAGCTGTCAGATAAAATTCGCACGAGTGAACATGCCGCCAGTATGGGCGGTTCGCAAATTTATCTGGAACCTGGCGAAGAAATGACGCTGAATGACATGCTGAAAGGCATAGCAATTGGTTCGGCCAACGATGCATGTGTGGCGGTAGCGGAACGGATCGCCGGAACAGAAGAGGCGTTTGTAGCAATGATGAACAAAAAGGTCCAGGAGTTAGGTATGAAAGATACGCATTTTGCCAATACCAACGGCTTGCCTGCGAATGATCATTATTCTTCTGCATACGATATCGCAATCATGTCCCGCGCTTTACTGCAACATGAAAAAATCACGCATTGGACATCCGTATATAGCGATTACTTGCGCAAAGATTCAGAAAAACCGCTATGGCTTGTAAATACGAACAAATTAGTGAAATTTTATCCGGGCATGGACGGATTAAAAACCGGGTTTACTGCGGAAGCAAAATATTGTTTGGCAGCAACAGCCAAACGGGATCAATTCCGGGTCGTCGCCGTCGTGTTAGGGGCTCCTACTTCTCCGATCCGAAATCAGCAAATTACGCAATTGATGGATTTTGCCTTTTCTCAATATCATAGCCAGTTGATTTACAAAGCAAATCAAGTGGTTGAAAAAGTGAAAATCAGCAAAGGCAAACAGGATTCCATAGAACTGGTTGCGGAAAAGCCGCTTGGCGTACTTATGAAAAAGGGTGAACAATTGACAGGCATTCAAAAACAGGTCGTCGTAACTGTACAAAAAGCTCCTGTTCACAAAGGACAAGTGATTGGCTATATAACAATTGCAAAAGACGGAAAAGAACTGGGCAGAGTCAATTTGTTGGCAAATCAAGAGATTGAAAAAGCAAATCTTTGGGATATGGTGAAGCGAACATTCCGGGGAGTCGTATTTTTTGGACGATAGTAGACAAAAATTCTAATGCAGGTTAAAAATTGAAATAAACGCGAGACCTTGTCAAAACTGCCAAGGTCTCGTCTGTTCGTATTCAGTCTTCCAATCCTCTAGGAACGCGATATCGTAAAATGGTTTGCACGAGACGCTCCATTTCCAGATACGTTTCTGTTGCATCTTTATATTGCTGAAAGGACATATTCAATTTTGCCAGTGCTTTCGATACGCGCATGACAGCCGTAATATGTTGAATGTCAGCATAAATTCGGATGGATCGTTTATAAAAGTCAACAGCGGTTGCATATTGTTTTTGTTGTGAATAAATACTCCCCAATGTTTCAAAAATGTCGGCTTCTTGTAAAGAGGATGTTTTTGCGATCTCCAGAGCTTCGTTGCAAAGGCCGGTTGCCGTCGCCATGTAATGTTCCGCATCGGTCGTGTTTCCCGCTTCCGTTGCTTGCATCGCCATAAACAAAAAGGTACGGGCCAACTCGGTTTTTACATTTGACACGTCATCCGATTGTTTTCTCTGTGCATACTTTTCAATGCAGTGCTGCAATAGAGGTATCGATTCTTCCGGCAGCTTGTATTCCCTTTTGATAATCGCAAGATTCACTGTAGCGTCGAGTTCCAATTCGTACAGATTTAAACTGCGGTACATGGTAATGGCATCTTGGGTGCTTTGAATGGCTGCGGGATAATCCTTTTCATTGCGGTATGCCAAACCCAATCCCAAACATGCATCTGCCAATTGCTCCATATAATTCGTGCCGCGCAATAACTGGTACGCACCCATGTAAAAAAATTTGCATTTTTGGGGTTGACCCAATTTGGCATATATGGTTCCCAAATTAATTTGAACTTGTGCAAAAAGCTGTACTTGGATATCGGGACTGCGTTTAGCAAGGGAATATGCCTGCTTCCAATACCATTCGGAAATGGAGTATTGCTGTCGGCTAAAATAAATCACTCCCTGTTTATTCAATGCCAATACGGATAAAGAATGATTGGCTTGTTGCAACCCGCTTTCATATAGCGTTTGATAAAGTTTTAAGGCCTTTTTTTGCTTTCCCAGTTGTGTCCAACATTCTGCCAAGTCGACAAAAATAGAAGGGTGTATCGTATAGTCCCCTTGCTTGGCTAATTCTTCGAGCAGTGCAGAAGCCCGAAAGTATTCCCGGCGCTCGATATAATTTTTAGCAAGCCGGTACGTAGTGGATTGTTCCTGTTTGATCTGCATATCTGAAATGAAATAATTCACGGTTGTACCAAGGCGTTCTGCCAATTGTTCGAGCAGTTTATGGGAGGGATTTGCTTTCCCGGCTTCAATTTGACTAATCATGCTTGGCGTCACGAGTCCCTTTGCCAATTCGCCCTGTTTCATTTTTTGTTTTAAACGCAATTCTCTTATTTTTTGCCCCAAACGATCCATTTCAGGCCTCCTGCATGGAGTATTTATTTGATAATTTTATCATGTGTGTTTCGACTTTACATTCTTTTTTTCACAACATGAATAAATTCATAGATTCTGTAGTAAAGTTCGCATTTTGTCGGATTTTCACGAAATTCTTCTAGTTTTGTCAACCGGCAGGAAATCCTTTTGAACTAGCGAATACTGAGCAATATTGAGCGGAGAGCCAGGAGGGATAGCAGTGAGCTTTGATGTTACTGTGCAAACATTCGGGGACATTTTGGTTGTACACATGAGTGGCGAATTGGATCATCACACGGCAGAGTTGGTACGAAACCGAGTCGATCAAGAACTGGGCGGCCGAGAGTGCCAGCATATGATTTTAAATTTAAGCGGCTTGACATTTATGGACAGTTCCGGACTTGGCGTCATTCTCGGGCGTTATAAACGAGTGACGCAAGGCGGCGGACGAATGGCGATTACAAATGTCGATCCACAAATTCGCCGTTTATTTGAAATGGCCGGTCTGCTTAAAATCATTCAATTTTATGATACAGAAGATCTTGCATTGCAAGCAGTGGGAGGTGCCATATGAGTCAACATAATTTCATGACGCTGCAATTTGCAAGCAAGTCTCCCAATGAATCATTTGCCAGAGTAGCAGTGGCTGCTTTTTTGGCGCAAATGGATCCAACATTGGATGAATTGACAGAAATCAAGACGGTTGTTTCGGAAGCTGTCACGAATGCAATTATTCACGGGTATGAAAATCAGGAAGGTGTGATCACCATATCCTGTTCCTTTGAACATTCTTTGGTGACAATTGAAGTCCGTGACGAAGGGCGAGGGATTTCCGATGTGGAAACTGCCCGTCAGCCTTTGTATACATCGAAACCGGAGTTGGAACGTTCAGGGATGGGCTTTACCATCATGGAAAGTTTCATGGATTCCCTTGAAGTGGAATCTGCGGAAGGCAAGGGAACCGTCATCCGGCTGACGAAACTACTAAAAACTGCGTCAGTGGAGCACTAAGACTATGGAGCGGCAAATTCCTGCTACCCAATATAAATTCACGGATGAAGAGATTCGCCAGTTGATACGGCAAAGTCAGGCCGGTGACGACGGCGCCAGAGATGCGCTTGTCATATCCAACCAGCGATTGGTTTGGTCTGTTGTGCAGCGATTTTTGAACAGAGGGTATGAAGCGGACGATTTGTTTCAAATTGGCTGTATTGGACTTATGAAGTCGATCGATAAATTTGACCTTTCCTATGAAGTAAAATTTTCAACCTATGCGGTTCCCATGATTATCGGTGAAATTCAGCGGTTTTTGCGGGATGACAGTACGGTGAAAGTCAGCCGATCCTTAAAGGAGCAAGCGAAACAAATTCGCAAAACACGTGATGAGTTGGCAAAAAAATTGGGCAGGCAGCCACATATCAATGAAGTGGCGGCAGAGTTGAACATGGATCCTACAGATGTAGTGTTTGCGCAAGAAGCATTGCGCGCTCCTGCATCCATTCACGAGCCGGTGTTTGAAAATGACGGGGATCCCATTTACTTGATGGATCAAATTGCGGATGAAGGGCAAGAGCGTTGGTTTGATCGGCTAAGCTTGCATGATGCGTTGTCGAGATTGCCTGATCGGGAACGTCTGATTATTTATATGCGCTTTTTTAAAGACAAAACCCAGGCGGAAGTTGCTGAGATGCTTGGAATCTCCCAGGTACAAGTATCGAGACTGGAGAAGAAAATTTTGCATACGATTCGTCAACAGTTGGGTTAAATCTATCGTTTTCTGTAAAAACTATGGAGAAAGATTCTGCCATAGTGAAAGAAGGGTAATGTTTTCACATGTTTCGAAAGTATAAGATCATATGGGTGTTCATGATCACAACGATCGTCGTAGTAAGTGGGACTGCTGCATGGTGGACATTCCACCCCATCCCCAAGGACAGCCATATAACCGATGCCATATCGATTTAAGACCGGATCCCGATGGAGTGGATCCGGTTTTTTGCATGGAATTGCGCAGCGATGGGAACCATTTTTTTATGACTGTTTTTGATAAATGAACGCAAAAGAAGGGGTGTGAACATTGGCAGTCAAAGGATCAAAAGCACAACAACAGTATCTGCAATATGTCGAAGAAGCAAAACCTGCAAAACCCGTGGCAAAAAATTGCCTCAGGGCGTTTCTTTCCGGAGGTACGATTTGTCTGATCGGACAATTCGTCGAGGAAATCTTTATTCGCGTGTTTCATTTTACAGATAAAACAGCGGCAAATCCAACGGTCGCTGTCATGATCTTTTTAGGCGTTTTGTTAACAGGACTAGGTGTTTATGATCGTATCGGCCAATGGGCGGGTGCAGGTTCGGCCGTGCCGGTCACCGGGTTTGCCAATGGGATCACGTCTGCGGCAATCGAACACAAAAGTGAAGGTTACGTATTGGGTGTCGGGGGCAATATGTTTAAAATTGCCGGTCCTGTCATCGTATTTGGTGTGGTTGCCGCATTTTTTATTGCATTGATCCGAACGTTGTTCAAAATGGTAATGGAATGAGGTGAACGGTTGATCGTGTCCAAACTAGGAAGCCAAACCTGGGAGTTTAAAAATCGGCCGTGCATTGTGGGAACAGGAACTGCGGTCGGCCCTAAGGAAGGGCAAGGTCCACTGGGAAATTTGTTTGATATTGTCCACGATGATTTATACGTCGGTCAGGACAGTTGGGAAAAAGCGGAACGATACATGTTGGAAGAAGCGGTGAATAAAGCGGTAAAAAAATCGGGAATCGAAAAAAATCAATTGGATTACATATTTGCAGGGGATTTGATTAACCAGATCACTCCTTCGAGTTTTGCGGCCCGCTCGTTATCGATTCCTTATATTGGTATTTTTGGCGCCTGCTCGACTTCCATGTTAGGATTATCCCTTGCCGCTTTACTTGTAGATAGCGGCTACGGGGAGTACGTAGCGGCTGCTACAGGCAGCCATGTGTCGACTGCTGAACGGCAGTTTCGTTATCCGACCGAGTACGGAGGGCAGAAACCGCCAACCGCTCATTGTACAGTTACTGGCGGTGGAGCTGCGATTGTCGGAAAAGCGGGAAACGGCCCCGTAATTACACATGCAACAATTGGAAAAGTCATTGATATGGGTGTCAAGAGTCCTTGGGAAATGGGGGCGGCCATGGCGCCGGCTGCAGCTGATACCATTGCGGCACATTTTAAAGATGCGGACCGCAAGCCTTCGGACTATGACTTGATTGTTACAGGAGACCTGGCGCGAGTCGGGCATCCGATTGCGCAAAAATTGTTGGCAGAAGCCGGTTATGATTGCGGGGACCGGTTTACAGATTGCGGGATTCTCATTTATGATCCCAAGCAACCGGAAGTGTTTTCTGGCGGCAGTGGTTGTGCGTGTTGCGCGGTTGTTTCCTATAGCTATATTTTTCAACAAATGCTGCAAGGCAAATGGAAGCGTGTATTAATCACGGCAACAGGCGCTTTACTATCTCCTCTGACCAATATGCAAGGCGAAACGATTCCGTGTATCGCACACAGTGTGTCATTGGAAATGGGAGGGAATTCTCAATGATTTATTTGTGGGCGTTTGTAATCGGCGGACTGATTTGTGTGATTGGTCAATTGATAATGGATTTGACCAAGTTGACACCTGCACATGTGATGGCGATTTTGGTGGTGATCGGTGCAATTCTTGGCGGACTAGGCATTTACGAACCTTTAATGGAGTTTGCCGGTGCCGGTGTATCAATTCCAATTACAAGCTTTGGCAATGCCCTCGTTCATGGAGCGATATCGGAAGCCAAGAAAGATGGCATTGTCGGGATTATTACAGGCATTTTCGAAGTGACAAGCGCAGGGATTTCAGCGGCAATCATCTTCGGGTTTTTGGCATCGCTGGTTTTTAAACCGAAAGGGTAGAAAGAGTGGCAAACATGGTGTTGTCTGATACCATACCGACCAAAAAATCGATTATCCTGATAACAGACGGAGACACGATCGCAGTCCGGGCGATTGAACGGGTTGCAAACCGCATCGGGGGAAGATCCATTTCCCGATCCGGCGGCAACCCAACTCCTTTGGAAGGACCCAAAATTCAACGGTTAATATGGGAGGCTGCGAGCGACCTCGTGCTCGTATTATTTGATGATAATGGGCACACAGGTGTCGGCCCAGGTGAGAGGGCGTTGCAATATATTGCTACATGTAAAGATTTTCAAGTATTAGGTGCATTAGCTGTCGCATCGAATTCCTATTCGTCTGTAGCAGCCAGGGTGCACGTATCTGTAACCAAGTTCGGACAAATCATTCCATATGGCGTTGACAAGCACGGAGAACCTTTGAAGCAAAAACTTCCCTTTATTTATGGAGATACGGTCGGAGTATTAAATGAACTGAATTTGCCTGTGGTTGTGGGCATTGGCGATATTGGAAAGATGCGGGGAAGAGACATTATCGACCGCGATTCCCCCATAACCTATCGTGCTGTACTGGAAATTTTGCGGCGCAGCGGGTACCTCAAAAAAACAAAGACAGCAACAAGTAAAGACAACAACCCGTAAAGACAACACCAAACAAGATAGCAACAGGTAACGAGGGAAAGAATCGAAATCAAATCGTTCCGAAATTTTGCCTGTTTACGGATTGTCAAAAAATCACCGCTTTTATATAATGAAGCAAGGAATGAATGGCAACAGTATGGTTGAAATACGGGAACAATCAAACAACCAGCATATTTGTTGGTTGCTTTTTTTCATAGAACCGGGAATGGGAGAAGAGACCAATGTATTTACACGGAACGAGCAAAAGGAACGAACATGGGCAGCTTTCCATTGGGGGAGTGGAAGCAGTTGAGTTGGCCAAACAATTTGGCACGCCTTTATATGTGTATGATGAACAGTTGCTAAGGGACAACTGCCGAGCGTACATTCATGCATTTCAGCAATCGGGAATGAAATTTCAAGTGACATATGCATCGAAAGCGTTCTGTACGATGGCCATGTGCAAGCTGGTAGAGCAGGAAGGATTGGGGCTGGATGTCGTGTCCGGCGGGGAGTTGCATACAGCCGTGCAAGCAGGGTTTCCCGTTGAACGCATTCATTTTCATGGGAATAATAAATCTTTGGAAGAAATTTCTTACGCTCTCGATATCGGCATCGGAACGTTTATTGTGGACAATTTTTATGAATTGCAAGTATTGGAGCACTTGGCCGCTGAGAAAGAGAAATCTTGTCATGTCATGTTGCGGATTACGCCAGGGGTGGAAGCACATACACATGAGTATATTACGACAGGCCAGGAAGATTCCAAATTCGGATTTGATTTGGGAAGCGGTGCCGTTCGAAAGGCAATCGATTTGGCGTTAAAAAAAGACCATTTACAATTGATTGGCTTGCATATGCACATCGGTTCGCAGATTTTTGAAACGACAGGCTTTCAAATCGCGATCGAACGGGTAGCTGATGTATACAGAGAAGTTTTGAATACACATAATCTGGAATTGCCTGTAGTAAATCTCGGCGGCGGTTTGGGAATACGCTATACGAGTGAAGATACGCCGCTAAAAATCGAACATTTTGTATCGACACTTACAGACGTAATCCAGCAGGAATTCTCCGCTCGCAACCTGCACTATCCGGAAATTTGGCTGGAGCCGGGCCGCAGTATCGTGGCGACGGCAGGCACGACTTTGTACACGGTTGGGTCGCGCAAAGAAATTCCGGGTGTTCGCACATATTTGGCTGTCGATGGCGGCATGTCCGATAATTTGCGGCCTGCACTGTATCAGGCAAAGTATGAAGCGACAATCGCGAACAGGATGAATCAGCCTCATGATGAAGTTGTGTCGATTGCAGGCAAATGCTGTGAGAGCGGGGATATGCTGATTTGGGATATTCCTTTGCCGAAAACAGAGCCAGGCGATATTTTGGCTGTTTCCTGCACCGGTGCGTATCACTATTCGATGGCCAACAATTATAATCGCATTGCCCGGCCTGCTGTCGTGTTTGTCAAAGATGGCCGCGGGGAAATCGTAGTGCGCAGAGAGTCGGCAGAAGATATTGTTCGTTGCGATCGGATTCCCGATTCACTCCGGGCGTAGTACGGTTGAATTGGATTCGGTTTTGCTTTGTGAAAGTGGAACAACGAAAAATAGGAGAATGCGGATGACCGCATTCTCCTATTTTTGCATAGTGTATAGGGAATGGGTGATGGAGGTGTGTTGCAGATGATGAATCTATTGCTCTTCCTCCCGAATTTTTTCCGCTGGTTTGGCATGTTCCGTTCCTTCATCGGGTTTGTGCGGCCCATGTGGCCCAGGCTTTCCCGATTTTTCACGGCTGTTGCGTATGACCAACCTTTGGACATTGTTCTTTTATAATGAAAGGTGTATGTGTTGACGTGCTTTGCATGCAAGGAAGAGATGTTTGGAAGGGACTGCATCGATTCGATCTGGGCGTTTTGTTTCGGGAGCTATAGATGCGGAAATCAGGAAGGCGCATGAAAAAAGGGTGATTCACGATCACCCTTTTTACGTGCCATGGATGGTTCAGGGGTTATTTCACTTTATGATTCGTCTGACCTGTACAAAAAACGTTTTCCCGTTTCCGTCATTTGGGGAAACTTCATCTGGCGCTTTTTTTGCCGTACAAACCAGCCTGCGCCAATCAGAAAAAGGAGCAGTGCGAAAAGCAGCGTGTCGGTTGAATCCCTTGCCAGAAAGGATTGGGAAGCGGAAGACAGAGTGACATCCTTCACAATCGCAACAGGCGTTCTTGCAATGATGGTTTGTCCGTCCATAAATTCCACTTCACCTACTTTGGTTCCTGCTTTGACAGGTGTTGTGATTGGGAATACACGTACATGTGTCCGAATCTCGGGTTTTGCCGCTTTGCGCTCCATATACCAAGTGTCGTTCATCGCAACGGCAGGAATCGGCGGCTCTCCCTGAACGTGAAGTGTCGTGACTTCCGTTCCCTTTTTCATCAGACGAACGTTTTGAAAATCGGAAAACCCATAATCCAGTAATTCGGCAGATTCTTTTCTCGCCTCATCTAAGCCTTGAATGTCCAGCAGTACAGCCAACAAAGAAGAATTTCCGCGGGTGGCGCTGACGACGGCAGTTTGTTGGGCTTGGTCCGTATAGCCGGTTTTGATTCCGGTAGCACCATCGTATGTCCAAAGCAGACGATTGAGATTGACAAGTTCGGAATCCCATTCTTTGCCGTGCCATGGATAATATTTTGTTGCGACAAGTTGTCGAAATTCGGATATTTGCATGGCATAGCGTGCAATCAATGCCATATCATGCGCACTTGTATAGTGGTTGGGATCATGCAGTCCGTTTGGCGTTACAAAATGGCTGTGAGTAGCTCCGATTTGTTTTGCTTTCTCATTCATCAGATCGGCAAAAGCAGGAACCGATCCGGCCACATGTTCGGCGATTGCCACCGCCGCATCATTTCCGGAATTCAACAACAATCCGTACAGCATATGTTCCATCGTTTCCTGTTCGTCTTCCACCAGATAAATCCGGTTTCCGTCTTGTTCGGTCGCCAATTTGCTCGTTGTAACCAGATCGGATAATTTGCTGTGCTCGAGGGCCAGTATGGCTGTCAGAATTTTTGTAATGCTGGCTGGATAATGTCGATCATCCGGGTGTTTTGCATATAACACTTCGCCTGTTTTCATATCGATTAAAATTGCCGATTGGGCAGCCAATGCAGGCGGGTTATTTGGTTGCGTTTGATTTGTATGTTCTATATTTGTGTCGGTTACAGTTTGACTGGATTCCGTTAGCTGAAACGCATGTGCAGATGCGGTAAACGAGACATTGAGAGTAACGATGCATACGGTAAGCAGACAAATCGTTCGAACCCAATTGCGTATTGGATCGATTGTATTCGTACGTTTCACGAACGGATTGCCTCCTATTTATGGTTTCGTTTTTACATATTCCGTTTTATTGTAGTATAGATAAACACGGAAAAGCAATCGTGCTTACTTGGAAAGACTATGGTATACTGAAGTGAATAAAAAAATTGCATCCTTCAGGGTCGGGTGAGGGTTTTCAATAACCCAAGTCCCAACCGGCGGTAAAAGTCCGCGAGCCTTGGCAGATTGTGATTTCTGCTTGGGCAGAACTGGTGAAATTCCAGCACCGACGGTAAAGTCCGGATGGGAGAAGGAGTGTCGATTTTGCGAATGTATGGCAGGAAGCAAGCAGCCAGGATTTGGTAGACACAGCTGCTTTATTTGACTATGCACAAAACGCATGCGACCGACAAACATCCCATCGAAGGAATTCGATGGGTTTTTTGATTGGAGGATGTAGATAGGGAGTTGGTGAATGTTTGACAGATCAGGAGTACATGGAGTTTGCCATACAGCTTGCACAAACGGCAAGAGGCAGGACAAGCCCGAATCCTTTGGTAGGTGCGGTCCTTGTAAAAGACAATCGGATCGTCGGTTTCGGTGCACATCTGAAAGCGGGCACTCCACATGCGGAAGTTCATGCGGTGCGCATGGCTGGCGATGAAGTGCAAGGCAGCACTCTCTATGTTACGTTAGAACCGTGCAGTCATTTTGGCAGAACACCGCCTTGTGCCGATCTGGTCGTGCAGTCGGGCATCCGCAGTGTTCACATTGCCATGGCGGATCCCAATCCTTTGGTTGCAGGCAGCGGCATCCGGCGCATACAGGAGGCAGGCATCCCCGTATTCGTAGGGCTGTGTGAAGCATCCGCACGGATAATGAATGAAGTGTTCATCAAAAATATGACGACACAGTTGCCATTTGTGGCCGTCAAGACGGCAGCCACATTGGACGGAAAAATCGCCACGGCAACAGGTGACAGCAAATGGATTACAGGTGAGGAAGCACGGCGCTTTGTCCATCAACTGCGGGACCAATTTGATGGGATTATGGTCGGTGTAGGTACTGTGATGCAGGACAATCCGCAATTGACGACACGGCTGCCGGAGGGAGGCCGCAATCCGCTGCGGATCGTCGTGGATCCGAACCTTCGCGCTGTTGCGTCGAATCCATCCTTGCACGTATTCGATACTAAGCTTGCTCCTGCGGCTGTTTTATGTCGGGAGGATCTGTGCAACAGCCAAGCGGCCCGACAATTGCGGTCAATGGGCTGTCAAATCATCGGATTGCCAATGCGGGAAGGCCAGCCAAACGTCTTGGATCTGGAATATGGGCTTCGGAAACTATGGCAAGAGCACCATCTGGCATCGATCCTTGTGGAAGGCGGCTCTGCATTGAATGGCCACTTGTTGCAACAGTCTTTAATCGACAAGTTGTTTTTGTTTTATGCACCGAAACTGATCGGAGCAAGCGCCGCACCCGGCAGTTTCGGAGGGATGGGAGTAGAGACGGTGCAGGAAGCCTGGTGTGTGAAACAGATGGAGATCAAACAACTTGGCCGGGATCTCTGCCTGATCGGATATTTATAATGAATCAGAGGAATCTCGAAACCAATTTTCGAAGCAGACCAATAAAGGCAGATGATGTCCAAGTGTTTACAGGTATTATTGAAGAAATCGGAAAGATTCGCGGGATCCGGTCAAACGGAAAAGGGCAGCGACTGCAAATCGCTGCGATGCAAGTGCTTTCGGATGTCCGATTGGGAGACAGTATAGCGGTGAATGGCGTTTGTCTGACCGTAACTGATTTTGGTACGGATTGGTTTTCGGCCGATGTAGTTCCGGAGACCATGCGCCGCACGAATCTGCACCTTCTGCATACAGGAAGTCAGGTCAATCTGGAACGGGCGATGTCGTTGTCAGGCCGATTTGGGGGACATATCGTGTCCGGCCATATCGATGGAGTCGGAACGATTCGAACACTTGAAAAGGAAGACAATGCGTATGTTCTGACAATTGCAGTTGCGTCCAATGTTTTAAAATACATCGTAGAAAAAGGCTCTGTTTGTATAAATGGCATCAGTTTAACTGTCATGCAAGTATCTGCTGATGCGTTTCAGGTCTCATTGATTCCCCATACGCGGGGAATTACAACAGCAGGAGAGTTTCAAACGGGTGACTTGGTGAATATCGAGTGTGACGTTCTCGGCAAATATGTGGAACGGCTGTTGTTCTACAACCGGGAAGATGAGAAAAAATCCATTCAGAAAACGGACCTGACGCTTGCATTTCTTCGCGATCATGGGTTCGCATAAGGGGGATGTCAAACATGTTTCATAAAATTGAGGAAGCGCTTGCAGATTTGAAAGCAGGCAAAATGATTATCGTCGTCGATGATGAAGATCGGGAAAATGAAGGGGATTTTGTCGCGCTCGCAGAACTTGCCACACCTGATGTGATCAATTTTATGATTACACATGGACGCGGACTTGTCTGTGTACCCATTACAGAGGAACGGGCAAGACAATTGTCATTAGATCCGATGGTGGAACAGAATACGGATGCGCAAGGAACAGCGTTTACCGTGTCTGTGGATGCAATTGAAGGCACCACAACGGGAATTTCTGCATTCGAACGGGCAAAAACGGTGGCAGCGTTAATTGCACCGGAGAGCAAACAGCGGGATTTTCGCAGACCCGGGCATATCTTCCCGTTAATCGCCCGGCCAGGCGGTGTTTTGCGGCGGGCAGGCCATACGGAAGCGGCAGTGGATCTGGCGAAACTCTGCGGCTCGTATCCGGCCGGAGTCATTTGCGAAGTCCTGAAAGCGGACGGAACGATGGCGAGAGTGCCTGATCTCGCAGAGATTGCGAAAGAATTTCAATTGAAAATGATTACAATCGCCGATTTGATCGCATACCGAAAAACGAAAGAAAAGCTGGTCGAGCGCGCAGCTTCAGCTTCCTTGCCAACCGAGTACGGCACGTTTGCCATTCATGTCTATACCAACAAAATCGACAATAAAGAACATGTGGCATTGGTGAAAGGCGACATCCATCCGGAGGAACCCACCTTGGTGCGCGTCCATTCCGAATGTTTGACAGGCGATATATTCGGTTCCTGCCGTTGTGATTGCGGACCGCAACTGCATGCGGCGTTGCGCCAAATCGAGCAAAATGGCAGCGGTGTTCTTCTCTACATGCGGCAGGAGGGGCGCGGGATCGGCCTGATCAACAAGCTGCGGGCATACGATTTGCAGGAACAAGGATATGATACGGTAGAGGCGAATGAAAAATTAGGATTTGCCGCAGACTTGCGGGACTATGGCATCGGTGCGCAAATTTTGCGGGATTTGGGCGTTGGGCAGATCCGGTTGTTGACCAATAATCCCAAGAAGATCAAAGGATTGGACGGCCATGGTCTGGAAATTGTGGAGCGTGTACCGATTCAGATCGATGCCAACGAGTTTAACATTCACTATTTAAAGACGAAACAAACCAAATTGGGACACATGTTGAAGCTGTAAAATGGCTCGATTTGAAGGATTGGCAAAGGGTTTTGGACGCAAAAGAAAAAGTTGCTCATCAAGGAGGATAACGTCATGATACAAGGCAAAATTTTCGAAGGAAATTTAATTGGACAAGGATTGCGATTTGCAGTGGTTGTTGGGAGGTTTAATGAATTTATCTCCGGGAAGTTGTTAAGCGGTGCGTTGGATGCTTTCAAACGCCATGGTGTAGAAGGGGCGAATGTAGATGTGGCGTGGGTGCCGGGGGCGTTCGAAATCCCGTTGATTGCTCAAAAATTGGCAGAAACAAGAAAATACGATGGCGTTATTACGCTGGGAGCGGTGATTCGCGGCTCAACTCCGCATTTTGACTACGTGGCTGCGGAAGTAGCGAAAGGCGTTGCGGCTATTTCCCTAAAAACAGGCGTTCCTACCATCTTTGGCGTATTGACGACAGATTCCATTGAGCAGGCGATTGAACGGGCAGGCACAAAAGCGGGGAATAAAGGCTGGGAGGCAGCTGTTACCGCCATCGAGATGGCCAATTTGACACGCACCATTCAATAAGGAAAATATGCTCATACCCCAAACTATATGTTATAATGTGGTTTGGCTTATGAGAAAGGGGTGTGAGAGTTGTTACAATCGTTTAGCAGCGGGATGTTCGTTTTTCAATTGTTGGCGTTTCTTGTGGCGATCATCTTTCACGAGTTGGCGCACGGATACGTGGCCTATCGCTTAGGGGATCCGACTGCAAAAAATCAAGGACGATTAACGTTGAATCCTATTTCCCATATTGATCCGATCGGGCTTCTTTTAATATTATTCGGTCCATTCGGATGGGCGAAACCAGTACCGATCAATCCGCAGCATTTTAAAAACAAACGAGTGGGAATCGCGCTTGTCTCTGTTGCCGGGCCGTTGGCGAATTTTCTGATTGCCATTCTTGCCGGTTTGTTGTTAAAGCTGTACTTGCCGGTCTATGAATGGAACAGCTCGCCGGTCTACGCATTTGTTTTTAATTTGTTAACATACATGTTATGGATGAATGTGATGCTGTGTGTATTTAACTTGATTCCGATACCGCCTTTGGATGGGTCGAAAATTTTATTCAGTTTTGTGCCGCGGCAGTATCTAAAGCAGATGTATGTACTGGAACAGTATGGGCCATTTCTTTTATTATTGGTGCTGATCACCCCCTTGAATCATTTTCTTTATCCGTTGATTTCCGGCGGTACGCAGTTGGTTCAATCAATCGTAGGTTTAAAAATATAAGGTTGCGTGGATCATGGAATATCAATTACATTTGGATGCGTTTGCAGGTCCTCTTGATTTATTGCTGCATTTAATTGAGAAGAATGAATTGGACATTCATGATATTCCGATTGCACAAGTGACGGAACAATATTTGCAATATTTGCGGGCGATGCAGGAACTGCAGCTCGATGTCGCCAGCGAGTTTCTGGTCATGGCTGCCACACTTCTGGAGATTAAAAGCAGTATTTTGCTGCCGCGGCCTGCGCCCGCCAGTTTTGAGCTGTCACTCGATCTGGACATGGAAGATTACGACCCGCGGACGGAACTAATGGAACGGATACTGGAATATAAAAAATACAAGTATCTGGCTCAACATTTGAAAGAGCGAGAAGTACATAGAAGCCATATTTTTTCGCGGACCCCGGAAGACTTAACCGTTTTTGCGCAAGCAAACGACTCCAATCCAGTTACAAACGTGACGCTATTCGATCTGCTGTCAGCATTTCAAAAGGCGCTGGATCAGATTTCGTTTGAAGAGCCTCATGTAGAAATGGAACGGGATGAAATTTCTTTGACTGAGCGCATGTTTGAGATTCGCATGGTCTTGCAGCAGGCAAGATCTGTACGGTTTTCGGAGTTATTTGCGGATGCCAAAAGACGCACACAGGTCGTAGTGACATTTCTCGCGTTATTGGAATTGATGAAAAACAAGCATGTCGTTTGTGTGCAACAACGGCTATTCGATGATATTGAAATTCAAGCTGTCAATTAAGGAACGGGATCGAACATGGATTATCAAGCAATCAAATCAGTAATTGAGGGGTTGTTGTTTGCTGCCGGCAGTGACGGATTAGATGCAAAACAACTGGCGTATGTCCTTGAGTTACCGATCGATGAAGTGATTGACTTGTGTTATGATCTGCAAGGTGATTTGCGACGGCAAAACCGAGGGATTCAAATCATTGAAATTGCGGGACAGTTCCAAATGACCACACTTCGCGAACATGCTCCCTATTTTGAAAAATTAAGCGTAACGCCGGAACATTCCACATTGTCACAGGCCGCATTGGAAACTCTTGCAATCATTGCGTATCGTCAACCCATTACCCGGACTGATATTGAGGAAATTCGCGGAGTAAAATGCGAAAAAGCGATCAATACTCTTATGGGCAAACGTTTGGTTCGAGAAGTAGGGCGTGCGGAAGGGCCGGGGCGTCCGATTCTATATGGAACGACGAGAGATTTTTTAGAATATTTCGGGTTGAAAGATCTGCAGGATTTGCCGTCTCCTGCTTTGAATTTAACCGTAGAAGATCTGGACGAAGACGAACGGTCTTTGATTGTTGAACAGCAACAGATCCTGACTCCGGAAGCATGAGAAAAGATTCTGGTACGAAGATCCCGGCACCTGTTTATCGGGTGCTTTTTTTGTACGCTTGCATCGGCACATGCAACGGAAGGTACATGTATTTCCATGTATTTCTCTGTATTTCTCTGTAGGAATGTTTCTCCTGATTTTGGGAATACTTCTCCTATCATAGTAGGAACCGGAGGATTTGGTATGAATTGGCTATGGGGAGGGATCGCTCTTCTGCTCGCCCTCCTTTTTTTTTGTGTGATTTTGCCGGTGTCAGTCCGTGTGCAAGTGTTAAAACAGGAGCAATTGGAGCGTATTTATGTTGAGCTTCGAATGCTTTTTGGTTTGATTCGCATTCATCATGAAATACCTTTTGTAACATTGAAACAAATGTTTCGAACGTTTTCATTTCAATCAAAAATCAAACAAAAAATATTAGTAGGGTCGACCGGTGTAACAAACAATAAACATAAAGATCAATCGATGACGTATGAGTCACACACACATAGTTCCATTACCGTAACCGTTGAGAAAATCAAGGAATGGTTTCAAATATTGCAATCGGTGCGTGATTTTCTGCAGCAGTATAACTCGATGCTGCTAAGGATGTTAAAAATGATCCATATCGACAAATGGCATTGGAAAACGGCAATTGGCACAGGGGATGCGGCAGAAGCCGGCATCCTTTGCGGTGGATTGTGGGCGGTCAAAAGCAGTGTGACGGGAATCCTCTATCATTTTCTGACCGTGAAAGAAAAGCCTGTGATCGAAGTGTATCCGGATTTTCATCGACGACTCTTGCAGATTCAGTTTGACTGTATAATTCACATCTGGGTCGGTCAAGCTATTGTTGCAGGCGTAAAGCTGGGTTATATCTGGTTAAGGGGGGGATTACCTTGGCAGAACATCCAATCCAAGGGTTAATGTCGACCGCAATGGACAATATCAAGCAAATGGTCGATGTCAATACAATTATAGGCGATCCGGTTGAAACGCCGGACGGTACGGTGATCATTCCAATTTCTAAAGTGGGCTTTGGGTTTGCAGCCGGCGGAAGTGAATTTGATATGCAAGGAGAGAAAGCGCCTTACGGTACACAAGGACAGGACAAAAATAATGCCGGCCATCCTTTCGGCGGAGGGGCAGGCGGCGGTGTTTCCATCACACCCATGGGCTTTTTGGTCGTTGGTCATGGCAATATAAAACTGCTTTCATCTGAAGGCACCACGCAAATTTACGATCGATTGGTCGATCTCGTTCCGACCGTAATCGATCGGGTACAAGCGATGGCCAAATCTCCCAACTCCTCCGACCGTCCCAATCCAGAGCAGGAAAACGCGGATAATCGCATGGCTGATCAACAGCAAGGCAAACAAAGTCAACAACACATGCAATCAAAAGTTCCCATGCAATAAGAATGGTACCTATCCTCAAGATCATCCCAATGTAAGATCTAAAAAGACTGTTGAGAAGAAAGACGGCTCAACAGTCTTTTTGTATTTGGACAACATTTTCCGGACAACCCATGCATATATATGGACATATATCTGGTTGAACATACGGTTCTGTGTATTCCGTTGGCGCGTAGAAACACTGTCACAAGCAAGAAAACGACGTGAAAAAGGACAGAAGCAGGTGGAGGGGTGTCATGGTTCGGAAACAAAAACTTGTCGGTTTACTTTTGACCGCTACTTTATTGGTATCACCGGTTACCGCTTTGGCAACGGGACAGAATCAACTCCCGGATCCCGAAACCTATGCAAAGGAAGTGCCGATCAGCGCACAAGAAGCTGCCGTTATCGATGTTAAGTCCGGACGAATTCTGTATGAAAAAAATGCCGACAAAAAAACGTTGATCGCTTCTACGACAAAAGTGATAACAGCGATCGTGGCGATCGAATCCGGCAAGCTGAACGACACGGTGACAATTAGTCCGAATGCGGCGCGGCAAGAGGGATCATCGATTTATTTGGAACCGGGCGAGAAGTACAAATTGATCGATTTGGTCTACGGCATGATGCTGCGTTCCGGAAATGATGCAGCCACAGCGATTGCTGAATATGTGGGAGGGTCCGTGGAAGGTTTTGCCGAGAAAATGAACGCTTTAGTGGAAAAACTCGGCTTAAAGGAGACGCATTTTGCCAATCCTCACGGTCTTGATCATCCTGAGCATTATTCAAGCGCACACGATATGGCAGTGTTGACGGCATATGCCCTCCGAAACCCTATTTTTCAAGAGATTGTGAGTACAAAGTTCAAAACCATTCCATGGCCGGGCAAGGAATGGGATCGGAAAATGAAAAACAAAAACAAAATGTTGGATCGCTACGATGGCGCCGATGGAGTGAAAACCGGCTATACCAAAAAGTCCGGCAGATGTTTAATTTCCTCTGCCACGCGGGATGGCAGGCAAATTGCCGTTGTCGTCTTAAACGACCCAAATGATTGGAATGACTCCGCTCATTTGCTTGATTACGGGTTTTCCAAATATAAATTCGAAACGTTGGCAGGGCCGTCAACCGTCGTGAAGACATTGCCCGTCTCGAGGGGAGAAGCGACAACTGTTGCTATTGTGTCAAAATCAACGGTTCAGTATCCGATTCGTACAGACGAACAAAACTCCGTTACCCGGCAAATCGACCTTCCTGCATCATTGGCCGCGCCTGTTCGCGTCGGGCGGCCGGTTGGTACGATGAATGTCTTCTTGCACAATCAAAAACTTGCATCTGTCGAACTGATCCCGCAAGTACCTGTGAGTGATATCGGTTTTTGGAAGACTCTTCAGCAGCTTTTGCATGTGATGTTTACAAATTAGCCAGGAGGGAGGGATTCTTGGATGATGAACGTCATCTGGCTGGTTATGCTTGTTTCAGGAGTGGTTGTTGCAGGTGTGCAAGGAAACATTGACAAAGTGACGACAGCTGTTTTGCACGGAGCGAGAGATGGTGTGGATGTATGTTTTGGACTGATCAGCATTCTGGTTTTCTGGCTTGGCATGATGAAAATTGCCGAGCAAGCCGGATTGGTGGAAGTATTGGCAAAATGGCTGCGTCCCATTGCCCGTTTTCTATACCCTTCCGTTCCGGTCGACCACCCTGCGATGGGGTCGATTTTGGCAAATATGAGCGCCAATATACTCGGACTTGGCAATGCAGCCACACCCCTCGGATTAAAAGCAATGAAACAGTTGCAAGATTTGAATCCCAATAAAGACGAAGCTTCTGATGCGATGTGCACATTATTGGCAATCAATACAGCCAGTATTACACTGATACCTGCAACCGTTTTGGGATTGCGTGTCCAATACGGTTCCCATGAACCGGCATCGATCATTGTATCGACCATCCTCGCCACATGTGTCGCGACGATTTTGGCTATTTTTCTCGATCGTTATTTTCGGAAACGCGCCCGCAGAAAGAAGGCGAAGCGATGATTTCCTTTATACAATCGATTTCCGATTGGGCATTGCCTTTTGTCATTGTCGCGATACCGATCATCGCATATATGCGAAAAGTTCCGATTTATGACACCTTTGTGGAAGGTGCGAAAGAGGGATTTGGCACGGCTGTACACTTGATTCCACATCTGGTGGCGATGATGGTTGCGGTAACCGTTTTTCGCGAATCTGGAGCGTTTGACTTGTTAATTCGAGGAATCCAGCCGATTTTAAACATCTTTCATGTTCCTGCAGACGTTTTGCCCCTCGGCATTTTGCGCTCGATATCAGGAAGCGGATCGATCACCATACTGACAGATATCTACCAGCGTTTCGGTCCTGACTCCTTGATTGGAAAAATGGCCAGTACCATGATGGGCGCATCGGATACAACGCTTTATGTGTTAACCGTTTATTTTGGCAGTGTCGGTATACGCAATGCCCGCTACGCATTGAAAGTGGGACTATTATCTGATTTCGCCAGTGTTGTCGCTTCAATTGTGGTGGCAAATCTGCTATTCGCCCCACATTAGCTTGAGAATGCCGGCCAAAGTCATGTATAATGCTCGCGAGGGCTTTAGGAATGGAAATTTTCCCATAGTATGGTGATTGTATTTTGACACAGGAACGTCTGCAAAAAGTAATGGCGCAAGCGGGGATTGCTTCCCGCAGAAAATGTGAAGAGATGATTTTACAAGGAAATGTTCGTGTAAATGGTCAAATTGTCCGGGAATTGGGAACAAAAGTGAATATTGCCACGGATCAAATCCTGGTACAGGGACAACCGTTGCAGAAGCAAGGCTATGCATGCGTTTTGCTGAATAAGCCTACAGGCTATATTACAACCGCAATGGATACACATAACCGGCCAACCGTTATGGATTTGGTAAAAAGTGTTCCTGTGCGAATCTATCCGGTAGGGCGTCTTGACCTTGATACATCCGGATTATTGCTGCTGACAAATGACGGAGAACTGACCAATCGCTTGATCCATCCGCGCTATCACGTGGAAAAAACCTATCGTGTCAAAGCAAAAGGGCTGATTCCGGAAAGCGGTTTAGAGCGCTTGGAAAGCGGGGTTCCCTTGGATGACGGCATAACTGCGCCTGCCCGCTTGGAACATGTTCAATACGGAAAAAACTGGACAGTCCTGCATTTGACGATCCACGAGGGACGGAATCGGCAAGTGCGGCGCATGCTGGAAACCATCGGTCATCCGGTGCTGGAGTTGGAACGGATTCAAATGGGACCATTGACACTTGCGGGAGTTGCCCGTGGACAATTTCGGCATTTGACAAAACAGGAACTGCAATCGTTATACGAACTCGTTTCTCTTTGAAGAGATTCGTATCGTATCGAAGCTGCCGGTTGTCGCTGTTTTTCGGATCTTTTTGTGTTTGCGTGACTGTTCATGATTTTTCTTTCATAAAAATCATGTATGTTTTCCCTCGTTTTTGGAACCTTACTAGTAAGAATGTAAGGTTTCATAAATGAAGGGGGATTCTTCATGCAGAAAACCAAAACTTGGGCAATCGTTTTGACAGTTCTTGCATTTGGCACATCGTTTGTCGCTGGATGCGGTGCGACACAACAGGCTCCGGAACGAACTCCAACCGGTGCATATACTGCGCCGGCAGCGCCGGTTCCGAATCCAGGTATGAGAAATGGCACTGTAAATCCTGCGCCCGACACGAGAACACCTGCTACAGGAACCAATCAACAGGATTTGCACACTGCAAAGAAAATTGCAGATGCTTTGGGGAAAATGCCAGGGATTGGCGGAGCGACGGTGCTGGTTGGATATAAAACGGCTTATGTTGCGGTAAATGCGAAAGGACAACCATCTTCTGCCATGACAACACAATTGAAGTCAAGCATTACAGCAAAAGTAAAACAAATGGATCCCACGATTCAAACGGTGCTGATTACGGAAGATCCTGACGTATTTCAACATTTTCAGGCATATGCCAAGGATATAAATGCAGGTCGCCCGATTTCGGGATTTTGGAATCAATTTCAGGATATCGTGCATCGTATTTGGCCGACACAGCGATAAAGGAAAAGGACCAACGGCTATTGTTGCAGAATCGATTCAACAAATGAATACACATAAAAAAACACGATGAATCTAAGCACGATGAATGTAAACACAATGAATACACAAAAAGATGAGGATATTTCGCCTCATCTTTTTTGTTTTTCTCGAAAAGAATTGATGCAAAAATCATGTCCAATCCGATTGTCAGAAAAAGTTCAACAACATATGGAAGTTCCGGATACAGTACCCTTTATAATGAAAGTACGGAAACTGATACAAGACAGAAATCGGTTCAAAACAGAAACCGATCCAAAACACAAACTATTATTAAAAAGAAACCGATTCATATTGGATAGATTGGATAGAGTTTGAGAATACGAATTTGCCGGATACGCAGTTGTTTATTGGCTATTTATTGGCAGATTCAATAAGGAGTTAGCGCCAGTGAAAGAGGTAAAGGTCAGTCAGCATTCATCGCAACAAATCCATCGAGGTCGAAAACGAAACCAAAAGACGCTGTTAGATGGGATTTGGGGTTTTTTTGTATCTGTTCGCGTGGCAATCGTCATAATCGTGATCATTGCCGTCTCGTCCGTGATCGGTACGGTCATTCCTCAGGAGAACGCCATACCTTCCAGCGATCCTGCCAATTACTATGCGGCCAAATACGGAACGATCGGCAAAATTGTGTATCAGTTCGGATTTACCAATATGTATACATCCTGGTGGTTTTTGACTTTGCTTTTGCTTTTGGCGACATCGCTAGTGATATGCAGTTGGGAACGGATTGTTCCACTATACAAATCGTTGCAGCATCAAGTCGTGCAAAAATCGGTCCTGTGGTTGCAGCAACGAAAGATATATGTACAAATTTCCGAGCAACTGCCATTTTCCGATGCCTGTGAAGGGGTTCCCGAAAGCGCCGGTACAAATTCCGCTTTTACCAAGCTTATGAAGACTTTGTCCCAAAAACGTTACAAACTAAAAACGGATGGAGATTCCTTTTTGGCGGAAAAAGGCCGTTTTTCCCGTTTCGGTCCTTATATTCTGCACGTGGGTTTGCTCATCGTTATTGCCGGAGCCTTCTCGCGAGTGATTCCCGGGTGGTACTTTGACACAATGCTGGCGATTCCGGAAGGTCAGACCGTTCAGGTTCCACATACCAATTTTTCCATTCGCAACGACAAATTCACGATTCACTATTATACAGACGGACGACCAAGCTTGTATGAAACAAAGGTATCCATCGTGCGCAATCAAAAAATTGTTAAAACTGCAAATATTCAAGTCAATCATGCGCTGGAATTTGACCATCTTCAGTTCTTGCAATCGAGTTTTGAAGACCCATACTTTGAAACCGCGACAATCACATTTTCAAAACCCGGAAGCAAACAAATATTGGGATCGTTTCCCGTAGATTTTGCACATCCCAAATTTGCCTACCATTCCGGTGCCTATACGATTCATGTTGTCAATTATTATCCGGAATTTAAAATGGAGAACAATCAGCCGACAACGGAATCCAATGTTCCGCGAAAGCCTACGTTTTTATTTCAAGTGGAAGGACCAGGGATTGCAAAACCCAGTCCGCAAGCGTTTTTTGCGTTCTTTCCCATCTTGTCACACTTGGAAAAAGGAACACCGGTTGAGTTTATGATTCGGGATATTGTAAAAAATCAGCCGACGATTTTGCGGGTTCACAAAGATCTGGGTGTTCCAATTGTATATTTTGGATGTGTTATCATCGTGCTTGGATTGATCCTTTCCTTTTATTTTCAACATCGTCTGATTTGGGGCCGGCGGGAAGAAGGGGTACTCCATATTGGGGCACAGACAAACAAAAACTGGCTAGGGTTAAGCAGAGAACTGGAAACGGTCATTTCCGGTCAATTGGGATTGCCGATGGGGGAAGGGGGGAGTATTGTTGTTAAGCGTAAGTAATTGGTTATATGTCGTATCGTTTTTCGGATATATGTTTTCTACCATTTTGTATATCATTGGCGTAACAGGGAAAAAGATCCGCTTCAAACATCCTTTGTCCAAAGGCAATATTTGGACGCATTGGGGATATCGTTCGGCAATCGTTGGTGTTGTCGCTCATTTACTTGCCATACTCCTGCGCGGGCTGGTGGAGCAACATATTCCTGTCTCCAATATGTTTGAATATATGAGCTTTTGGGCCTTTTGCATCATGCTGGCGTTTGTCACGATTAACGCTTTTTATAAATTTACGGTTTTAGGTGCATTCGCAAGTCCTATTGGCGTTGTGATTCTCGGTTACGCGTCCGTTTTCCCGACACGTGAAATGCCGCTGATACCGGCCTTACAAAGCTATTGGCTCAATATTCATGTATCGACTGCCGCATTAGGGGAAGGAATTTTAACGATCGGATTTGCGGCCGCATTTATGTATCTGCTGAACGTAACAAACATGCATGAAAAAAATTCCTCGACAAAGTTTTTGGAGTTTACATTGTTTCTGTTTCTTACGTTATTTTCCTTTGTCTTGGTAAGTTTACTATTTAAATTTCTTCACTATTCGGTGGAAGATCAGGGATCGGGATTGGCATACGACCTCCCGCCGCTGATCGGCTCTTCCAAGAGCGGCAGTATCACACATTGGATCGGCCTCCCGTTGCCACTCGTGAAGATTCCATCGTCCTTGCAAGCTGTCAATCAGGTATTAAAGTTAAATACCGTTCTTTGGTCATTATTTGGCGGGAGTGTATTGTATATTGGGTTGCGCATGCTGCTCCGTCATCCATTGGTAGAAGTCGTCGGCAAATGGGTGAAAGAATTAGACGCTTCCATATTGGATGAATTAAGCTATCGTGCGATTGCAATCGGGTACCCTGTGTTTACACTCGGCGCGCTGGTATTTGCCATGTTATGGGCGCAAGAAGCCTGGGGATCCTATTGGTCATGGGATCCTAAAGAAACTTGGGCATTGATTACTTGGTTATACTATACAGCGTACTTGCATTTGCGATTGACGAAAGGATGGGAGGGGAAAAAATCTGCATGGATGGCAGTGGCCGGATTTGTAGTCATATTGTTTCTCTTGGTCGGCGTCAATTTTATGATTGTAGGTCTTCACTCCTATGCCGGAGCTTCCATGTAGTTGATATTGTTCAGTCAGTACGATTCCTATACGCACGTATGCAGCACAGTACGCGAAAAGTGGAAAAAACCTAAATGAAAGTATGTGTTTTAGTTTTTTTACGTTTTTCAATCATTTACAAAAGGACTTTTATTACGCGTACAGAATAAGTGACGTGTTGAAATATGTCGCATTTTGATACACAATAGGATTTGCATAATTCTGAATCCTATAGAAAAGAAATCTTTTGTTTTTGTATAGAAGGGATGATCCGACATGCCAGAATTGCAACCGAAAGTACTAGTTGTCGACGACGAAGAAAGAATCCGCAGATTGGTAAAAATGTATTTGGAGCGCAATTCTTTTTTCGTGGAAGAAGCGGAAAATGGAGAAGAGGCCCTTGAAAAAGCGTTAAATCATGATTATAGCGTAATTATTTTAGATCTGATGCTGCCAGGTATGGATGGTCGGAATGTTTGTGCGGAATTGCGTCAACATAAAGATACTCCGGTCATTATGTTAACTGCTTCAGGTGATGAAGTGAATCGGATCCATGGTTTTGAGCTTGGGGCCGATGATTATGTGGTCAAACCTTTTAGTCCGCGTGAGCTTGTCATGCGTGTAAAAGCACTTTTAAAGCGCAGCCAAGCAGGGACAGCCATCAACGCAACGACTAATATTTCCCAAATCATGACGTTTCCGCATTTAACGATACATTTGGAATCCCGTAAGGTCAATGTTCAAGAAGAAGAAGTCAGTCTAACACCCAAAGAGTATGAATTGCTTTGCTATCTCGCTTCCCGACCGGAAAAAGTGTTCAGTCGAGAAGAATTGTTGCGGGATGTCTGGAATTATCAATTCTATGGAGATCAACGGACAGTGGACACACATATCAAGCGCCTTCGTGAAAAATTGGGACACGTGTCGGAAGATGTGGCAGCAATGATCGTTACCGTTTGGGGAGTCGGATATAAATTTGAGGTGCCAGAGTGATTCGGAATAGTATTGTTGCAAAACTTTGGCTGACCATTATCGGTCTGGTCATTGTCGTACTTGTAATTCTATCTTTTTATTTGCAGCAACTGTTTGACAGTTACATTTTTAATTCACAGAAAACGTTGATTGAGGATCGGGGCGTTGAGATTGCCACTGTGTTATCAGAAGTGCCGCAAAGCAATTTGGGCGTTTCTTTGGCACATCAACTCGCGTATCAATCCCACAGTACCGTTTCTTATATTACGGGTAGGCTTGGAAAAGATGTAAAGACAAAGGAAATTTTAAGTGCTCTTACAGCCACTGAACGCCAAGATGTTCTGACAGGCCGACCGGTTGCCCGTAGAACGCCTGCTTCCATACTCGATACGACGGGTCAACTGTCAAAAGAGCAGCAAACTGACAGTTGGTGGGTATATGCACCCATTATGAAACAACATTCGCTGCAAGGGTTTCTGGTTTTAAATCAATCGGTCGATGTGACAGAAGGTCCGCGCAAATACATCAGCGATCTGATTTTATTTGCAGTAGGTCTGGGTGTCGTATTAACTACAGGACTTGCGTTTGTCGTGTCCAAAAATTTGTCCAGGCCTTTGCTGAAAATGAATGAAGTGGCGGAACGCATGGCAGTCGGGGACTTTCAGGGAGAAGTCAATGTCACGACTCGTGATGAAGTCGGACGATTAGGCATGACATTCAACTATTTGGCCAATCGTTTAAAATCGACAATCGAGGATGTCTCCAAAGAGAAAGAGCAGCTTTCAGGCATCATTACAAGTATGGAAGATGCTGTGATTTCCGCCGATTTGAACGGTTGGATTACGCTTGCCAATCCGAGCGCAAAAAAATGGCTGCGGACATTTTTTCTGTCTGAACAAGGCAAATTGGATAATAACCAATTGCCCAAAGAGTTGTTTGAACTGGAACAACGAGTTCTGGTGAGCCATGAAGTACAAGAGTATGAAATGACATGGCAAGGTCGAACCATTATTGTTACGATGACACCTCTATACGAACACACGGCAAAAACTTTGCGAGGTGCTGTGGCAGTATTGCGAGATGTGACAGAGGAGCGTACACTGGATCGATTGCGGAAAGATTTCGTGGCAAACGTGTCACATGAATTACGGACGCCCTTAGCCATGTTGCAAGGCTACAGTGAAGCTTTATTGGATGGGTTCGATGACGACCCTGAACAACGGCGGGAACTTACATCGATTATTTTGGACGAAACGCTTCGCATGCGCCGTTTGGTCAATGACCTGTTGGATCTGGCCCAACTCCAGTCCGGTCAATTTTTTGCAGATGACGATCCTGTAGATGTCGATCAATTGGTGAAGCGTGTTGCTAGAAAGTACTCGGCATTAGCTGCCGAGCGCAATATTCAGTTGGTAACTGAAGTAGCCGAGAGTGAAACTTATATCGTAAAAGGCAGTGAAGACAGGCTTGAACAGGTTGTAATCAATTTGGTAGACAATGCGATTCGCCATACTCAGGAAGATGGATCTGTCAGACTTCGTTTGCATAGAACCGGGGATTTTTGCAAAATGCAAATCGCAGATACAGGGACTGGCATACCTGCTGCTGATCTTCCGTTTATTTGGGAGAGGTTTTACAAGGTTGATAAAGCGCGGACGCGAAGCAAGGGCGGTACCGGTCTGGGTTTGTCAATCGTAAAGAATATCGTCGAGTCACATCACGGGGAAGTACTTGTGGAGAGTGAAGAAGGCATCGGCACTGTCTTTACTGTTATTCTGCCAATTGCATAGATAGCTGGTGTTTTTTGGTTTGTATTGCAGCCATGATTACGCTCTTTTTTGGATATACTGTAGAATACCAAATGCTATCGTATATCGGAAAGGGCGTATTGAATTTTATGGCTTGGGTATACTTTACAAAGTTGTATAACAGTCGTTTTCAGGCAAATTGCCTGGTAACCCGTCTGACGGACAACTACTTGCATGAAGTTATGTCTCCCGCGTTTATCGGTATTTTCCAAACCAAATCGGGAAAATATGGCGTTAAGTGTTTTTGGGAGCCATCCAAAAACTCAGTATATACATTTGAGTCATAAAGAAAGGATGAGCAATCTTGAATGACCAACAAATTTCGGACATATTAAAACAGAGCAAAACGATTGCTGTCGTTGGATTATCTGTTGATCCTGCAAAAGCAAGTCACGAAGTGGCATCCTATCTTCAGTCACAGGGGTATGAAATTGTCCCTGTGAACCCGAATGCCGGCAATATTCTTGGAAGAGCTGCACATCCGGATTTAAGAAACCTTGACGGGCCGGTAGATATTGTCGATATTTTTCGGCGCAGCGAGCATGTTTTGGAAGTGGTTCAACAAGCTGTCAGCATCCGACCAAAGCTTATCTGGCTGCAGTCTGGAATCGTCAATGATGAGGCCAAACGACTGGCTGAACAGGCTGGCATTCCGTTTGTAATGGATCGCTGTTTAAAAGTAGAGCACAGAAGATTGTTAGGCGCTGTGAAAATATAAGGGAAATATAGTGGGAAGAGATTGCAGCACCAGAAATTTTGGAATTTGTCGACTCGGTGAGGCTGAGATTTTAAATTCCATGTATAAACACGGCAGATTTGGAAAACACTAATACTACCCTATTTTCTCTTCTCCTCTTTAGCCTCTTTTGCCTTGAAACTTGGCGAAAGGGGCCTTTTTTTACTTGTCAGAACTATTCAGAAGTGCTATAGTTGCGGTGAAATTATATGTTTCATGCCGGACGAGGAGGTCCGGCATGAATGTTGCTGGAGAGGAGGGAAGCGGGGCATGAAACTGATTGTGAACGGTATGGAAAAAGAGTTTCAGAATGTGAAAACAATTGCGGATCTTGTCCATGAATATAGATTAAATGAGAGAATCATAATCATAGAACATAATTTAGAGATTGTTCCGAGAGACCAATATACCGAAGTCCCAGTAGCTGATGGAGATCGAATTGAAATCGTGCACTTCGTCGGCGGCGGTTGATCGGTACACAGCAAAACGGCTGACGACATCCGGCGCTTGGCAATATCGGCCTCAAGTTCAACAAGCAATACCAACTTTCAAGTTAAACTAGCAAATTCGACTAGCCATCTCGATTTAGATTTTGAAACTGAAGGGAGAACCACAATGACGGATTCATTGATAATTGCAGGCAAACAGTTTCAATCCCGATTGTTCTTGGGCACTGGGAAATTTTCTGATCTGGAAATTCAAACAAAAGCGGTTGACGAGTCAGAATCGGAAGTTTTGACATTTGCGATTCGACGACTGAATTTAGAAAACCCGGACGCGCCCAATTTTTTGGAGCAATTGGATCTTAAACGGTTTACATTGCTTCCGAATACTGCAGGTGCAAAGACTGTGGATGAGGCGGTCCGGATTGCAAAGCTGGCGAAAGCATCTGGGCTCTGCGATATGATCAAGGTTGAGATTATCGGTGATGATCGGACGCTGCTGCCGGACCCGATTGCTACATTGGAAGCTACAAAACGCTTGGTGGATGAAGGATTTATCGTGTTGCCTTATACAAACGATGATCCGATTCTCGCAAAAAAATTGGAAGAAGCGGGCGCTGCGGCAATCATGCCAGGTGCATCGCCAATTGGATCGGGATTGGGCATTTTAAATTCCCATTACATACAATTTATCATTGAAGATGCAAAAGTTCCTGTTATTATCGATGCTGGCATCGGCTCACCGGCAGATGCTGCGTTTGCAATGGAACTAGGTGCTGCAGGCGTGTTGTTGAATACTGCAGTGTCTGGAGCAAAAGATCCGGTAAGGATGGCACGTGCGATGAAACTCGCAATTCAGGCGGGGAGGGACGGATTCTTGGCTGGTAGGATCGCGAGAAAACGTTACGCAAGTGCAAGCAGTCCACTTGAAGGCATGATTTCCTAAGGATGGCATATACGCCTTCCTTTTTTGTTTTCATGTTTTTGTTTTCATGTGGCTGCAAATACTGAAAAATTCCGTTTTGGATTGATTTAATTGGTATGAGAAGTATGCAAAGCGTCAACCAATGCATAAACGATTGGAATGGCAGATTCTCCGATTTCCGAGATTCGTTGAGCGAGCGCAAGATAGGGCGTATTTGATTCGTTCAGCAAGAGTCTTTGAATAGAAGGTGAAAATGTATGTATGTGCGGCAATGAACCGGTCGGATAAAATACCATGTTGTTTTCTACATCGCAAAAATATTGAATGGGAACATCCAACGCTTGCGACAACCTAGCCGCGTATTGTAAAGAAGGGTTTCTTTTTCCCCGCTCGATCGAGGAAATGTGCGGTGTAGAAATACCGCATCGCTTTGATAGCTCTTTTTGTGTCCAATTATTCTTGATGCGTAAAATTTTTAATTTGTAACCAAGATTTTTTCCGGGATTTTTTTGCATGTTCAATCCTCCTTAAAATTCGTACTACTATTTATATGATAAAAACTTCCTGTTAATTTGTAAATATAGTTTCTTAATTTTAATAATTAAAATTTTTATATATATTTCCTCAATTAAATATAGTTGTTACTCGTTTGTAGAAAGTCAGAAAAACTTTCAAGAAAAAATATATAAAAATGTGTGTATCCCCGATTGAATGCGCAAAGCGCCTGCACCACATTGCTGTGATACAGGCGCTTTGTATATTCAATATTGATTATTGGCTCACGATTATAGGTTCACTTCGGATACCGAGTGGATTCCGCGGATATTTCGCAGCAAATGTAAAAGCTCCACGGAGATTGGCTTATCAATTCCCAATACCATGACGGCTAAGCCGCCTTCCTCTTTTCTGCCAACTTGCATCGACCCGATATTGATATCGCTCGTGCCAAGAATGGTACCGACTTGGCCGATAATTCCAGGAGTATCCGTATGTTCCGTAATTAACATGGTGCCAGTTGGATTGGCATCGATCGTAAAACCATCCAAAGACACAATTTTCGGACCAAGGCCGTTAAATAACGTACCGGCTACCGAGTACACCTGTTCATCCGTTGTGACTTCTACATGAATTAAATTGGTGAATACTTTATGTTTGCCCGATTTTATTTCGCTTGTTTGAATCTTTTGTTCTTCCGCAAACAAAGGTGCATTAATATAGTTGACTTCTTCTCCGTAATGATACGAAAGAATCCCTTTTAATAGCGTACGTGTAATGGGACTGACACTGATTTTTGACAAATCCCCAGCGTACGAACATTTGATGCTTTGAACACGGCCGCGAATTCGTTGCGCAAGTAAAAGTCCCAGTTTTTCACCCAATTCCAGATATGGCTGCACGCTTTTCAAAACTTCTTGTGGCAAGGATGGCAGGTTGACGGCATTTTTGAATGGTTGTTCCGTCAATACGTTTACCAATTCTTCCGCAACGTCAATTGCCACATTGATTTGCGCTTCTTCTGTCGAAGCACCTAAATGAGGCGTTACCACCACTTGCTCAAGTCCTACGAGCGGTGAATCTGTCGGAGGTTCTTGTTCATATACATCAAGAGCTGCATTTGCGACAATACCGTTTTGAATTGCTTCAAAGAGGGCGGCTTCATCAATGATTCCTCCTCGTGCACAGTTAATGATGCGAACACCGCGCTTCATTTTGGCGAATTGAGGAGTAGAAATCATATGCTTTGTATCTTTTGTCAAAGGAGTATGCACAGTAATAAAATCTGCCGCTTCTACGATTTCATTGACAGAAGCTGCTTGCACACCGACTTCTTCCGCCTTTTCCGGCGTCATGAACGGGTCATATGCCATTACTTTCATTCCGAATGCTTGAGCGCGTTTGGCTACTTCGGTACCGATCCTGCCGAAGCCGATAATGCCAAGGACTTTATTGCGGAGTTCGACACCCACAAAAGATTTGCGATCCCATGTACCGTTTTTCAGCTTTTGATGTGCTTGCGGAATTTTCCGGGCACTCGCCATAATCATGGCAAATGTAAGTTCTGCTGTAGAAATGGTATTTCCATCCGGCGCGTTCATGACGATGATGCCGGCTTTTGTTGCGGCAGGTACATCAATATTATCTACACCGACTCCGGCTCTTCCGATCACGCGCAATTTTTTGCCGGCTTGTATAATGCTTGCGGTTACTTTTGTTTGGCTGCGAACCAATAATGCGTCATATTGATCAATAATGGCGATAATTTCCGCTTCCGGCAATCCGGTTTGGATATCCACCTGGATATCGGGATGCTCATACAATTTTTGCAAGCCTAATTCTGAAATTGGATCTGCTACCAGTACTTTAAACATGTCCTTCCACTCCTCCTAATACCTCTTATCTTTTACAAAAAACAATTAAAAACCTCCCGCCCTCGTTTACAAATTGTGGATTTGTAAACAAAGGGGCGAGAGGACTCATCGCGGTGCCACCCTTTTTCGCTGTATATACTGCATGTACAGCCTTTCGGGAAATGATAACGGGAATCCCCGGATCAAATTACTTACATGACAAAACAGGATTTGCCATGTGTTCCAATGACCACTCGGAAATGCTCCTTCTGTAACGGTTCTGCTGGCTTGCACCTGCCGCCAGCTCTCTGAAAGAACGAATGTAACAAAAGGTTTTCCTCATCGTTTTTAAACATTTACGTTTTATTGTGAACTATCTTAACATCCTTGTAGAAGCCAGTCAACGGTTTTTCTCCAATTCACTCATACATTTTTATACTTTTAGTACGTGTTCAAATAGTGGCTTTAGCAACTAAGGTTTGTCGAAAAGTTTGGCGAAGACAAGTTTTCTTTAAAAGATGAAGGAGTGGGGATACTATGGGAAGCAGAAGGGGATTGGCAATAATGAATCAAATGGTACTGGAGTATTATGCTTGCAAAATTGCGCAGGCCAAGAATTGTGTTGTCATAACTGGAGCAGGATTCAGCAAGCCATGCGGCATTCCAACCATTCATACGGAAGTTGCAGGCCGGCCGCTGCATGAGTGGTTTCAACACAAGATGATGGTGAATACACCTAGCTGGTACTATCGTGTCTATCGGTTGATGCTCAGAGAGTGGCTGCGTGTATCACCCAATGATGCATATCTACAACTTGCCAAGGCAGGATTTCCCGTCATTACACAGAATATCGACGGATTGCACAAGAAGGCAGGTACTCAAAATTTAATCGAGTTGCATGGCAACCTAAGGGAACTTATTTGTGATTTCTGTAAATCTGTTTACAGTAGTGAATTGGCGTTACAATCGGATCGTATTCCATACTGTCCGTCTTGCCAAGAGCAGATATTACGACCAAACGTCGTGTTAGAGGGAGAACCTGTGCACCATTTTTCTCTCGCAGTCGATTGGGTAGGGCAAGCGGATGTTTTGCTGGTCATAGGTACACATTTGCGGATGGAACCATGCAGCCAACTTGTCAAGATTGTGGAAGAGAATCGAGGGACAGTTTTTTATATCAATACGCAAGCGGAGACGCTTATACCAAGGCTTTTACGTTGGCCTGTCCGCTAATGCGAAGAGTCGGCAGGCAAGCGACAGTTGAGACTGCTCTTGGCAGGAAAAAAGACCCTGCATCCACGGCGGAGTCTTTTCAAGAAGATGTTCAAAAAGTAGTCAAAACTCCTTGTGTCTTGCTTAACCACTTTTTGAACACATTTTAAGGGGATTACCAGCGAGATTTTGGCCCGGAAGTCATGAGACCAATCGTTGCAAACGCAACGGCTAAGCCTGTGAAAATAACGGCAAGACCGGAAGGGTTTGCTGCTAAAAATAGACTGATAACAGCAAAAACAATACAAGTAAACGCGATGCCCAGATAGTAACGAAACACGACCTATGACCTCCCACTATAAAGTAATGTTTTCTCCTGTTTTCTCGCTCATTCTTAGTTTTACAACTTTGACACCTAGAGAGTGTTGGTGAAAGATTGCATAGAACCCATATTTTTCTGTAAAGGCCGGTGGCAGGAATAAGCTTGAAATCATTGTTTTCCAAACTGTGGATAAAATGGTATGATCGCACAGTGGATCTCCACGTTCTCCCTCGGGGTTTACCCTCCCATGTCACGCTGGGTCTATGCCCTTACATTCCTTCGTTCTACCTCTCAAGGGGTGGAGGCCGATTCTTGCTCCTCGACTGGGTCGTTGCCCTTATGGATAAAATCCTTCGGCTTCTCCGGTGCTTCCGTTGTCAAAGTTGTGCACATCTGAATAATCGAGTTTTCAGTTTGTTGATAATGTTGAATTTGTGAAATATCCAGTTGTGGATATTTCATTTATTAAAAACCAGATACTAAGCTGTTGATACGTGTTCTATTTTTTATTTTATGCTGCACTTTGTTGTAGCTGGGCTTGTCGGACTGGCCCCAGTACATCGTTTGCGTTATACTCTTTCTGCTTTGTCCCCAATGTATAAAGTACGCGAACCAGTTTTCCACATAAGGCGATGATCGACTGCTTCTTTTTTAACGGATTCTGACTACGTGTCGTGTAATACTTGTGCAGCTCTTTAAATTCTTCGTTTTTGGCCACCATCGGTAGCATGGCGCGAAACAAGATGCCTCTTAATCGAGAACGACCCCGCTTGCTGATCCCCGTTTTCCCCTTCCGTTTTCCAGAACTATTCTCAGTCAAATTCAGTCCAGCCAAGCGGATGATTTGCTGTCCGTGATCATAGTTGTTGAGATCGCCAACCTCCGCTAGGAAACCGGCGACGGTCAGAACACCAACCCCTGGGATGCTCAGCATCTGCCGAGTTCCGGGGATCTTCTCAAGAATCTGCAAGACTTGCGCCATAATGGTTTCTTCCTGCTTGCCATACAGATCGTACTGCTGCAGCAAGATAGTCAGCTCGATTCGAGCCGCTGCCAGTCCCTCGGTAAGCCCGATGGAAGCCGTTGCGGTCGCATAGAGCTGCTCCGCTCTCTTAATGCCCACCCCACGCTTGATTTCCGTCTTCCAATGTGAGAGAACGCCTCTGGCGCCTACGGAGACAATCTCCTCTGGAGTTGGAAACTGACGCATGGTCATGAGGGACGCTTTCCCTTCCCAGTCCTTAAATACCTGTGGATACTCTGGAAAGTAGCGGTCAAACCAGTTTGTGATCCGTGTTTTCACTTGAATCAAGCTCACCATGACCTTCTCGCGAAGATTCATCAGAATGCGTAATTCTGCGTATTCCTTGGTCGGTAAGTTAGGTTCTGAGTACTTTCCATTCCGAATGAGGTCGGCAATGACTTTTGCATCCTTGTAGTCGCTTTTGGTCTGTGAGTTGTCCTCGAGCTCCTTGCTCTTGTTCACATGATGCGGATTGACAACAACAACCTGAATGCCTTGCTCCTTCAAAAACGCCGCTAACGGGAACCAGTAGTGTCCAGTCGGTTCAATGCCGAATATAATGTCTGTTTTCTCATGAATTCGGCCAAGCTCCTTCATCCACGCTGCCAGCTTCGTCAGCCCTTCCTGGTCGTTGTGAAACACACAGTCCTTCCCAAGCTCAATTCCACGGAAATCCACAGCTCGAGCTACGTGTATCTTCTTTGCGATGTCAGCTCCAACCACCAATGTGTTCTCGGTAATTCTTGTAATCCGTTGATTCTGTTTCTGCTTCGTCTTATACTTCATGTGAGCGCCTCTTTTCGTATGTAGGTATTGTTCTGCGTCGAACGTTTCCTAGTATACAAGAGGTGCTTTTTTCGTTCAAAGCTTAAATTACTTCATTACAGGAATTGCTCCTCCTACATTAAAATCATGATAGCACTCAAAATTGCCAAGAAGCAATGAATTTTACAAAAGGTTTGACTATTGTTCACAATCTCGCATCGACAGCTTTCAGCGTACGTTTCACTTTAGTGTCCATCCTTTTTGCAGGAGATGTATGCATATGCAAATTTATAGTTTCGATGAGAATTTTGGCAAAAATGGTATACTTACTTATGAGAATGCAAACTGAGCATGATGTTTCATGGAAAGGGGAATATCTGATGAATTTTATCGTCGATAGAAACAACGGTTTGAAAGCACAAACAGTCGTTTATCCAGTCTTTAAAGATCAAATGGATTTCGAAGCGATTCATGGATTGACGATCCATTCCCATATGGGCGAGTCGGGCAAATGTACATGGTTCTTTGGTCGGAATCAGGAAGAAAATATCCTGCTGGTGGGACTGGGAGAACAAAAAAAATTCCAGATGGATCGCTTGCGTGCTGCGTTTGGAACGGCTGGCAGGGCTCTGAACCAGGAAAAACAAAAGCAAGTGCGGGTTTCCTATGAATGCTTGCAGAAACTAGCGGATGCTTCCTGTACACAGGTAGACCTCGTAATGGCAACGGTAGAGGGCTGGCTGTTGGGAACGTACGCATTTGATGCCTACAAATCCAAAAAAGCAGAACGTCATGTCGAATTGGTGCAAATCGAACTGGAAACTTCCGATGCTTTAGAGCAAGCCATTCAACTTGGGAAAATTCGCGCGGAAGGAGTCATCTTCGCTCGCGAGCTAGGCAATGAGCCGGCGAATCGGTTGCGCCCGGAAACATTTGTGAAGCGTATTCGACAACAGTTTTCCAATACGTCCGTGTCCATTACCGTATACCAGGGAGAAGAGCTTGAAAAACGGCAGATGAACGGTTTGCTATCTGTCGGCAAAGGAAGCAAGTATCCGCCTGCTTTTGTTGAATTGCGTTATTGCACAGATCCTTCAAAACCTTTGGTTGCACTTGTGGGCAAAGGCATGACATATGATGCAGGCGGAATCAGTCTGAAAAGCGGCCGGGACTTAAGCGACATGCGGATGGATATGTGCGGCGCGGCTGCGGTAGTCGGTGCATTGGACATTATCGTAAAAAGCCAAATGGCTGTCAATTTGCTTGTCCTTGTAGCGACTGCCGAAAATATTCCGGATGGCGGCGCGATGCTGCCAGGGGATGTCATTCAGTATCCCAACGGCGTTACTGTACAAGTGGGAAATACGGATGCGGAAGGTCGGCTGATTTTGGCGGACGCGCTCATTCACGCCAAAAATCTTGGTGCAGTCGAATGTGTGGACATTGCGACACTTACCGGTGCATGCATTGCTGCACTTGGCGAACGCATGGCAGGTGTCTGGGGCGATGATGCGCTTGTGGATGATTTGCGCCACGTGGGTCAATTTGCCGGGGATCGTGTTTGGCCGATGCCGTTGGAAGACGAGTATGAAGATTTATTGAAAAGTCACTACGCGGATATCAGCAACATCGGCAAAGGACCTTATGCAGGCGCCATCACGGCTGCTTTATTTTTAAGAAAATTCGTGGATCCTTCGATGAAATGGGCACACGTAGATATGGCGGGTCCAATGGAAGCAACAGAGACAAAGGGTTACCTTGTTGCCGGTGCCACCGGATATGGTGCACGCTTATTGGCTGATTTTGTCGCAGTTCGTTCAAAATAACTTTTTAGGCCAATTTTATGACAATTATCAAAATCCTGGCGAAAAATGTGTGGTTTACCAAGAAAGCCAACGATTTCACAGTGTACTTTTTTCAATTCTCATTTATAATGCATATAGAAAGATAATTTCTTCTTGCCCCCTAATCAGGTTGGTTTACCGCAGGGGGCATTTTTCTTTTTAGCCGTGATTATATTTCGGGATCCATTCTCGTTCTACAAAGTGAAGGAACGTCATTTTCTCTGGCGCAATATATATATATTCACCTGCTTCAACTTCCACAATAAACTTTGCAAGTTCCTTTTCAGCTTCTTTTTTCCCTGATACATGAATCGTCTTTGTCCGCTTGATCCGCTTGCCGTTTGCGTCATAGCCAGTTTCGACGATCAAACGATATGATCCTTTGCTTCGTTTTTCGATACTTGCCATTGATTTTTCCTCCTATTCGTAGTTATCAAATGCAAAAAATATCTTTACAAACTCAGGTTTTATCACTTGCTCTAACATACCAATAATCGTGTACTGGTTTCTATGAATCTGTAATGTTTCATAGCTTTCACCCGGTAATTTTAAGAGGGGTTCAGTATCCCACATACCTTCCAGAACACGTACAATGCAATCATCGCCGAAGCGCACAAAGACAATTTATTCTTCATCGTTTGGCCAATCTTGTCTCCGAAATATTAGGTAATCGCCAGGGTGAATATTTAAGCTTTCAAGTCCATCATCTCCTATCTTGACGGCGAAACGTTGAAAAAAAGCCGGTTTATCTGTTAGAACATAAAATGTGTTCTGTGAGACACCTGACATCGAACGTTCTGCGAATATTGTTTGGGATGTATACGATGGATATTTTGTCGTCTTTCCTGAACAAATGGGAACGTCCGTTACGGCCTGCTTCGTGGGGTATATGGAGAATGAAATCGATTTCATCGTCCTACAACTGCACTCACATGGTCGTTTACAAGCGTTCTTTAGTTCGACAGACGATGCAGACGAGATTCGTACTGGCTTTTACGGTGTCATCGGAGAATGTCACGAATTGTACCCACAAGCGACTTTTCGCTTTTCCTGTGGAGGCAAATTCGTAAAAATTAATCCTTATGAGTTGTTTGAAGGTGAGATGGAAAGCGTGGTGTTTCTCGTATGAAGCCGATCCGCGTGATTGATCCGCAACGGACTAAATTAGTGATTGTTGGATGTCGAACAAGGAGAAATTGGTTAGTTAGTGCTACAAGAGCACTCAAAAAAGGATATAATAAAATTGTTAAATAAACGGTATTGCCGGAAAAGTTGGTGAAAACTGTGTTTGATAAAGTGAACCAGTTAAAAGAGAAGCTGGATTCAAAGCGCCCCCTTCCAACGGGAATGGTGAAAAATCTCAGAGAAGTGATTCGTATAGAATGGACGTACAATTCAAATGCAATTGAAGGCAATACTCTTAGCCTGTTAGAAACCAAAATGGTTGTAGAAGAAGGACTTACAATTGGTGGAAAACGGTTAAAAGAACATTTTGAAGCAATCAACCATGCGGAAGCCATTGATTTTGTAGAAGAACTGGTTGGTAAACAAGAGCCACTTACGGAACGCATACTCAAGCAAATTCATTACTTAGTATTAAAAAATATAGATAATGAAAATGCAGGAAAGTATCGCGGTTACAATGTCGGAATTAGTGGAAGCATACACAATCCGGTTAACCATGTGAAGGTTCCAGAAGAAATGGAACAATTGTTTGCATGGTATAGAGAAAATGAGACTATCCTTCATCCGGTGGAATTGGCTTCAATGTTTCACTTTAAATTGGTGTTTATTCACCCGTTTATCGATGGAAATGGGAGGACGGCTCGTTTAGGAATGAATCTAATATTGATGCAACATGGGTATCCTCCCGCTATTATCAAAGCAAAACCAGAACAGCGTATAAAATACTACGAATGCTTGGAAAAGGCAAGTGTAGATATGGAATTGACACCCTTTATTCGATTGGTTACAGATTGTGTAGAAGAAAGTCTCCAACACTATCTAAATGCAATAGGATAACAACAAACTAAACAAGGGTGAAAAATATATCGAAGAAAGTAGACGAAATTCTGGACTCTATTCATCAACTGAGTGTAGAAGAACAGAATGAATTGATTCGTCGATTGTTGAATAATGAAGAGGAGCACGATTACTATGCGTTGCTCGATCAAATGTTAATCGAAGATTGGGATAACGAAAAAGATGCCATCTACGATACAAATATATTTGAAAATAAAAGAAAACTGTCAGAGTTAACGGAAAAAGAAATGCGCCAATCGATGGACTTTATACGGCGCAGTCGTAAATACTTAGATCAAGAATAGGGTAGCGCTATAAGCACATTCAAAACGTACACATGAGCGGTAAAAACCGTTTATTTGTGTACGTTTTTTATTTCAAAATCAAAGGAGGGAATGCCCTTCCTGTTCAAACAACGGACAGGAGGGGGCACTGACGTTCTCGTTTTTACTGTACTTGTTAAACAGTGTGGTTGGCTGCGGCAAGTTTGTACACGATAGGCGTGGCAAACGGCTACTACTGGAACAGCCGGATAGTATTTGTACAACGTGGACGAATGTGGCGGTTTGGGTGGGTGAGTGTCTGCTGCTTGCTCGTAAACGTGGGAATTGTTCGCTATGCGCCTGTTGTGGTTGGCTCAGTTTTTGTGGCGAGGATTGTCGCAACGGGTGTTTCGGCGGTTGTGGGGTATGTGTTGAACAGGCGGTGGACGTTTGGGTAGTGTAGCAATTTTGTTGATTATCGGCGATTAATCCTTGATAATATAATTAAAAGATTCTCACGAACCGAAGGGTGGTATAAATGTCTGTACGAAAATATGACGTTTACCAATTGTTTGATCGGTTAAACGAAAACGATCAGAAAACGGTTTATGATTTTATGCAATATCTTGCTCATCGTTCAAATGAAGTACCGGAAGCATGGAGAAAGATTGAAGAAAGTGAACCGGATGATGAACCATTGACAGAAGAAGAAAAGCAGCAATTGAGTAGTGAGGACGAATATGTAGATTGGGAGCAAGCGAAACGTGAACTCGGGCTATAAACTCATTCTTAGACGTGCTGCTATTAAGTTCCTTTCCAAACAAGGCAAAACCACCAAACAACAGATTGGATCGGCAATGGAAGGACTTTTGAAGATCCCGCCAGAAGGAGACATCAAGGTGATGGAGGGCGAACCAGGCCTGTTTCGTTTGCGTGTTGGTAAGAATCGCGTATTGTTTCGTATCGATCACACAGAAAAGATTGTGTACGTTGAACTCATTGGTCCCCGTGGGGACGTATACAAAGGATAGCACCTGAACACTAGCAAAGCCTGTCTCTGTCACCAATGTATTTTGGCGGTAGGCTTTTTGGTTATATGTGTTGCATTGGTTTAAGATAAATACAACAAATTTTATATTTTGTAAAGTTTACAAAGTAGCATTGTCGGGCATGTAACCTTAAATGGGCATACGCGCGGAGAAGGTTTTACGGCGCATGTTAAGGTGGGGGATACCGTCAAAGTTGGGGATCCTTTGATTACATTTGAGAAAGATACAATTGCGGCACAGAAGTCGTTGATATCGCCAGTGTTGATTACGAATACGGATCGGGTTTCCGCGATGAAACCAGGGGATTCCAGGATATTATACACAGTGGTTTTGAAGTAAAGGCAGGTGTGGTTTCAATGAAATCGGTGGTCTCAGGTACGATTCATCATGAGAGGCAGCAAATTTTAATCGAGGACGGGATCATTCAAAAGATCGGCCAACTATCCGCAACGGATATCGAAGGGGCAACGTTGATCGAGACGAATGGGGAACTCTATCCCGGGTTCCTTGATATTCATATTCACGGCGGCGGTGGGGCCGATACGATGGATGCATCGGACGAGGCATTTCAAACGATCGCCAAAACGCATGCACAACATGGAACCACCGGGTTGTTTTTAACCACGATTACGGAAAGCATTGATCGTATGAATCAAGTGATGCAATCCTTGGCACCGAATCATGTTTCGGAAGGTGCGCAGATTCTTGGCTTTCATTTGGAAGGGCCGTTTATCAGCATGAAACGTCCAGGGGCACATCCGGTATCGCATATACGGCACGGTCAGTGCAAATTACACAATCATTCAGTCAGTCTTTGGGATTTCTAACAATTACCCACCCTTTCCACCCCCTTCACGATCAATCGTTTCAAATTTTAAAAGTGAAAGAAGTAAATGGAACCCGCATGTACTCCATTCATACCGATTCGGGTATTGTTTGTATCCCTGAATCCTGGACCGATCGTCACTTGCCTTCGATTCAGGCTATTTCCCGTGCTCCTAACTCCCCACTTTACCTAGGGACTCTAAAAGAATTAATTGATTTCATTAAGAGAAAGGATGATCTCCAAACTCGTAAGAATATTATGATTGACAACTTGTCCCATATGGAGGTATTTTCTTAATATGAATACTACTGATAAGAAATCAAGACCCTATCGTCAAGAATCGACTGAACAACTATTAACTCGTAGTCAACAAATAGTAGAGTCCTTATTTGATCCTAGCCAGATCCTTCGCGGTTCTCTTATCACACGCAACATCAAATGTGGTAAATCGGCCTGTCGCTGTTCCACCGGTGAAGGCCATCCTAGTTTCTACCTATCTACTATCCATCAGGGACGCACCCGACTCGATTATGTCCCGGCTTCCTGGGAGCCATGGGTACGTGAAAGATTAGACAATTATCATATCTTGCAGGAACTTATCGTAGAACTGACAGAAATCAACCTAGAGCTTTTACGCCGTCGTGAAAAAAGCGAGTTCCTGCAGAAATAATTCTGGAGGGGATTGTATGTCTAGTTCTGCTTTAGCTGCTTTAGTGGGTAACGACAGCAACAAGGTAGAAGAATTCGTTTCTGTGTTCGCGAATATGCTGAGCTCATTCATAGCGGCATGGCATGGGGAGGAGGAAATAGCAAATGAATCAGACGATATCGTCCATGAAAGTACATCCACAACACCTGGATCGGAAAGCACTGATCTACATTCGCCAGTCGACCTTAGCTCAAGTCCGATTTCACAGGGAGAGCACGGAGCGACAGTATGCCCTTCAGGAGAAGGCTCTGAGTCTGGGGTGGACACAGGATCAAATTCAACTGATCGACGAGGATTTAGGTTTATCCGGTGGGCAAGGTTCCAAAAGGCAAGGATTTCAACGACTTGTAGCCCAGGTCTCACTCGGGGAAGTAGGTGCGATTTTTGGTCTCGAAGTTTCTCGCCTGGCTCGTTCTTCCGCAGACTTATTGCGCCTACTCGAACTGTGCAGTATATTCGACACCATCGTAGTGGATGAAGACGGCATCTATGACTTGAGTGATTTCAATGATCGTCTCATTTTGGGTTTTAAGGGTACGATGAGTGAAGCAGAGTTACACTTTTTGCGCTCACGTCTCATTGGTGGGAAGAAGAATAAAGCCCATAAAGGAGAGCTGCGCTTTCCCTTACCCGTAGGCTATTGTCACGATGTGGACGGCAACACCGTGATTGACCCGGATGAGGAGGTACAGAATGCCGTGCGTCATATCTTTACTGCCTTTCGGGCAACAGGCAGTGCGTATGGTGTGGTTCAGTTTTTTTCGCAAAACCATCTTCGTTTTCCGAAAAGAGCATACGGTGGTGTTTGGGCAGGAAAGCTTATCTGGGGTACGTTAACCCACGGTCGTGTATTGGGGATACTCTATAACCCTGCTTATACGGGCGCTTATGTGTTTGGTCGCTACAAGGATCGAAAACAATTGGATGAGCAGGGCTTGTTTGTTCATCGCATCGTTCGTTTACCCAAAGACCAATGGGAGGTGCTTATTCACGACCATCATCCTGGGTATATTTCATGGTCAGAGTACGAAGAAAATCTCAAACAACTGCAGCAAAATCGAACAAACGCAGAAGTGAGTGGTCCAGCGAGGGAAGGGATTGCCCTACTTCAGGGAATCATCGTGTGCGGAAAGTGCGGTCGCCGCATGTCTGTTCGTTATACAGGAAATGGCGGGATCGCTCCACGGTATGAATGTAAAGCAAGATGGGAAAATGGCGATCGTGCCACTTGTTCTTCCCTTCGCTCTGAACCGGTAGATCAAGCCATTGCCGCCAGAGTTCTAGAGGCTGTACAACCTGCTCAACTTGAACTCGCCTTACGCTCATTCGACAAGGTTCTAAGCGAAGAAGATAAAGTGGAAACAAGTTGGAAACTTTCCTTGGAAAGAGCCCAGTATGAGGTGGATCGTGCACAACGCCAGTACGACCTTGCTGAACCGGAAAACCGATTAGTGACACGTGCCCTGGAAGCGAGGTGGAATGAAAAAATGGCGACACTCAACCAAATTCGTGAAGAATACGAGCATTACTGCTCAAGTCGTGCATGGCGACCGACAGAGCAAGATAAGCAAGATATTCTATCTTTAGCGGAAAACTTGCCACGTATTTGGCGTGCGACAACAACCGAGATAAAGGACCGTAAAAGAATCCTACGTCTATTAATCGAGGATGTCACTGTTTTTTGTGAGCCTGGTCAAGCGGATATTCGTTTAGGGATCCGCTGGCGCAATCAATGCCATGAGGTTGTTCACACGACCAAGCCCTTGCCGCATCACTTGGCGCGCAAGCATTCGATGGAGACGATTGATCGTATTCGAGAATTAGCCCGCGATATGACAGACACTCAAATTGCAGCACATTTCAACCAATCCGGATACCGAACTCCTGAAGGTAAGCCATTTACCACTGACTCTATTCAGTGGCTACGATATCGCTACCGCATTCCTGGGCCTTCAAAACAAAGCAATGAATGGACCGTAAAAGAAGTAGCTCTTCACTTTGGTGTAAGCACTCATGTGGTCTATTATTGGCTGAATAAAGGTTTATTAAAGGCAACCAAAATAGCACCGGGATGGCCATGGAAAATTAAACTTGATGAACACACTAAGAGGACTCTGTCGGATTGGATTTCTCATTCAGGCCATATTTCAAAACGTTCAAAAACATAAGATTTACATACCCTAATTCTTTTTTCACTACAAATCCAAAACATATTTGAGGAGTGTGCAGTATGAATAAACCGTCGGGAACCCGATGCGCAGCTATTGGGAAACTGGATCCGGCTTTCCCGCAACCAAGTCAAAATTATCACATTGGCTCCGGAATTAAACGGAGCGGAACCGTTTATTCGATTTGCCAGAAAACAAGGGATTATGGTATCGATGGGCCACAGTACCGCAACCTATCAGCAAGCGCAGCTGGGGAAAGAATGGGGAGCACAAAGCATTACGCATTTGTTTAATGCCATGAATGGACTTCACCATCGGGAACCGGGTTTGTTGGGATTTGGTCTGTCGGATAACGAAATTTTTGTGGAATTGATTGCCGATTATCTGCATGTGCATCAAGCGGTAGTGAAAGTGATGATCCAATCGTGTGGGATTGAAAGGCTTCTCTTAATCACCGATGCCATGCGGGCAGCCTGCATGTGTGACGGCAGCTACGAATTGGGCGGGCAAACGGTTCATGTGCAAAGCGGGAGAGCTGCCCTTGCGGATGGAACGATTGCCGGCAGTACGCTTACGATGGATCAGGCGGTACGAAACTTAGTTTTAACAGGGAATTTGCCAAAACATGCGATCGCACAAGTTACCTCACGCAATCAAGCGCAGTTGCTCGGATTAAATAAAGGGGTCATTGCGCAAGGGTATGACGGTGACATGATCGCACTCAACGAGAACTTGGAAGTTACCCATACAATTGTCGGCGGACGGCTCGTATACAGCAAGTAAGCGAATCCTGTACGCAAACTATTTCAAGACGGAGGATTTGGATGGATATTCGTATATTTCAGACAACAAGGGAAGCATCTGTCTATAGTGCGGCTATTTTAGAACAAACGATTAAAAATCATAGAAATCCCGTACTTGGGCTCGCAACCGGATCGACTCCGATTCCACTTGTTGATACGATCCATGCCGCTTTGATTGACCACGTAAATTTTGCGATAGAACGTCATAAAAAGGGAATCAACTTAAGCAATCCGTTTACCTATGAAATCAAGCATCTATATCCGGATGATTACAACATTTCTGAACAGGCGGTTCAATACATTAACGATAAGCTGGGGGTAGATCTTCCGGAAGAGGAAGTAGCATTTTTAGCAACACATTTTCATTCTGCCCGTACGTTTACCAAAAGCTCAGATACACTGGGCGTCGCTCGACTGGTATCAACGATTGCCAAGGCGAGGAGCATTGCGGATGATTTGTCTGAACGGTTGGGGACGACCGTTCCCGATGAAGAGGTGGGATTCCTGACACTCCATTTGGAACGGTTATCTTTTGAAAAGTGAAGATGAGAGCCTCAGAGCATCAATTTCAGACGTGCAGCCAGTACCCAACGGCGTTCGCTCCGTTTTCGGAAGTTTGGCAATGTCCGATATATCTCTAAACATTTCTTCCATTCCTGTTTTGCTTTATCCCGATTTCCAAGTTGCAGGTGAAGCAGACCTTTGCGATAATAACATTCGCATGAAGAAAAGTTGTCTGCTTCAAATTGCTCAAACCAATGCATTGCCTTAGCGGGGAATACGTTTGCAAATGCGGTTGCAAGTTTTAAATACGGCTCTCCATAATGTAGTCTGCTATTCAATGCCAATGCTCGTAAAATCAATGTTTCCCCAACTTCCATATCCCCTAAGCTTAAATGACACAGGCCAGTATGATATAATACATCCTCCGAATCTTGCATGGATGCAGGCATAGCCTGTAGCAACTCAAGTGCCCTCTTCGGTTGTCTTGCTTCAATATATGCTTGTGCCAGTTCATATTTGGCACTCATATCATGAGGGTTGATGTCTAACTGCTTCTGTAAGCGAGACATTCGAACTCGTTTGCGAAATGGATTTAGAACGCTGGGCAAGAGTCCTATATAGCGACGGTCAACCACATAGTAAATCATGAGGAGCACAATGATTGCCAGTATTGGATTGCCTGTGATCCTCCAAATGATATAAAATAAAAAAAATTTGCCCATAGAGAATCTCCTTAGAAAAAAGATTTCAGGAAAGTGGTAGATGGATTATATCACTCGTATGCTTATATTTTATGCCATATATATCGAAAACGCACAAGTTAAAGGTGATTCTTGTGGGGTGCGGATTCTATCATATGTAATTGCTGTTCATTTCACTTAAAAAATTAATATAGAGACCTTCTTGTCCGTGCCCTCGAATGCTTGAAAACGGACAAGGAGTTTCGCTGCAAGCGGCAGAGGATATCATGCTGCTTAACCAGAATCAACTTGCCGAGAATGGTATCGCGCAGCGGAAAGGCGTGAGGATGTTTCAAAGGAAAAGATAATATTTTTGCATGCATATCTTAAAACAAAAATAAACACAACATGTTAGGTCGATATAAGCAATAATAACAAAAATATATATTGCAAAAACAATAAATTTATTGTTATAATCATAAAAAAATAAAGATTTAGACATTATGCTTGAAAGCGTTTTTCTAATAGCTGTCTTCTGAAGTTATGTGAATTTAGGAAATAACCGTGAAAGTTCGAGGCCAACGAAAGACAAATGCAGAGGAGGAATCTGATGGAAAAAAGTTATAAATACGCATGGACGCGGACAATCCAAAACAAAACAAAACAATTATAATTATAAACAAATAAAAACAAATTATAAAATGGAGGAGAAATCATGATTCAAAACTTGTGGGAACAGTCTAAGGCTTCTGAGTTGCAAAGCGGATTAGACGAGCTCGTTTACCGGTCAAATATCATCGGAGCGGATCGCCGCGTGTGCAATTGGGGTGGTGGCAATACCTCAATGAAAACGGTGGTCAAAGATTTCCGCGGACGTGATGTAGAAGTGATGTGGGTGAAAGGTAGCGGGTCAGATCTAGCTACCATGAAATCTAGTAATTTTACAGGGCTTCGCATGGAAGATATTCGTCCTTTATTTGAAAGGGATGAAATGTCTGATGAGGAAATGGTGGCTTATCTTTCCCATTGCATGATCGATGCCAAACATCCGCGGGCTTCTATTGAGACGCTCTTGCATGCCTTCTTGCCATTCAAACATGTGGATCATACGCATCCAGATGCCATCATTAGCCTATGTTGTGCGAACAATGGCAAAGAGCTTGCATATGAAGTTTTTGGAAATCGCTTCGTCTGGGTTCCTTATGTGCGGCCGGGGTTCAAGCTTTCCAAAATGATTGCGGAGGGTGTATTGGCGAATCCGGAAGCAGAACTTGTCCTAATGGAAAAACACGGTCTTGTAACGTGGGGGAATACCTCTGAAGAGTGCTATGTGAAAACGATTGCTATTATAAATGAAGCGGCTGCCTATATTGAAGCAAGAATCAACGAAGAAAACATGTTTGGCGGTGTAAAATATGAAGTTCTTCCGGCAGGCGTGCGGAAAAGTATCGCTTCGCAAGTCATGCCGACGATTCGCGGTGCAGTAAGCGATGCGAAGAAAATGATTTTGACGTTTGATGATGGAGCGGATGTGTTGCAGTTTGTCGGCGGCAAAGATTCTGCCGGGCTTTCTCAAGTGGGGGCGGCTTGCCCGGATCATCTTGTGCATACCAAAATGGTTCCACTCTTTATCGATTGGACACCGAATGAGGAAGATGTCGAAGGGCTAAAAACGAAATTGAAGGAAGGCATTGCCGAATACAAGGAACAATATAAACGTTACTTTGAACGGAACGCGAACGAAGGGGATGTTATGTTTGAAGCTGCTCCACGCGTGATCCTGATTCCGGGTGTCGGCATGATCAATTCCGGTAAAAGCTTGGCTATGTCCAAGGTGAGCGGAGCGCTTTATCATCGGGCGATTGCTGTCATGAAAGGATCCACAGCGTTGGGACGTTTCGTATCTCTCAGTGAGAATGAGTCCTATCATGTGGAATATTGGCCGCTCGAGCTATATAAATTGACGTTGGCTCCGGCAGAAGCTGAGTTTTCTCGGAAAGTCGCTTTTATCACTGGAGGAGCTGGCGGAATTGGCAGCGAGACAGCTAGACGTCTGGCAGCTGAAGGTGCTCATGTGGTGCTGGCCGATCGCAATTTGGAAGGTGCGCAAAAAGTTGCCGCAGAGATTAATGAAACATATGGCGAGAATCGCGCCATTGCCGTAAAAATGGATGTGACAAAGGAAGAGGAAGTCGCAGCGGCATTGTCCGAAAGTGCGCTGGCTTATGGCGGTATCGATATTATTGTCAATAACGCGGGTCTCGCGACATCAAGTCCGTTTGATGAGACGACATTACAAGAATGGAATCTGAACATCAACGTTCTCGGTACCGGTTATTTCTTGGTTGCCCGTGAAGCGTTCAAACAAATGAAAGCGCAAGGTATAGGCGGTAACATGGTGTTTGTTGGATCCAAAAACTCGGTTTATGCGGGGAAAAATGCGACAGCTTATAGTGCAGCCAAGGCGCTTGAAGCACATCTGGCCCGTTGCATCGCGGCCGAAGGAGGACAATTTGGGATACGCGCCAACACGATTTTACCGGACGCGATCTTGCAAGGTTCTGCCATCTGGAACTCTAGTTGGCGCAACGAACGTGCGGCCGCTTATGGTATTGAACCGGATCAACTGGAGGAGTACTACAGAAAAAGAACGACATTGCTCGTAAATATTTACCCGAAAGACATTGCAGAGGGAATCGCCTTTTTCGCTTCTTCCAAGTCAGAAAAAACGACAGGGTGCATGCTAACGATCGACGGCGGCGTTCCAGCAGCTTTCACACGATAAGAAGCGGCTGAAACGTGGGTAGGCAGTGGGAAGCAGCAGCGGAAAATGCATCGATGTCATCGACGGCATACCCCATCAAATAAACATACTCCAAAATGGAAAGGAAGTTGAACGTGTCAGATCGGGCATACACGTTATTTGAGGAACAGCAAAAAGCAAGAGGTATCAATGTCGAGCAAGTCAAATCAAAACTGAAAGCGTTGAAAATTGAAACTCCTTCCTGGGGGTATGGCGATTCCGGGACTCGATTCAAAGTGTTTCAAAAAGTCGGGGTGCCGAGAAATCCGTTTGAAAAATTTGAGGATGCGGCCCAGGTGCATCGCGTAACAGGACTTTGTCCGTCCGTGGCGATTCACATACCTTGGGACAAAGTCGATGATTATAGCAAACTGAAAAGCCATGCCGAAAGTCTCGGATTGTCGATTGGAGCGGTGAATCCTAACCTGTTTCAGGAAGAGGAGTACATGCTTGGCAGTGTAACTAACGCGGATGCTTCGATTCGCCGCAAAGCTATGGAACATCTGCTCGAATGCGTAGATATAGCCAAGGAAACGGGATCACGAGATGTGAGTTTGTGGTTTGCTGACGGCACCAATTATCCTGGTCAGGGTGACATCCGGAAACGGAAGTCGTGGATGTTGGAGGCGCTTTCTGAAATGTATAAAGCGTTGTCACCACACATGCGGATGCTGATTGAATACAAATTTTTTGAACCTGCCTTTTATCATACAGATCTGGCGGATTGGGGAATGGCGTACAATTATGCTTTGAAATTGGGACCCCAGGCAGAAGTACTCGTGGATACCGGTCACCATGCGCAGGGGACCAATGTTGAACACATCGTTGCATATTTGATCGATGAGAAAAAGCTGGGGGGATTCCACTTCAACAGCCGGAAATATGCCGATGACGATTTAATCGTTGGTACGACCAATCCTTATGAGTTGTTTTTGATCTTTTATCAAATCCAAAATGCAGGGAACGATTCCGATGCAGGGATCCGTCAGACAGTAGATAACATTGCTTACATGATCGATCAGTCGCATAGCATTGAACGGAAAATTCCGGCGATGATCCGCTCTGTTTTGAATGTGCAAACACAGTGCGCAAAAGCTTTGCTTGTCAACCATGATGAAGTAGAAGAAGCACAACAACGGAATGATGTCTTAGGTGCAGAGGATGCGGTTCGCCGGGCCTTCGAATTTGATGTGACACCGCTGCTTCATGTAATTCGGGAAGAGCAAGGACTTCCTCTTGATCCTATGAAAGCATATTTGGAAAGTAGCTATCCGCAAGAAATTTTGGCGCGAGGCAAAGGTGGTGCAAGCTGGTGAGTATTCTCGCCTATGATCTTGGGGCGAGCAGTGGAAGAGCGCTGCTCGGCCGCCTCACGGATCGAAGGATAGAGGTGGAAGAACTTCATCGTTTTTCCAATGATCCCGTTCAGGTTGGCAACCACTTGTATTGGGATATCTTGCGATTGTATTATGAAATCAAACAAGGGTTAACCAAGGCAAAACAGCAAGGTATTTCCCCAAATAGTTTGGCGATTGATACTTGGGCGGTTGATTTTGGATTGATTGGAAAGAACGGTGAACTTCTCGGTAATCCGTATCACTATCGGGATCGACAGACGGATGGAATGATGGAGAGGGTTTTTTCAGAAATCCCGCAGTTTGAACTTTTTCAGCGTACTGGCATTCAGTTCCTTCCTTTTAATACAATTTTTCAACTTTATGCATTAAAGCTATCGGACTCTACCTTAATTCGGGAAGCAGATCGTTTTTTGATGATTCCCGATCTACTCCGATATTTTTTGACTGGTGAAAAAGTCACTGAATTTTCGAATGCGACAACGACCCAAATGTATAACCCTTTAAAAGGGCAATGGGATGATGAATTGCTTCAGCGTCTGGGCATTCCGTCTACATGGTTTGGGACAATCGTCCAATCGGGTACACAGGTTGGGAAGTTACGTTCTGCAATTAGCGTCGAGCTTGGAGTCGGAGAAATTCCGGTATTTGCGGTGGCTGAACATGATACTGGTTCAGCTGTTGCTGCAGTTCCTGCGATGGATCGTTCGTTTGCTTACTTGAGTTGTGGAACCTGGTCCCTAATGGGAACGGAGGTCAGTCAGCCTGTTATTAATGATTTGACGCTGGGATTCAATTTTACCAATGAGGGTGGAGTCGGTGGAACGTATCGGTTGCTCAAAAATATTATGGGGCTTTGGATTCTACAGGAAAGTCGACGGGAATGGGAAAAATCAGGAATTTCTTATACGTTTCCAGAATTGGTTAAGCTGGCGGAACAGGCTCCACCTTTTACCGCTTTGATTGATCCGGACGATGCTATTTTTCTACATCCAGGCGACATGCCTTCGCGCATCCAGCAGTATTGCCGGCAAACCGGGCAGCAAGTGCTTGGGGAACCGGGTTCCATTGTCAGGTGCATAATGGAAAGTCTTGCTTTGAAGTACCGATATGTCCTTGAACTGACAGAACGTCTTTCCGGTCATCATTTTAATGGATTGCATATGGTTGGAGGCGGCATTTACAATACACTGCTCTGCCAATGGACTGCCAACGCGATTGGCAAACCGGTATGGGCAGGGCCGGCGGAAGGAAGCGCCATCGGCAATCTTGCCATTCAGTGGCTGGCACAAGGAGAATTTTCCGATATTTGGGAGGCGAGGCAAGTGATTCGTGATTCATTTCCGGTTGCTGCCTACGAGCCGGAGCATGGCGAAGAGTGGGAACATGCTTATGGCCGTTTCCTACAAATAATACTTGGAAGGAAGTGAGCTATGTTAGTTGCGGAACGTTATGAGAAAATCGTTCAACTGGTTAACGAAAGAGGAAGTATTCGCGTATCTGAATTAAGTGATGTTTGTCAAGTTACGGAGGAAACGATTCGGCGTGACCTAGATCGTCTGGAGCAGGCGGGACGCTTGCTCCGCAGTCACGGAGGGGCGGTCAGCATCAAGGATCAGCAGCCGGAGATTCCGTACTTTGAACGAGAAGTGACCCATGCGGAAGAAAAAAAACGCATTGCACTTGAAGCCATTCGACGAATCCAACCGAATGACCGCATTCTATTGGACGCCAGCACCACGGCTTGGTATATGGCTTCGAATATACCGGATATTCCGCTGACTGTTCTTACCAATTCCATCAAAGTTGCAACAGAGTTAAGCAGCAAGGAGAAGATTGAGGTCATCTCCACAGGGGGCATATTAGCTCAGAGATCTTTGTCTTTTGTCGGTCCGTTGGCAGAACGATCACTGGATTCTTACCACGTAGATACAGTATTTCTTTCCTGTAAAGGGATTCACCTTGAACGAGGAATTAGCGAATCCAATGAATTGCAGGCAAAGGTGAAGCAAAAAATGATCAGTATCGCGGATCAGGTGATTCTCCTTGCTGATGCTACGAAGTTCGGTGTGCAGGCTTTTGCCCGAGTCGCTGATCTAACGTTGGTGGATGCTATCATTACAGATAACCGCATCTCTCAGGAAACGTTGGAACAGCTAGAAATTCGCTCTATACCGACTACGACGGTATAATGCAGAGGGCCAAACCGATTTGTGGTTTGGTCTTGCTATTTCATCTGATTATCTTATCTATATAGCAAGTTTGCAAACGTGATGCAGCACGGCGTTCAGCACACTTTTAGAGGGTCTTAGAGCACAGAGAATGCTTTTTAAGGTCAAACCACTTTTCTCAGGTCAACATGTGTTGTGGAACTTAATTCACTCTGAATTTTGGTAAATTTGATAGCTCCAAAAAATAATTGTATAATAGGGTTACCAACTGGTAGGTATGTCTGGAGAGGATTTTATGGAATTAGATAGCAACAACCCAATCCCATTACACGTTCAATTGAAGAATATATTGGAAAATCAAATACGTCAAGGGTATTATACAGACAAAATTCCGAGCGAAAGAGAATTGATGGAAATGTATTCCGTTAGTAGGAATACTGTAAGGGAAGCCATTTCAAACTTGGTAAATGAGGGCATTTTAGAAAAAATACATGGAAAAGGAACATTTATTTCGTTGAGGCAGGTTCAAGAATGGCTGAAAATGACGAGTTTTACAGAAACTATTAAAACAAAAGGGATAAAATTGCTGGATCAAGGCATTATTTCTACCCCGGATAATATCAGTAATGCACACGGCTTTGATGACAGGTGTTTTTATGTTAAAAGATTGCGATTAGAGGGCAATATTCCTATTGCTATTGAAACTCATTATTATCCTTTGGAACTTGGCCAAAAATTATCCCAATATGACTTGAATAAAGTGATTCTATATGATGCTCTTGAACAAGATTTAAAGGTAGTGTTTTGGGAAGCAGAGCAGATTATTACATGTGAACATCCGTCAGAGGAGGAGGCAGAGCAATTAGATATCCCACAATCTATGTGTTTGTTAGTTAATGAACGAATGATCTCGGATCCGGAAGGAAATTTAGTTGAGTATTATAAAGGACTGTTTCGTTCTGATATGTATTCTTTTGCTATGAAAATGTCAAGGTAATCCGTACAAATTGTGAAAAATTTTTTGGGCTATATTTTGAATCATCTATTGACTTTTTTTTCATGGACATATAACATAATCTCATCAGATCCATACTGGTACCAACGTCACGATGTCCCGACGTTGGTATAAATGATGGTGGATCTGATAAGGGCTTACTCTCACATCAAAATTTTTAAGGAGGATTGACGCTATGTTAAAAGTTGAAACTGAAAATTTGAGAGGCACAAAAACAAAAATGACAACCAGTGAAGCCATCGTTGAGACATTGGTGGCAGAAGGAGTCACTCATATCAGTGGGATTTTAGGTTCGGCATTTATGGATCTCCTTGATTTACTGCCGGATGCGGGGATTCGGTTTATTGGTGTTCGTCATGAGCAGAGTTCAGCCCATTTGGCTGACGCATTTTCCCGTGTTTCGGGCAAAGCTGCGGTTGTTATCGGGCAAAACGGTCCAGGAATTACGAATATGGCGACTTCAGTTGCTGCGGCAAATCAGGCACACACTCCTATGGTCGTGATCTCTCCTTCTGCAGGAACTCCAACCGTTGGCTGGGATGGTTTCCAAGAATGTGATCAGGTATCCGTTTTCAAAGCGATAACCAAAGAAACGGTTCGTGTTACACATCCAAGCCGTGTTGCAGACTGTTTGAGAACCGCGTTTCGTATAGCGTATGCCGAGAGAGGGCCGGTTTTATATGATATACCGCGAGATTATTTTTTCGGTGAGATAGAAGAACAAATCCTTAAGCCACATCAATATCGTGTCGATTGTCGCGGTGCCGGCTCACCCGAATCAATAGAAAGAGCTGCGAAATTGCTCGCAAATGCAAAGTATCCAGTGATTATTTCTGGCAGAGGGACTGTTGACTCTGATGGTCACGAGGAAGTGAAAGCGATTGCAGAATACTTGACTGCGCCAGTATCCGTTTCTTATATGCACAACGACGCTTTTCCGGCAAATCACCCTCTTGCAGTTGGGCCAATTGGCTACATGGGATCAAAAGCGGCCATGAATACACTGAAAAAAGCAGATGTCGTTTTAGCTATCGGAACCAGATTATCAGTATTTGGTACTCTTCCTTGCTATGGTATTGATTATTTTCCTACTAACGCCCAAATTATTCAGATCGATATTAATCCGAGAAATATTGCGCGGACACATCCCATTGAAGTAGGCATTATCGGAGATGCGCGTTTATCAAGTGCTGAGATTTTTAATAGATTGGGAGAAATAGATTCGAATCGAAAGACAAATCATCAGCGTTTGTTGGAAATTGCGACAGAAAAGGAAAGATGGGACGAAGAACAAGTCTCCCTTGCAATGATTGATGGGAATCCGATCAATCCTCGTAGAGCATTATTAGAAGTAACAAAAGTTTTACCTGAGGATACGATCGTCACGACAGATATTGGAAATGTATCATCCACAGCGAACGGTTATCTCAAATTTAATCAAGGCCGCAAACATATCGCTGCATTGACATTTGGCAATACTGGTTTCGCTTTTCCATCAGCTCTTGGCGCAAAACTTGCCCGACCTGATTGCCCGGTTGTGGCGATTGTAGGAGATGGTGCGTGGGGTATGAGTTTGCATGAAGTGAGTACTGCCGTAGATGAGAACCTTCCAGTTGTTGCCTGCGTTTTTAACAATGGAGCATGGTGTGCTGAAAAGAAAAATCAGGTTGATTATTATAATAATCATTTTGTTGGAGCTGATATCAAGAATCCAGATTTTGCAGAGATCGCCAGAGTAATGGGTGCCGTTGGTGTCAGAGTGGAAAAGGCTGAAGATATTGGCCCGGCTGTTGAGGCTGCAATCAAATCCAATAAACCAACAGTAATAGATATCCAGATTGATGGAACGCAACTGGCTCCTCCATTCAGAAAAGATGCTCTAAAAATGCCAACTCGCCTATTGCCAAAATATTCTCATCTGGATCATAGAAATTGGAATTCAACGTTTACCCGTATCTAGTTTTTACTTGTATTTTGTAATCCTGAATCCGTGGCAAAAAGAAGGTGAATGATGCATTGTTCCTTATTCCCGTAGGTGTTTCAGCAAGGCATGTTCACTTATCAGCGATTCATGTCGAATTATTATTTGGCAAAGGTTATCAATTGCAAGTTTACAAACATTTATCGCAACCTGGCCAGTATGCCGCTAAAGAAACAGTTATGCTGACCGGGCCAAAAGGGACGATTGATAAAGCAAGAATACTTGGGCCTAACCGTCCGGCGACTCAAGTTGAAGTATCTTTGACAGATGCATATTGTCTCGGAGTTTCTCCACCAATTCGAGAATCAGGAAATCTTGGTGGTAGTAGCCCGATAACAATTATCGGGCCAAAAGGATCCATTTATTTACAAGAAGGTTTAATTATCGCAAGTCGACATATCCACATGTCAGAAGAAGATGCAGTACAATTTCAAGTTCATGAAGGAGATTTTGTAAATGTGATCTCAAGATTCGAACGGCCCATTATCTTTAATGAAGTAAAAATCAGAGTAAGCTCCCAATATTGTCTGGAGTTTCATATCGATACCGACGAGGCTAACGCAGCTAGATTGAAATCGGGCGATCAAGTTCTCCTGTTAAAAAATGGATCGATATAACTGGTAGCATTTAACGTTATTGATGGAACAGTAACACATAAAGCAGTAGCGGAAGCACATGGGTATAAATACTGTCCCTTAGATACCGTGTTACATGATAATCCCATTGCGGTATAACAATGGGAAGTTTAATAGTTTAACGCTTTTACTTGTTAAAATGGGAGGGTAAATGATGAGTGTAAATATTGATACAGAAGATCTTGTTCAAAAAGATCGGGATTATTTGTGGCATGCGATGGCTAAGCATAACGAAAAAGCGCTTCCTTTCATTGCGCGGCGTGGAGAAGGATCTTGGTTTACGGATATGGATGGAAATCGATATCTCGATGGAGTTTCCGGATTATGGTGTTTAAATCTGGGGCATGGCAGAAAAGAAATTGCTCTTGCAGCATTCGAGCAAATGATGAGCTTATCTTATTTCCCTTTGACTTTAAGCCACGTCCCTGCCATCGAATTATCCGCAAAAATCAGTGAGCTTTTACAAGGTTCATATAGAACCTTTTTCTCGAACAGTGGGTCAGAGGCGAATGAAACAGCTTTTAAAATTGCACGCCAATATCATGCACAAAACGGGAATCCGGGAAAATATAAATTCATTTCCAGATATCGTGCATACCATGGTTCTACTTTAGGTGCAATGAGCGCAACAGCACAAGCGAACAGAAGAATGAAATATGACCCGACAGCGCCCGGATTTCTGCATGTTCCACCTCCGTACAGTTATCGGTCCTCGTTTGGCGATATGCCTAACAGCGATCTCGCAGCAGCTGATTTTATTGACCAAGTGATTTCCTGGGAAGGAGCGGAGACAGTTGCCGGAGTTATTATGGAACCCTTTATTTCTGGCGGTGGAGTGATCATACCAGCAAAAGAGTACTTGGTACGGGTTGCAGAAATTTGTAAAAAGCATGATGTACTTCTCATTCTTGATGAAGTCGTGTCTGGTTTTGGGCGAACGGGAAAAATGTTTGGATTTATGCATTCTGATGAAGTAAAACCAGATATTATTACCATGGCAAAAGGGTTGACAAGTGGATACCTCCCATTAGGAGCTACGGCAGTAAGCTCAAAAATCTATGAGAAATTCAAAGAGAACGGCACCCATAATCATTTGCGACACGTCTCTACTTATGGTGGCCATCCGGCATCATGCGCGGTCGCCCTGAAAAATATTGAAATCATTGAGAATGAGCAAATCGTCCAACGGGTTGCAAATTTAGGTGAATCAATTTTGGGCAAATTGCATGACCTGACAGCTTTGAGTAAAGTAGGGGAGGTTCGCGGAAAAGGATTTCTTTATGGCATTGAGTTAGTTGAAGATAAAGTATCAAAAACACCGGTTTCAGAAGAATTGATGGGTAATATTATTGCCGCTTGTACAAAGAAAGGCCTTATTATTGGTCGGAATGGTGATACTGTTCCTGGATTTAACAATGTATTAATTATAGCACCTCCTCTTTCTTCTACTGAAGAAGATTTGGATTTTGTTGTAGATACAGTTGAGGAGGTATTGATGGAATTTTGTAAATAAATTGATATATGCATAAATAGTATAATCGTATGTAATGAAGAAATTCGTTTAAAATAGACCCTGGGTATGGGGCTGACTTTGAGTAATTCTCCTTCAACATTTGACCTTTCCTATCACTCATACCCAATTTCCTTATTTTCCAATTCTCTTGAAATACTGCGCTTGATACTGTTCCATTACTTATTTTTTCACTGATTTCAAAACAAACATTTGAAGTATCAGCTTTTATCAACTGTAAGCGCTTACCAAAATGAATATAGTCAGTTGCATGCAAAAAATCAATTCCTATTTTATTTTTGTAAACGACTGCACAAATGCAGCATTAAATATCTTAAAAGCTACGCAAATGAATTCGGTTGTTTAATGTGGAAGTATCTAATTTTTACCATTTTATATCTGCATACGAGGAGGATAATTTATGGAATTATCGAACGATGTGGAAAATTCGAATAAAAATGGAGGAGATGGACTCCATCGCAGCCTCTCGAATCGGCAAATTCAAATGTTGGCGATCGGTGGAGTTATAGGAGTAGGATTGTTCTATGGTGCCGCCACTTCTGTAAAATTGGCGGGACCTGGAGTATTGCTTGTTTTTGTTATTTGTGGAATTCTTGCCGCTCTCGTAATGCGGGCGCTTGGTGAAATGACAGTCGAAAACCCAATTGCGGGATCCTTTAGTCATTATGCCGGAGAACTGCTTGGCACACAAATGGGCTTTTTGACATCAGGAATGTGGTGGTTTTATTGGGTTGCTACCGTTATGTCGGAGCTTGCAGCAATCGGCAGTCTATTGCAATATTGGTTTCCGTCCTTCCCGGCATGGATCCCTGGGTTGATCGCTTTAATTCTTTTCACCTTTTCCAATATGTTTGCGGTAAAAATTTTTGGTGAAGTCGAATATTGGTTTGCTTTTCTAAAAGTAACGGCTGTCATAGTATTTATGATTTTTGGCGGGTTAATCATCTTGACTGGCATTTTCAATAACGGCCATGCAGTTGGACTCACTAACCTTTGGACAAATGGCGGGTTCTTGCCACACGGCTGGTTAGGAGCATTTGCAGCATTCTCCCTGGTGGTGCAAGCGTATAGTGGAATAGAAACACTGGCGGTTGAAGCGGGTGAATCACAGAATCCTGCGTCTACAATGCGGAGAGCTTTCCGTTCTGTAACGATCCGAATTTCGATCTTTTATATCGGCTCCATCTTAATCATGTTGAGTGCATTTCCCTGGAATTACCTGATCGAAAAAGGGGTAAGCCCTTACGTGCTCTTATTTTCGAAAATTGGCATTCCCGTTGCAGCAGGACTAGTGAATTTGATCATTATTCTATCTGCCCTTTCCTCCTGCAATACAGGCGTCTACGGTGGAAGCCGAATGCTATATGGGATGGCGAGTAAAGGGTTATATAATCCAATATTTACAAAACTCAATAAAAATCATGTACCTCATATAGCCGTATGGGCGACTGCAGCAATGATCTCGATTGGGATTTTTATTACGTATTTGGCACCAGGAAGCGTATATGTTTGGATAACGAGCGCTTCTGCTTTTGCCTCTCTTTGGACATGGGGCATCATTTTGGTAAGTGAAATCGTTCATAGAAAAAGAGCCAACAGACGAAACCAAACCCTGAAATATCCTATGCCGCTTTGGCCTACACTTCCTATTTTTGGACTGATTTTGCTGATGGGAGCGTTTGTTGCGATCCTTACTTCGCCATTAACAAAAATTTCCGTGTACGGCGGTATTATATGGCTTGCTGTTCTCGTGGCGTATTATAATAGTAAAGTCAAAAAAAGCCTCTCTATTTCGGATTGGAATCAGTCCCCTGTCCAATCGCAAGAAAATAAAATTGAAACATGATGGCTAATCAGCACAATATAAGTCAGGACTAGATAAAATGCGTATCAAACTAAACCCGGTGAATTTTACCGGGTTTATTCAATGTGCGCCCAGCATGGACGTTTTTTTATAATTACATGGTAAAAGCTGTATTCATCCATATATTCTTACGATATTGCGACCGCCATTGAGCGTGGTATATCCGTTCCAATGCTAATAAATTTCCACGTCGAATTTGAGATGGTTTCAGTATAACTCCCACTTTTTGGTTTGAAAGATTAGTAAACGGTGGGATATATATCATATGCCATCCCATTTTTGAATACAAATGATGTAAATCGGCACATTATTTTCACCAGAAACAGCTATCTTATTACAAATTCGAACTAATATATATAAATACTAAGATTATATTATTTATCACATAAAAAATATTTTACTTTTCTAAAGTAATTATGTAAAATTATAACAAGTCCACTTTCATCAAATTAACGTTTGAAAAGAAGAAATTTTTAAAATGGGAGCAGGAATAGAATGTTATCAAACATCGGACTTCCCGGCTTGATTCTTATACTTGCGCTTGCGCTTATCATATTTGGTCCAAGTAAACTGCCAGAGATTGGACGCGCATTCGGACGGTCACTAAAAGAATTTAAAGATGCAACAAAAGAGCTTACTTCTGGTTCAAGTGAAGCAAAGGCAGATTCCGTTAATAAGGCGGAAACAGATAAGAGATAGAGGTAGAGGTTGTTATGGATGTCTGATTCAGAAATGAGTCTTGTCCGACACCTAGAAGAACTTAGACGAAGAATCATTACGATGCTTATCTACTTCGTTACTACAATGGTTTTTGAATTTATATTTGTTGGAAAAATATACAGATTGTACACTCCTATTTACTCCCACTATTCTTCTATTGTTTATTATAGGGGTCTTATTTTGCTACTTTATCGTATTCAAAATGCTATTGGGCGTTTTGTTGAAGTATTCATACAAAAATTTCAATGTAATGTTGACGGCTGCAAACAATTTCAGTTTTCTCATTGATATTACGTTGCCTTTTGAATTTTTTTCAAATATCTTTGATCGTCATGTTCTTAACGGGAATCGGTATTCTTACACCGATTCGTTTGGCTAAGATAGATTTTAAAGTCAGAACAGAAGCTATTATAATTCTTGGAATCAAACCAATTTAAAATGTCTTATATTTCATTTTTATATAAATCTATCAGAAAGTTGCGTCTATTCTTGTGTGCAGTGAAATGAGGAATTTATTCGATTGTTTGAAAGCGTTTTCTAATAGGTAGTGGGGGCTTGCCTCTGTATACGGAACCTAGTTTCGCAATATGATACATTTCGATAATGAAAATACTTTGTTGTTTAGAGAGCGGGCAGACAAAGGATGATCCAAGAATTGCCTTTAAGGGGGTGATAATCAAAGAAAGAGTGATCTGTGTCTGTATTGTATTGAATCTGAATGATAGTGGGGTATGGTGATGTTAAACAAAAAACTGGGTTTGGCAGGATTGCCGTTGCTTGCAACATTCATGTTGGCCGGTTGCGGTCAAACTGTAGATCCACCGTCATCGTGGTTTCAAGTGGATCAAGCGTCGCAAACGGTGACGATGAAAGTGATCGGTGGTTACAACAGTTCAAACAGTTACATGAATTTTAATGGCGCTTCACATGGACAAATCGAGATCGATATTCCAGTCGGATATCATGTGAAAATTGATTTTGAAAACAAGAGCGGGATTCCGCAAGATATCGGCATCTATGACGGAAACCGCAAGCTGGCGTTCAAAGGGGCCGGGGATTCGATTTCTGCCATCCAAGGCAATGCAGGTGCCGGGGTCATGCCAGGCGATTCGCAAACGTACAAATTTGATGCGGCACAAGCAGGTACGTATCGATTGGCGTCGATGCTCTACTACTTTCCAAATGATCGGCAACGGCATCAGGATCTTGGCATGTGGGCAGTGTTCAAAGTGGTCGATGGCGGCCAACCGAGTGTTCAGATCAAGTAAAGCAACCAGGCGATTGCATACTTATGTGAAAAGTATTACGAATACCAGCATGCCGATGTAAGAGTTGAAGAGGTTCTGAGTCATCCTCGTTGATGCACAGTGGTGACGTAAGGGGGACAGAAAATGGATAGCAACGAAGGAAAACAAGCGAATCAGCAATCTGATGATAAAGGTGATACGGGTGGTATGCTACAGCGAACAGATGAGCCGGTAGATTGGAGCCGCCGAAAATTTTTGATCGGGACTGGGGCAATGGCGATCGTCGGCATTACAGCTTTGTTTGGGCAATCTTTGATAGGAAAGACGATCAAGGCGATGACAGGAGTACCCGTCAGTAAAGGCATACAGGATTTATACGTGGGCGATTATTACTATTTGCCTAACGAAATGGTATGGCGAGTTGGCGACGAGGTTGTGGTCAATTTCCACAATTTAAGTCCGAATCGTTTTCATGAGTGGATGATGGGGCAGGGGTTTGATTTGACACCCAGTGATTTCGGTGATGTCAAAACCCAATTTCACAAAGATTTTTGGGATGGTGTACAAGTAGAAGTATTGGAAGGACACGGGGTCGACAACTTTGTCACAAATAAGGCGATCATCAAGTCAAACGAGAAATATCCATGGTTGATTACACAACAAGGTCAGGGAAATTTCAGTCCAACACTTATGCCAGGGGGATCGATCCGTTTGAAGATTAAGGTGCCCGATAAACCGGGAGTATGGCAATACGGATGTTTTGTACAGGGGTTTGTGCATTATCGGGCAGGGATGAAAGGTACATTGCGAATCATAAAATCCTAGCCACCAGAGAACTGGGACAAATCTCAAGAGGGTGTGAAGGGAGGAGACGAATAAGAAATGATCGATTATATCATTTTCGGTATACTTTGGGTCATTTTATCGCTATTGGGTGAATGGGGTGTACAGTCGATCGGCGACCATTTGTATCTATCTGTTGCGTCGGCGCAGGCGCATGAAGGGCAAGAGGCGGCTGCATTCATTCTTTCGATATTGACGCCTATTTTTGTGTTCGTTGTATTGATGCTTTTGTTCATATTGTTCCGTTACAGGAACAAGTCGAGTGATTCCAGTCATGCAAAATTGCAAGTGAAAAACAACAAACCTTATATTGCGATCTGGGTCGCGGTCAGTATTTTGATAAATGTGTTATTGTTCATCCATCCAACAGATAGTGCGATTCAGACCATGTTCATGGATGAAGAATCACAAGCGAAATCCGCGCCAAACGTACTGGTAGTCGATGTCGTCGCCCGCCAGTGGGAGTGGCAGTACAGCTACCCGCAATACGGTTTGACGCAAACGGTTGACAAAGACGGGAATGATCAGATCGTATTGCCGGTCAATACAAAGATCGAATTTGTACTGCGGTCGTATGATCCCGCACATACGTATGACCCGGCGATTGGTGTCATCCATAGTTTCTGGGTGCCGGCATTTGGTATCAAAGAGGATGTCATTCCCGGGGAAACACGGACGGAATATATTACGACCACCAAGATTACCAATACGAAAATCGATCCGATGGTACGCGTGCAGTGTGCGGAAGTCTGCGGAGCCGGTCATCCATACATGGAAACACCTCTGTCGATCGTATCGGGCAGCGATTTCCAAAAATGGATTGCGAAAGAGAAAAAGATGCAACAAGGCTCCTGATGTGGCAGTCGGCTCTGGGACCTTATTGAAACAGTGAGACTGAAAAAAGGGAGGACTGCAAAAATGAGTACAATGACTGCAATGGAACCCGAATATTCGGTTCCTTTCGTAGCAAAAAAACGCATGCCACCCGTATTGCGCGGGTTTTTGTGGGCGGCTGTCGGTTTTTTGGTATTTAATACATTGATTAGCGAGACAGTGCCGACATATGGACATCCGTTTGTAACGGAATTATCGGTTACGATTGGTTGGGTGGCTGCGTTGGTCGGATGGATACTGGGGATTGGTACGTGGGAAGCGGTTGTAAAACCTGCGTTCGGCATTGCGACGCGCTGGGCGCCTGCTACCGGTTGGCGGAGATATCTGGAATATAGTACAGATCATAAAGTGATCGGCATTCAGTATGTGGTCGCGTCGACAGGCGGGTTTTTCATCGCCGGTTTTGCGGCGATGTTGATGCGTGTCGAACTGATGAAAGACCAGATGTGGCTGTTCCAATTGCCGCAGCAATATCTGACTACTGTCGGGATTCATGGAACAATCATGATGTTTTCAGTCGGAACAGTAGCATTGGTTGGGGGATTGGGCAACTATATCATCCCGTTGATGATCGGCTCCAATACATCTGCATTTCCGAAAATGTCGGGCATCAGCTTATGGTTGGTACCTGCAGGCATCTTGACAGTCGCGTTTAGTCCGCTGCTCGGCTATTGGACGACTGGATGGAGAGGATACCAGCCTCTTGCTACTCAAGATGCCTCAGGGATCATCTTCTATTACTTGGGTGTTTTTGCTTTGACGTTATCCTCATTGCTGGTCTCAATCAATTTGACGGCAACGATCATTTTCAAACGGGCGCCCGGCTTGACCTGGAATCGCTTGCCGATATTCGCATGGGGCATGCTGACGGTCAGTCTTTTGAATCTCATTTGGCTGCCGGAAATCATGATGACGTTTATTTTAAGTTTGTTGGCACATGTTGCCCAATTGCCATTGTTCACAGCGGTTGGCAGTCCATTGACGTATATGGAGTTGTTCTGGCTGTTCGGGCATCCGGAAGTATACATTGTAGTTGTGCCGGGTTTTGCCTTGTGGCAGGAGATTCTGCCGGTCATGTCGCGCAAATCGTTGTTTGCCGAAAAGTGGGGCGTCATCGGACTTGTGTTTGTCATGGCGTTGTCCGGGATGGTATGGGCGCATCATATGTTTACAAACATGAGAAACGATGAGATGATGCCATTTTCATTCTTTACCGAAATGATTTCGATTCCTACAGGTTTTGCATTTATGGTCGTGATCGGAACACTGTGGAAATCGAAATTGCGCTTGACAACGCCGACCATTTTTATTTTGATGAGCATGTTCAATTTCTTGATCGGTGGTCTTACAGGCGTTTTCCTGGCCGATCCGGTCATCAATTTGCAGGAGCATGATACGTTTTTCATCGTCGGGCATTTCCATTACACAATCATCGGCGGCATGGTATTCAGTTGGCTGGGCGCGATGTATTATTGGCTGCCCAAGTTGTCTGGACGCATGTATAACGAAAAATTGGGCGTTATCGGCGCTATTTGGGTGTTCCTGACATTCAACATTACGTTCACACAGTTTTTCATTCTCGGGATGAAAGGCATGAACCGCTGGGTTCCCGTATACATGCCCTATTTGCAAAACATGAATTTTGAAGTGTCGATATTTGCCGTATTGCTCGGTCTTGGCTTCCTATACAACGCAATCGTGATTCTGCATGCATGGAGACGCGGACCAAAGGCGGAGAAAAATCCATGGGGTGGCAAAACGCTGGAATGGTATTCTGCTGCTCCGGAGGGAACGGTGAATTTTCCGGAAACACCGCGGGTCGTTGGCAGTTTTTACGTGTATGGGGATGAGAGCGAAGAAGCGGTAGTGCTGCCGGGGGCGGCAATTTCACAAAGATAAACCGGGTCAACCATATGAAAAAGTCATGATGCAGAGTCATTTGGAAAGGGAGTGAAGCAAAATGGCATCGGCAAATACAAGTCTTCCAACGGAACGTGCGATTCCTTTAAGCAAACGGGAATTGCGTGCGCTCCGGGGCGGATTTACGCTGTTTATAATAAGCATGATCATCCCGTTTCTCGTGCTTATCAACGTTCGGTATATCATGGCGGATTCCTATGTTTCACCGGAAGCCAATCAGATGATCGGGCTGAGTGCGGCAATCGTCATGTTGATCAGCGCAGGGATTGCTCGTGCAGGATTTGTGGCAGCGCGTAAAGACAATCAGGCAAATGTGCAGTTGTCGCTTGCATATGCGATGGCCACTGGGATAATCGGTCTCGTACTGGTATTTGTCCAACTTGTCGACGGATCGGTCAATCCAGTTTCTCATTTTGGTGAAGTATTTTTGATCATATTGGGGACGGTGGCATTTTATCTCATTTGCGGGATTCTGACGCTGTTTTCTGCATATCGCAGAGTGCGCATGCACGGGGTTGGCGGCCTGAATTACTGGGGTGTAGAATCGGCTGCCCATTTTTGGATGTTTGTCTCGCTCGCCTGGATCGTTATGTATGTCGTCATGTATTTGATCTGACATGTGAGGACAGCGTAGGGCCTGAAGCATCGTACAATTTTGGAAGGAGGAGAAAGTGTGGGGAATTTTTGGCCAACGTTTCCGTTTGTGATTCCGAATAGCCCCGGCATACCATTGTGGTGGGATTTATTTTGGTGGATATTTCAAATCGTGCTGATCAGCAGTTTGTTGTACGTTTTGAAAACTTGGTGCGTGAAAATGGATCGCATGTCGGACGAAGAGGAAGAAGTTGTCGAGTTAGGCAAAGATGTAACGATCGGGCAACACACGCAACTTCCGCTATAACGTTGCATATATTTTGCAGACTCGTCTGTGCAAGCAGTCCAAGCGAATGAAAAGCTGTGGGAAGAAAACCCGTTGCCAACAGGTACAATGGGGGGGAAAAGATGCCGATGAATGGCAGTGCAAATGATGCATTACAGATATCGACGTTTTACGGCATGTTGTTTAACGTTCTTTGGATCCTGTTTTTTATCGTTTTTTTTACAAGTTTGATGGTTTGGTTTTTTCGTTGGATCAGCTTTGCAGCAGAGGAAGAGAGCGACTCTCAGCAGTCAAGGCGAGCTGCCTTGACTGCTGAATCTTCAAAAGAGAGCAGTGGACGCGCTGTATTGTGGTGGGGTTTGGCAGCTTTTTGGCTGCTTGATGCAGTGCTGCAGGCGCAACCATTAATGGTCACATCCGTTTTTGTACATGAAGTGCTATTGCCTGCTGCAAAAGACCAGCCGCAATGGCTGCGTGCTATGATGAATTGGGGTATCGAAATCTGGGAGCAAAATCCGATCACGTACAATTTGATCACCGTAGTATTGCAGGCGGTTATTGGAAGTTTGATGGTGTTTGGCCGACGCAATCGTCTCGGAACAGTAGGTCTCTGTCTAGGTGCTGGATGGTCACTTGTGTTGTGGGTGTTTGGAGAAGGCATGGGCGGTTTGTGGAGCGGCGGCATGTCGTTTATGTCCGGCGCGCCAGGATCGGCATTTTTGTACCTGGTATGTACGGTCATGCTGTTGCTTCCAAAGAACATGTGGCAAAACGGTCAGATTCAAAGGAGATTGCGCCAATGTTTTGCGGGATTTTGGTTGCTCATGGCGATTTTGCAATCCTTGCCGAGCGCTGGTTTTTGGCAGCCTGGCGGGTTGACCACGTTATTCGGCAATGCTTCATCCATGCCGCAGCCCCAATTTCTTGCAAAACCGATTGAGTTGCTGGCCATGTTGACATTCCATTTTCCAGTGCTGTGGAATGGAGTGTGCGTCGGAATCATGCTTGTTTTGTCGTACGGCTTTTGGAAAAACATCGATTCACTCTGGTTGATGATTGTGACCGGAATATGGCTGTTGTTTGCCTGGTGGATGGGGCAGGATTTTGGTGTGTTGGGCGGCTTGGGGACCGATCCGAACAGCGCGCCCGTGTTGGCTCTATTATTGGTAGCTGGCAAATGGGGGATCAAACAGGCAACCAATCGCAAGTCGACTCGAGCCATCCTTTCGATTACAAACAGACAACTTGGCCATCGATAGCCGATTCGTAGCAAGATTACGTGAAAGAAGGGTACGTATGGCATTTGTAAAACTGCAATCCAATGTATTGGACGAATCGCAAAGAGAAGGATTGAGGCGCGTTGTCTCTTTGGGACGAGATTATCTGGAACTGACCAAACCGCGCATTATGCTTTTCTTGTTGTTGACCGGCTATTGTGCCATGGTTGTGGCAGCAGGGAGAGCACCTGATCTGGCGCGTACATTTTGGACGATGCTCGGTCTTGCTTTGTCTACAGGTGGAGCGGCAGCATTGAACATGTGGTATGACCGTGATATCGACGCCATCATGTTGCGTACGCAAAAACGTCCGCTGCCGGAGGGGAGATTGTCGGATGCGGATGCTTTATCATTTGGAATTGTCCTGCAGGCCGCTTCATTTTTTGTATTGGGATATCAAGTAAATTGGTTATCGGCTTGGCTGGCGTTCGGTGGATTTGTGTATTATGTATTTCTTTATACCATGTGGTTGAAACGTCGTACACCGCAAAATATCGTAATCGGTGGCGGGGCGGGCGCCATGCCGCCACTTGTTGGCTGGGCTGCCGTTACCGGGCATTTAGATTGGGCGCCGATTTTGATTTTTATGATTGTTTTTTTCTGGACGCCACCACATTTTTGGGCGTTGGCAATGTACAAACAAACGGATTATACACGTGCGGGCATTCCGATGATGCCGTCTGTACGAGGGGAGGGTGTCGCCAAACGGCAGAGCCTCGTGTACACCGTTTTATTGTGGATTACGACGATTTCATTATATTTGACTCATACTGTGGGCCTTTTCTATTTGGGAATCGCAATCATCCTCAGCGCGGCGTTTACGTATTATGTGATTCGTATGATGCTGGAACCGAATGGGTCGTTTGTATGGGCAAAAAAGACGTTCGTTTTTTCGCTGCTGTATTTGGTTGGATTGTTTCTCGCGATGGTTTGCAATGTGCAAGTGTAACTAGGAGATGAATGCAATGAGATTAGCCGCTTGTTTGATTGGAATTGTCGGAGGGATTCTAGGGATATTGACCGGCATGTACGAATGGAGTGGAGCTGTTACGCAAATAGCTGGCTCGTCAAGCGATCATACCGTGTGGCTGTTTTCTGTGATCACAATGGTCATGTCGATTGTCGGAGGTGTCGGCGCTGCTTTTGTATGGAAATCTCCACGTGTTACTGCGTGGTTGTCATTTGTGGCGGTGATTGGCGGGGGAGTTGGCGCATTGGTGCTTTGGGAATTGGCAGGAAGTTTCTTTTTTATCACGGGTGTATTGGCCAGCACGATGCGCTCAGCTGCTTCCAATCAACCTGCCGTTTAAAGAGAGTAGTTCAGACAAGGCCGACTATTACGGAACAATTGTGTCTATCGTTACGGATTCAGGGAATACATCCGGATGGCTACTCTTGGAGTCTATGGAAAATACCGATTGTATGTCCACCAAGTACCTGTAGAATAAAATGAATTTTATTTTTAAAATTTGTTTTGTTACTACAGAAAAAGATGAAGGTGGGCTTTTCATGAATAAAAATACTCTTAAAGGGTTTATTGCCGGCATCGCGTTAACGACAGTTGTTGCCGGTTCCGGATTTGCTTTTGCAGATGCAAATGGTTTTGTGGACGTTCCAAATGGGCAATGGTATACACAGGCCGTTCAATGGGCGAAAGATCATGGCATTATGGTTGGTACCAGTGCGACAACTTTTGATCCAAACAAACCTATGACACGTGCTGAATTTGCTGAAGCAATAAAGAATTTGGCCGACCACGGCTACATTAACGTTCCGAGCCAATCCACCACAACAGGTAATGGAACTGGTTCAACCGTTACTTCAGACACTTACACACAGCCGGCAACAACAGTTACAACAGACACGTATACAACACCAAACAATTAATGTATCGCATACCCCGGCGTTATGTCGGGGTATGCGATTGTAAGTTTTATTCCGCTCTCGCTCCCCTTAGAATACCTTATTATCCCATTCAAATTTTTCTTGAAATCCATATTTTAGCTACTATAATGTTATATATGTTAGTTTATTTAACATTTTTATTACATCTGGATTAAACAAAATCTCTTTGTTCAACTGACGGGAATCTGTGGTTGCGGTTAGCTATCGGATAAGTTCAACTAAGGATCAGATAGAGTAAAAACTCCACCTGATTCAAGTTTCACTTTATAGAGGATGTTCAAAAAGTAGTCAAAACTCCACGGCGGATTGCTTTGCCGAATCCCAAAAAGTCTTACTCATGTACCAAAAACGTACACTCCGCCGCCTTTTCGTGCTTCGGCTTCACACTCCTTGTGTCTTACTTGACCACTTTTTGAACACGCACTTATACAGGAGTTTTTAAGAGATATACAAATTTGAGAACTCTATCCAGAGTTCTTTTTTTAATTTTAGGTTGGTAATGGAATTTTAATGTGTTTTATTGATTGATCCATGGTTAAAAGATGTCCGAAGAAAACATAAAATATATGTTAAGTTTTTTTACATAATTATATTGAAATTAGTGTAAACAACAATTATAATAATATTCATAACTTTATATGTTATATAAAGTGACATAATAGAGTGATTGCTTCTGAGTCAGTCTGATCAAAGGAGATTGAGTCGATGGCGAGTAAAAGCTTCAACATGAATATAGTATCAACGCTATCCATGATCGTTTTTTATTGGGATTGTTAGCCAAAGTGAAAGCCGGCCTGGAAATAGATTAGAAATCAAGGAGTGGAAGAGATGGGCAAAAGAAAATTGGCATTGATAGGAAACGGAATGGCAGGAGTTGGCTGTATCGAACATATCTTAAAGCTGACAAGAGATTCGTTTGATATTGCCATATTTGGGGCGGAGCCGTATCCCAACTACAATCGGATTCAACTTTCCTATGTATTGGCTGGAGAATCAAATATACATGATATTGTTTTGAACGACTGGGATTGGTACAAGGAAAACAATATTCAATTGCATGCCGGCCACAAGGTAACACAAATCGATACGGAAAACCAATGTCTGTATACAGACCAGGGCATCGTCGAGACATATGATGAATTGATTTTGGCAACAGGCTCAAATCCGTTTATGCTTCCATTGCCAGGGGTGGAAAAAGACGGTGTTATTGCTTACCGGGACATCAAAGATTGTGAAATGATGATGGCCGCATCAAAGAAATACAAGAAGGCTGCTGTCATTGGTGGAGGTCTATTAGGACTAGAGGCTGCCCGCGGGTTGTTGAATCTTGCCATGGATGTAACAGTCGTGCATGTGTTTGACTGTCTGATGGAACGTCAGTTAGATCCCACAGCGAGTAAGCTATTGCAAGCGGAGCTGGAATCGCAAGGGATGAAATTTTTAATGAATAAACAAACGGAAGAAATTTATGGAGGCGATCGCGTACAAGGGCTGCGTTTTAAAGATGGAGATGAATTGGCAGCCGATCTTGTTGTCATGGCTGTAGGGATTCGCCCAAACGTAACTCTTGCCAAGGAGAGCGGCATTGAGGTCAACCGTGGAATTGTCGTGAATGATTTTTTGGAAACCAATATTCCTCATGTGTATGCAGTCGGGGAATGTGCGGAACACCGGGGAATTGTCTATGGATTAGTCGCACCGTTATATGAACAAGGATCTGTTTTGGCGAAACGGATTTGCGGTGTGGAAAGCGAACCGTATGAAGGTTCCGTCCTTTCCACCAAGTTAAAAGTATCAGGTGTCGATGTGTTTTCCGCAGGTGAATTTATGGATCAGCCGGATACATATGCATTCCGGTTCCAGGACGATTTTACCGGAGTTTATAAAAAAGTGCTGGTTCGTGACAAAACCGTTATTGGTGCAGTATTGTTCGGAGATACAAGCGATGGAACCCGCTTATTTCAGATGGTCCGCAATGGCGCGGAAGTTTCCGAGTTAAAATCCTTGTTTGCGGGTTCTCAAAGTAAGGCTGGCGGTGTGTCTTCCGCAGGCGTAGCGGAAATGGCCGATGATGAATTGATTTGCGGTTGTAACGGTGTGACGAAAGGTGCGATCGTCCAAGCGATACAAGAACAGGGATTGGATTCGGTAGAAAAGGTAAAAGGATGCACGGGTGCTTGTCGTTCTTGCGGAGGATGCAAGCCTTTGGTTGAAGAGCTTTTGAAGTGTACATTGGGTGATGGATTCCAAGTAGTTGAAAAAGAGCCGATTTGTTCGTGTACAACTCTGAACAGGGATGAAGTTGTCGAAGAGATCAAATCAAAGGGCCTGACGACAATCAAAGAAGTGATGTATGTTTTAGATTGGGAGCAAAAGGAAGGCTGTTCGAAATGCCGGCCAGCTCTTAACTACTATTTAGGTATGGTATGGCCGGAAGAACACGAAGATGAACGGGATTCTCGTTTTGTCAACGAGCGTCTGCATGCCAATATTCAAAATGACGGCACATATTCCGTTGTTCCCCGAATGTATGGTGGAGTGACGAATCCTGATGAATTGCGCCGAATTGCTGACGTGGCTGAAAAGTATCAGGCACGGATGGTCAAAATCACAGGCGGTCAGCGGATTGACTTGTTGGGGATCAAGAAAGAAGATCTGCCAAATGTTTGGGCAGACCTGGATATGCCGTCCGGCTATGCGTATGGAAAAGCTTTGAGAACGGTTAAAACATGCGTAGGCGCTGATTTTTGCCGATTTGGAACACAAAATTCGATCCAGATGGGAATTGATATGGAAAAACGATTTGAACGGATACAAACCCCACACAAAGTAAAAATGGCTGTCTCCGCTTGTCCGCGAAATTGTGCGGAGTCTGGCATCAAAGACGTTGGCGTTGTCGGAGTTGACGGTGGTTGGGAAATCTATGTAGGCGGTAATGGCGGTATCCACTTACGTGCAGCTGAATTGCTTTGTAAAGTCAAATCAAGTGAAGAAGTGCTCGAATGGTCGGCTGCATTCTTGCAGTATTACCGAGAATCAGCGAAATATCTGGAGAGAACCTCACACTGGGTCGAACGCGTCGGATTGGAACAGATCAAACAGGTATTAGACAATCCGGATACGAGAAAATCATTTGTTGAACGATTGGATAAAGCTTTGGCTGTTACGCAGGATCCATGGCAAGAAGCAATCGAAGACAAGAATGTACGCTCCATGTTTGAAAGATTGGATGTTCCAGTAACCGTGAATGAATGAAAGCACGGATGTTTTCCTTTGTGTTTCA